>JAFGHU010000166.1 GCA_016929955.1 Bacteroidales bacterium | reverse complement strand
TGGAATATGGGTTTAAACTACAGAAATGTAAATTACGATTTTGTAAACAGTACTATTCCACTAAATCAAAATATTGCGGAGTTAAACATACAATGGAATATAGTAAAAAACCTGAATTTATCTGCCAGTTATGAAGGCGTTTTTGAAACAGACAATCAATACAATCGAATTTATTTGAATTTACGAAAACGCTTTTAGTTTGCTATTATTCTGTAATTTTGATTGCGATGACCAAGTGATTGGGTGCGATTTTAGGATGGCTCGATTACTTAAATAGAGGAATTGAGCTGCTAATCTTTCTGCCAAGTTTATCATTTTGTTAACAGTTGTTTTAATGAAATTTTCTTTACTTTGAAAAAAAAATAATATGAAAAGACTACTTTTTTTATCCATGCTGCTGATGCTTATGGGTAGTTGTAAAAATGATCCTAAAAAAGCAAGCCAAAACGGCGAAATTGCTAATGAATACCAAAGTTTTACGGTTAAAGAATCTATGCCTGCCGGAGGATACGTATATATTCTCGGCGATCAGGATGGAGAGTTAAAATGGTTTGCCGTTTCCGATCAGGAAGTAAATGAAGGCGAAGTATTTTATTTTACCGACCCCTTAGTAATGAAGGATTTCTACAGTAAAGAACTCGATCGTCCATTCGAAGAAATAGTGTTTCTTTCAAAAGTCTCTAAAAATGCAGATGATTTAGTTACTCCTTCTAACCGCATCATGAATAAGCCCAGTGGAAAAGTAACTACCGACCGACTAGAAATAGAAATAGAAGTTCCGGCTGATGCAATTAGCATACAGCAGTTATTTGAGCACAAAGAAGATTATCAGGGGAAAACCGTTCGTGTTCGCGGCCAAGTGGTTAAATTTAGTCCTGAAATAATGAATACAAATTGGATACATATTCAAGACGGTACTGCTTTTGACGGAAAATATGATTTAACAATAACTTCGAGTAGTGTTGTAGAAGTTGGAGATGTCTTAACTTTTGAAGGAAAAATTGCCGTTGATAAAGATTTTGGTTATGGCTATTTCTATGATGTTTTAATGGAAGCCGCCGAAATAAAAGAATAAATACCGATAAAATGAAAAATATAAAGATCAGCATCTTAGCTATTGTCTTAGTCGTTGCTACCGCTTTTAAATCAGATAAGCCTGCTTATCAATTATTTACAAAAGAGGGGAAGGCCGTAAAATTTGAAAAAATGCTAAAGGCTTTGCAAGATGCTGATATTGTATTTTTTGGAGAACAGCATAACAATCCCATAGGGCATTGGTTGCAGCTTGAAATTACCCAAGATCTTTTCGACATAAAAGGCCAAAACTTAGTTTTAGGGGCTGAAATGTTTGAATCCGACAATCAGCTTTTGATTGATGAGTATTTTAATGCCGATATCAAACAGTCGAATTTTGAACAAGAAGCACGCTTGTGGAAGAATTACAAAACCGATTATAAGCCCTTGCTCGAATTTGCCAAAGAGCATAAGCTGCAATTTGTTGCTACTAATATTCCACGCCGTTATGCCGCCTTGGTTAGCTCAAAAGGATTGGAAGGCTTGGATAGTATTTCATCAGAAGCTAAAAAGTATATGGCTCCGCTCCCAATCGAATACGATGGAGATTTGTCTGGCTATAAAAATATGATGGAAATGATGAAGGATATGCCTCATGCCAATGAAAATATCCCAAAAGCACAAGCCATAAAAGATGCCACTATGGCTAGGTTTATCTTAGAAAATTGGACGGAAGGGAAGCTGTTTTTGCATTATAATGGCTCTTATCATTCAGACGATTTTCAAGGCATTGTTTGGTATCTTCTTCAGGAAAACCCAAACTTGAAGATTCTGACTATCAGCAGCGTTGAGCAAAAAGACATTTCGGAATTGGAAGAAAATAACCTGAATAAAGGGGATTTTATTTTGGCTATTCCTGATAATATGACAAAAACCTATTAATCTCCAGCAATAGTTTATTTTTTACTTAAGCTTACCCAAAAAGCCATCCCCACAATTATGGCACCGCCGAGTAAAACATTTAAACTTGGCGATTCGTTGAGTAGAAAAAAAGCAAAGACAATTCCATAAACAGGTTCCATGTTTGCTATTACACTGGCTTGATGCACTTTTATGGTACTTAATCCGGTAATAAATAAAGTATGTGCAATAGCTGTAAAAATTCCACCCAGCATAATCAATTGACTGATTCCTGTCCAGGTTAACTGATAATCGACGAAAAAAAGAACCGGAATTAATACAAAAGTTGCACTTAAATCTTGATAAAAAGCAACTAAACTGCCGCTGTATTTTTGAACTTGTTTTCGGTTTAAAAGCGAAATAATGGCAAAGGCCAAACCTGAGATAATAGCCCAAAATAAGCCTTGTGTAATTTTATTTTCAAAACTGAATTCCGGCAAAATAATATAAATACCAAGCACACTTAAAAAGGCGGGAATCAGATTTTTATAGCAGAACTTTTCTTTAAAAAACAAAGCTTCGAGCAAAGCACTGAAGATGGAAAAAGTAGAAACACCCAAAATTCCTATGGCTACGCTTGATATTTGAATGGAGTAAAAAAAAGTAAACCAGTGAAAAGCCAATAAAGCTCCGGCTAAAAAGAGAAAAAGAAAATCTCTGCTATGGATTACCCGAAAAGATTTTTTAGTTGCCACCATATATAAAAACAGAAAAAGAGCTGCGAAAAAAACGCGCCCAAACACGATAAGGCTGGCGGGTAAATCGACCCATTTTCCAAATAATCCGGCAAAACCAAAAAGTAAAACAGCAAGATGAATGGCGAAAAGGCTTGTGGTTTTTGTCTTCATAGTGTTGGTAATTTGCGCTACAAATATGGTGAAGAATAGAAGATATTAAAGTAGTTTTGTAAAAAAAGCTTGAAAAAGATTCTGCTCATACGATTTAGTTCCATTGGCGATTTGGTTTTAACCACTCCTGTTATTCGTGCATTAAGAAAACAAATTCCGGATGTAGAGCTGCATTTTTTAACCAAAAAGCACTTTGTAAATATACTGGAAAACAATCCGTACTTGACTAAAATTCACGGTTTTGAAAAAGAATGGAAAGCGCTTCTTCCTGATTTAAAAGCAGAAAAGTTTGATCTGATTATTGATTTGCACAAAAATTTAAGAAGTCACTTAGTTAAAAACAGACTTGGTGTTAAAAGTTATAGCTTTAATAAATTGAATTTGGAGAAATGGCTTTTGGTGAATTTCAAAATAAACCGTTTACCAAAAAAACATATTGTCGATCGCTATTTCGATGCCCTAAAACCTTTGGGTGTTAAGAACGATTTTTTAGGCTTGGATTATTTCGAAGGAGAAGAAAATAAAGACCTAATGGATCTATTGCCCAGATCTTTTGCCTCGGGTTTTGTGGTTTTTGCTTTAGCCGGAACCTATTCCACTAAAAAAATCCCTTTCGAAAAGTGGGAAGAAATGGCTCGCCTGTCACCTTTGCCTATTTTACTCTTAGGAGGGAAAACCGAAATCGACCTTGCCGAAAAATTGCAAAATATCAGATTAAAGCGGCCTGTATTTAATGCTTGCGGATCGTTTAGTTTAAATCAGTCGGCTGCCTTTATTCGCGATGCCGATTTGGTGATTACCGGCGATACCGGATTGATGCATATTGCAGCAGCCTATCAG
>JAFGHU010000165.1 GCA_016929955.1 Bacteroidales bacterium | reverse complement strand
GCGTTTGCAACGCGTGATAAATCAAACTTCTTTATGTTTTGATATTTCTGTTATAACAAGGCACGCGTTACAAACGCGCGCTATCGGAGTCGATCAGTGCTTATTTACTGATTGCTTTTAAAATTCGATCTTCGTTTATTACAATATCGCGGAATAAAACATGAGGGAATACCTGATATTTAGAATTTTTAAATGCTTCATAGATTTTCAATAAGGATGCAGCTGTTATTAATGATATATTCATTTCAGTATCCATTTCGCAATCGGTTACAAAATCATCACTAAACTCCGGTGCAATTAACAGTATTTTTAAAATTCTAAAATCATTTTTTAATGCTAAATTTTGATAGGATTTAAGTTGACGGGAAACAGCACTAAATTTATTATAAGAATGCTCCTTGCTTGTTTTACACTCAACAATAATTACTTCGTTGTTTCCCATATTAAAAAGGATGTCAATCATATCCTTTTTAGTGTTTAGTTGTTTCTTTAATTTTTCATCGACATTAAATCCCAATCTTAAAAATAGAATTTTAGTCAATTCTTCAAATTTCAATCCCAATTCACTCTCTTTTATAGATATACCATTCTCTTTTAAATCGTTGAGATTTCGATAAGCAACATTTTCATAATTCTCAAGGTATAAGTTTTCGACATCTTTATAATGCTCTAGAATGTTTAAGATATCATCTCCTCTTTGTTTTATCCCATTGTCCTTTATGAATTTAGTTAGATCAGCTTTAACTATTAAATCTAAAATATCTCTGGGTTTAATATTGTAATCGAGTAGGAAATCGGCTTTTAAAACAAATTCTTCCTGTAACTCAAACTGGTCCTTTAACTGCTTGTTTAAGTTTGGTATTGATAGATTAAGCTCAGCTAGCATTTTTTCAAACCCGTCTAATGAAATCCCCACTTTCTCGTCTTTTTCTACACTTTTAAAATATTCGATTAGACTTTTTATTTTATCCTCAAGAGTACTTCCTTTTAAGTTTTTAATGTTTAAGCTATTTTCGCAAAGTTCATTAAGAATCTTTTTCTTTTCATTAAGCGTGGTTCCCTCTTTGTAAATTTCTGTAGAAAGAAATGTAGTAAACGAAACACCTTCTTTTATTATCTCTTCAATTTTTTGATCAAAAGGAAGTTTTCTGTCAATATTGTGTCTTTTTGAAATTTGATTTATTATGGGTTCTCGTAATAAATTTAAAGTTCTTCTATAAAACTTATCGGCAACTTCTTTCTTTCTAAGCTTTCTTAGCAGTCTTACCATTTCATCAGCAATATAAATCGTATTGTCTTTTTTTGAGAAAAAAATTACCCCAATGTTTTTTAGGCTGTTGATTACTTCAAGGATGGGGACATTTTTAATTGGGAGAATGGAATAATTAATCAGTTTTATTTCTTCTTGCGAAAGTTCGAGCTGTTTAGAAAGTGTTAAGATTATGGATAACTCGTCGGATGTAATTTTAGCTTCGCGATTATGGTCTAAATCATTATTGAAAGCAGTTGACAAACATGATTTGTAAATTTTATAATCTCGCTTTCTCGCTTCATCTAAATCTGATTTTCCATTTTCAAATTCCAGATTTAACGTTTTTATTCGTGCTTTTAAATTCTTGATTTCCCTTTCGTATAGTCGAGAGAACCAATCCTGTTTCATGATGCAATTTCCATCGCGAATGATAATGTCAATTAAAATGTCTAATTGGGATGATGTTTCCTGAAATTCACTATTTATGTGCTTTAAAAAATCGTCAGAAATAAGCGCAAATATATTTGATATATTTTGACTATCAACAGATTTAAGCCCTTTGTCAGTCGAGCTCAAAATTCTTTCTATCTCTTTGCTGTTTTTTGGTGATTTAGAAATGATATTATCAATAATTTTAATGAAGGAGTTTTTTTCAATCGAACCAAGTTTGTCTAAGATCTTTTCTAATTTCATGAGGTTGAATTTTAAGTAGTGCGTTTATATAATCCAAAGGTAATTATTTAAGAACACAATAAAAATAAGAAATGATTAAATGATATGGTTTTGAATACCATAACCTTTTTGGAAATAAAGGAAAAATATCTGCCAACTATCTAATGGAGCTAAACTTTATTTTTAAAGCACTTTTTAGCAAAAAAAAGGTACAAATTTATATTTCAAAATTTGCACCCTTTCGTATAAGGCAAATTTTTTCCTTTGTTATAAAACAGCGGAAATGGCTTTGCTCAATGATGTTGTAGGTCTTCCAATCAGTTTTGAAAGTTGATGACCGGCATCAAATAAATCTCCTTTTTCTGTGGAAATATGGGTTCCGGCATAGAATTGGGCAGCAGCTTCGGGCAAGCCTGCTTTTACAAGGGCTTGTGTAAATTCTTTTTCGGGTAAATTTACATAGGGAATATTTTTTCCGGTCTGGCGCGAAATTTCTGCAGCAAAATCACTCATAGTAAAAGCTTCATCTCCGGCAAACTCGTAAACTTTTCCCTCGTGTCCTTCGGTTGTTAGAACGGCTACGGCGCCTTCGGCATAGTCTTCGCGGGTTGCAGCCGAAGCTTTTCCGTTACCTGAACAACCATACAAAGTCCCCAAAGCAATAACATTAGCCAGCGATGCGGTATAATTTTCGGTGTACCAGCCGTGGCGCAACAGTACAAACGGAATTCCCGATTCTTTTATAAGTGCTTCTGTAGCGACATGTTCACCTGCCAGGCTCAACGATGAGGTATCGGCTCTGAGCAAGCTGGTATAAGCAATTAACTTTACTCCGGCATTCTGTGCAGCTTCAATTGAATTTGTATGTTGTACAATGCGCTTTCCAACTTCGCTTCCGGAAATCAACAACAATTTATCAATCCCAGCCAAAGCTGCAGTTAATGCTTCCGGCTTATCATAGTCAAATGCGCGTATTTCAACACCTAAATCCGTTGCTTTCTGCGGAGAACGAACCAATGCAACAATGTTATTTGCGGATGTTTTTTCCTTCAGTTTTTTTATTACCAGGCGACCAAGATGTCCAGTCGCCCCTGTGACTCCAATTTTCATCTTTATATAATTTTAGTTAATAACCAATCACGAATTGCTATTACAAAGTAGATTACTTTCTTTTTTGTAAGTTAAAGATAAATAGCAGGTAATTAATAATCAATAGCTTACGGAGATGCAAGATCATACTTTAAAGATAGTAAAGTTATAACTCAACCAGCTGTGAATGCAAAAAATTATAGAAAATATAACAATTTAGAGCATTGTCCGATACGAAATGGAACTGCCCGAATTGGTTATCTGGGTTAAAAACAAGATGGATGATATCCGGAGTTCAAGGCAGAACTTCGTAAACGGTCTGTTTAAATGCTCAATTTCAAGAGATAATCTTTAACCTCTTCTGGCAAGCGAACCAATCTTTGAGTTGTATTCTCAACACAAGCTAATCGTGTTTTGCCCTCTGCATATAACTGTCCGGAAGGGTTGACAAACGCATATTTTATTTCGAAGGAGGCTCCTTGTATATTTTCGATTGTGATCTTGATCGATAACTTGTCAAGCAATGTAATTGGTTTTTTATACTTGCATGTTGCATCCGTTACTACAAAATACATTCCTTCTTCATTGCATTTTAGAAATTGCTCAAGCAATAAATGGGTACGTGCTTCTTCCATGTAGGTGAAATACACCGAATTATTTACGTGATTATTTGCATCGATGTCGAAGTAACGAATCGTAATATCATAGCTAAGCGTAAAATTTTCCATTATCAATTTCTATTTTATTGTAGGCATCAGAAATTAATCATTATTCTGATGTTGGAACCTAACAGTCTATCCTAAATGTTTAAATGCTATCTCAAAGATAGAAAATTTAAAATGAAAGGAAGTTTGTTTATGTATTTAGAATGTGCGCGATCGGGGTGTGATATTTGATGCTGCTCCGGCATGTATTTTTATCACTTCTTACTTATTCAAAGTTGTTTGCGTGTTGTTATATGATGGGTATTTTTTGCCATCAGACCTTAAGCAAGCCACGGAAACCCCTTTGAGCATAATAGGATTCGGCTCCGTTGTGATAAACGAATACTCTTCCGTAACGCCAATCAGCAAAGATGGCGCCGCCAAGTTTTCTGATTTCAGTTGGGGTTGCAATCCAACTGGAAGTTTTTGTATCAAAGCTTCCAATTTGCTGCAGTTTGCGATATTGCTCTTCGCTTAACAGCTCAATCCCCATTTCGAAAGCCATCCCAACGGCACTGTTTTTTGGTTTGTGTTCTTTTCTTGAATCGAGCGCTTCCTGGTCGTAACAAACGCTTCGGCGACCTTTGGGACTTTCCTCAGAACAATCGTAAAAAATGTATTCGTCTGTTTTTTTATCGTAAGCTACCAAATCGGGTTCCCCGCCTGTTTCTTCCATTTGATAAAGCGATCCTGATTTTTGAGGATTTGCTTTTAGTTTGGCTTCCACTTTTGTCCAGTCAATATCTTTATGACGGTTCATGTTTTTCTCAAAACGGACCTTTAGCGTATTGAGGAATTCTTCTTGTTGTTTTGGAAGCAATTCTGTATTCTTTGTCATAATTTATGTTTTTTGATGCTACAAAGTCGGGCATTTGTTTGTGTTTGCTGTTTGAGTGGTCTGATAATATTGTTGAGAACGGTTTGGCTTTATTCTCCGTTGACAGAACATAAATTTAATAGTTTAAATGAATATCTTTTTCATCTTGTTAATATTCTTGAGTTCTGACTTTCCTTCAATAGTTAATTATTTTCTATTGTTGTTTTTCCTGTGAATCGTAAAATGGCATATCCTAACATTCCCGAAATAACTGAACCGATAATAATACCCACTTTTGCGGAGTTTATACTTATTAAATCGCCGTTAAAAGCCAGATTATCAATAAAAATGGACATTGTAAATCCTACACCTGCAATTGCTGCAATTCCTACTATTTGCTTAAAGTTTACGCCTGATGGGAGTTCTGTTAGTTTGAATCTCACCCCTAAATAGGAAAACAAAGCAACCCCAACGAATTTGCCTGCAAACAAACTAATTGCTATCGTTGTCATCAATGAAAAATCAAAATTAAAACTGGTGTTAATTACAACTCCTGCATTTGCAAAAGCAAAA
Source organism: Bacteroidales bacterium (assembly GCA_016929955.1). Taxonomy (GTDB): domain Bacteria; phylum Bacteroidota; class Bacteroidia; order Bacteroidales; family UBA12170; genus UBA12170. The sequence goes on along the minus strand of JAFGHU010000165.1, from coordinate 1,334 downwards.
ACGGGTAAGATAAAATAAGAAATCCAGCTATGTGATTTTCGTTCAAGATGTTGCAATGGTGATTGGGCTTCGAAAATTAAATCATCTAAATTGTCGATGCATTTCATTTCATCTTCGGTGAGTAAATGTTTTTTGTCCTCATCGGATACATTGACAATATCTTTGGAAATTGAAGTGAGATGGTTTGAAAATGATTTTATATCGATTCGTTTTTTTATCGGAATTGTAAATGCCAAAAGAACACCGGCAATTGTAGGATGGATCCCTGATTTTAAGAATAAAAACCAAATGACAATTGCAAAAACAATTCCTATTGTAAATGAAAATCTTGTTTTGTGATAAAGGAATCCCAAGATGGCTATAAGAATGATTCCATAAAGAATATACATCCAATGAATGCTTACGCTATAAAAAAGGGCAATCACAAGCACGGCAGCAATATCATCAATAATGGCAAAAGCAGTTAGAAATATTTTAAGACTCAAAGGGACCCTTTTCCCCAGTGTACTTAAAACGGCCAATGCAAAAGCAATATCGGTTGCCATTGGGATTCCCCAACCTTTTGCGGTATCCGGATTCTGATTTAAAAATAAATACAGCCCGATTGGGACCAAAACGCCCCCTAAGGCAGCAACAAAGGGAAAGCTTGCTTTTTTCAGGGTGTTTATTTCTCCAACCAATAATTCTCTTTTGAGTTCCAAACCAATCAAGAAGAAGAAAATGGCCATTAAGCCATCATTAATCCAAAGAATCAATGGCTTTTTAAGTTCAAAATCCTGAAAAGAGATTCCAAATTTGTATTGCCAGATGCTTTCGTAAAAGTTCCCATAGGATGAATTTGCCCAGATTAAGGCAATAATTGTTGCGCCAAAAAGCAGCATTCCGGAAAAGCTTTCTGCTTTAACAAACTTTTGAAATGGAGAAAGAAGAGTGTTTTTAAACATATCGATTTTTAAATTTTGATTTAATGCGGCATTATGACTCAATAAATACAAAAGCACAAAGGCCTTCTCAAAGATAGAAAATTTAGAATAATGAAAATTGTATACAAATAGGCAATTAAACCAGAGTCATAAGTGCTTTTGATTTTGTAGGAACTGCTGGGTAAACGAAACCCAAAATTATTTTAAAACAATAAATGCTCGGTTGTAAGGCTTTTCTTTTAGATTGATATCGTTTTATGGCACGCGTTACAAACGCGCGCGAGCGGGGTATATGCTTCGTGGGGGATTTCGTGGACGCTTCCTTTCCACCGATAAGAACCTTGCCAGCGAGTGATGCACTTGGCATACCTCTGAAACCCCTATGGAGCATATACTGTGTTATGCAGCGTT
>JAFGHU010000164.1 GCA_016929955.1 Bacteroidales bacterium | reverse complement strand
TTATAGCATTGATAATTGGCACATTTCTGGGCGCTATCGCCGGCTATTTTGGCGGAAAAACAGATCATTTGATACTATGGTTGATTAATGTGGTTTGGTCGCTACCCTCTTTGCTCTTGATAATCGCCATTACTTTTGCTTTAGGCAAAGGTTTTTGGCAGGTTTTTATTGCGATAGGACTGAGCATGTGGGTAGAAATTGCACGCGTAGTGCGCGGACAAATCATCAGCTTTAAAAATCAAGAATATATCGAAGCGGCAAAAGCCCTCGGCTATTCGCATACCCGCATTATCTTTTATCATTTGCTTCCCAACACTATAGCGCCTGTAATTGTTATTTCTGCAGCTAATCTTGCTAGTGCTATATTAGTCGAAGCCGGGCTGAGTTTTTTAGGTTTGGGCATTCCGCCTCCTGTTCCAAGTTGGGGAAGTATGATTCGCGAAAATTACAGCACCCTGTTTTTCGACTCTTCCTATCTCGCCCTATTTCCGGGCTTTGCCATACTTATGCTTGTTTTAGTATTTATGCTGTTTGGCAAGAGCCTGCGCGAAGCATTAAACGTTCGGTCTTATTGATTTGATTTCGTTAAACTTCGCTTTGCAAAATGCAAAAAATGCTTACTTTTGCGCTTCAAAATAAATTTGAATATTCATGGAAATTCCTTCAAGATATAGCCCTCAAGAAATTGAAGAAAAATGGTATAAATTTTGGCTCGACAAAAATTACTTTCATTCTGAGCCCGATGAGCGCGAACCCTACACGGTTGTAATCCCTCCTCCAAACGTTACCGGTGTATTGCATATGGGTCATATGCTCAACAATACCATTCAGGATGTTTTGGTGCGCAAGGCGCGTATGCAAGGAAAAAATGCCTGTTGGGTTCCGGGAACCGACCACGCTTCTATTGCTACCGAAGCAAAAGTAGTTGGCCATTTAAAAAACCAAGGTATTGAAAAATCGACTTTAAGTCGTGATAAATTTTTAGAGCACGCTTGGGAATGGAAAGAAAAACATGGGGGAATTATTCTCGAGCAACTAAAAAAATTAGGCGCCAGCTGCGATTGGGACAGAACCAAATTTACGATGGATCCCGATCTATACGATGCTGTTATCGACGTATTTATCGATTTATACAATAAAGGCTATATCTATCGTGGCGTTCGAATGGTAAATTGGGATCCAAAAGCACTTACCGCTTTATCCGACGAAGAAGTTATCCATAAAGAAATAAAATCGAAACTTTATTATTTGCGTTATCCTGTTGAAGGCGAAAAAGACCAATGGGTAACTATTGCGACTACACGTCCGGAAACTATTTTGGGCGATACTGCCGTTTGTATTCATCCTGAAGATGATCGTTTTGCACATTTAAAAGGAAAACGCGTCTTGGTTCCGCTTATCAATCGCTCTATTCCTATTATAGAAGATGAGTATGTAGATCGTGAATTTGGAACCGGATGTTTAAAAATTACACCTGCCCACGATATTAACGATTATAATTTAGGCCTTAAATACCGACTTGATACCATTGATATATTTAACGATAATGGAACACTGAACGAAGCAGCCGAACTTTATATTGGTAAAGATCGTTTTGTTGTTCGTAAAGAGATTTCGAAAGAGCTGGAAGAAAAAGGTTTTTTAGTTAAAATTGAAGACTATACAAACAAAGTAGGATTTTCTGAACGCACGGATGAAGTGATTGAGCCCAAACTATCTTTACAATGGTTTATGAAGATGGAAGATTTGGCAAAACCGGCTCTAGAAATCGTTATGGACGACACTATACAATTTCATCCTCCAAAAGTGAAAAACACTTACAAACATTGGATGGAAAATGTAAAAGACTGGTGTATTTCTCGTCAATTGTGGTGGGGACAACGGATTCCCGTTTATTACCTTCCAAACAACGAAATGGTCGTTGCAAAATCGGCCGAGCAAGCGCTTCAAATGGCAAAAGCCAATTATCCGGAATTAAAAGATCTCAAACTAAGTGATTTAAAACAAGACGAAGATGTTTTGGACACTTGGTTTTCGTCGTGGTTATGGCCAATTTCTGTTTTTGATGGCATTCGTAATCCCGACAATAAGGAAATCAACTATTATTATCCCACCAACGATTTAGTAACGGCACCAGAAATTTTATTTTTCTGGGTGGCACGTATGATTATGAGCGGATTGGAATACCGAAAAGAGATTCCCTTTAAAAATGTTTATTTTACAGGTATCGTTCGGGATCATTTAGGCCGAAAAATGTCGAAATCATTGGGAAATTCTCCCGATCCTATTCAACTCATCAACGAATATGGTGCCGATGGTGTTCGAGTTGGAATGCTCCTCACCTCTCCTGCCGGAAACGATTTGCCTTTTGACGAAGCCCTTTGTGAACAAGGACGAAATTTTAGCAATAAAATCTGGAATGCTTTACGCTTGGTAAAAGGCTGGGAAATCGCTAAGATTGAACAGCCCGAGTATGCAGCAAAAGGCATTCAATGGATGGAAGCACGCATCAACGAAAGTATTGCTACAATTGAAGATCATTTTGAAAAATACCGTTTATCCGATGCGTTGATGAGTAGTTACCGCTTAATTTGGGACGATTTTTGCTCGAATTATTTAGAAATAATCAAACCTGCTTATCAGTCGCCGATTGATGAGAAAACCTATATTGACACGATTTCGTATTTCGAAAAGCTGATGAAGATTTTACATCCTTTTATGCCTTTTCTTACCGAAGAAATCTGGCATTTGCTCCAGGAACGCAAAGTAGATGAGAGCTTGATGTTAACTGAATTCCCTAAAGCATCGAAATTTGAAGAGTCTTACTTAACAAACTATGCAACGGCTTCGGATATCATCAATCAAATAAGGAAAATAAGAATAGAAAAAAACATCCCAAATAAAGAAAAACTCGAATTGTTTTATAAGGGTGATTTGAATACAGATTTTCTATCCATTATCCTAAAATTAGGCAATCTGTCGCGTTTGGAAAATACGGATAAAAAACCGGAATCAAGTTTAGGATTTATGGTTGATGCCAACGAATTTTTTGTCCCTATTGGCGATACTATAGATATTGAAGCAGAAATTAAAAAACTTGAAGACGAGTTAAACTATCTTCAAGGTTTTGCAAAATCCATTGAAAAAAAACTAGCTAACGAAAGATTTGTTAATAACGCCCCCGAAAAAGTGGTCGATCTGGAACGAAAAAAACAAGCTGACGCTATGCAAAAAATGGAATTGATTAAAGCGCAGCTCGAAAATTTAGTCCAATAACAAGTCTTTGTTACTAAAATTTTGCTTTTAGATTTACGCGGCTTAAACGTAGGGAAATTTCCGTCCATTCAGTTGTATGCTGATAAACAAATTGTTAGCAAAAAACCAAATCCAAGTCAATTTCTCTTTCTCTTAATTTCGTTGTTTTATTTATTAATCAACGCTCAAGATTTCCATTAAATTAATTGTTAAAATAGCTTAAAATATTAAGATTAAATTAACTTTAATAGCTGGTGTCAGCACGGTAAAAAGCCCTTTTTTTGCATCGTAAATAATGTTGAGCAATAAAATGTTTTAACATGTTTTCAACAGTTAATAATTGTTAAATTTATTTTAGTACTTTAGCTAATTAAACTTTAAAAAAAGTAATCAAAACTAGAAAATTATGAGAAATTTGTTGCAAAAAATGACTCTTGTCGTAGCACTTACCTTTTTTATGGGTACCGCTATGGCTCAAGGGTTTGTTAAAGGTACAGTAGTAGATGCTGACAACAGCGAAACTCTTCTCGGAGCTTCTGTAGTTGTGAAAGGAACTACAACGGGTGTTTCAACCGGATTATCCGGAACCTTCAACCTAAGTGTGCCAGCAGGCTCACAAACCATTGTTATCCAATTTATTGGCTTTGTTCCTCAAGAATTTAACATAGATGTTCAAGAGGGCAAAACCGTTGATTTAGGAACAATTGCTTTAGTTAGTAGTCAAGTTGGTTTAAATGAAGTAAGTGTATTTGCTTCTCTTGCTATCGACAGAAAAACACCGGTAGCAATATCTTCTGTTAGTTCCCAATTAATTGAAGATAAACTCGGTTCTCAGGAATTTCCTGAAATCTTAAAATCAACTCCCGGCGTATATGCTACAAAATCAGGTGGAGGATTTGGTGACGGTAGAATGAACCTTCGTGGATTTAACTCTGCTAACGTTGCTGTTATGATTAATGGTGTTCCTGTTAATGATATGGAAAACGGTTGGGTTTATTGGTCGAACTGGGCCGGTTTATCAGACGTTACCCGTACTATGCAGGTTCAGCGTGGTTTAGGTGCTTCAAAAGTAGCGGTACCTTCTATTGGAGGAACAGTAAACGTAGTAACCAAAACAACGGATGTTGAACAAGGCGGAAATGTTTATACTTCTATTGGTAATTCCGGATACCAAAAATACGGCGTTACCGTTTCAACCGGTTTAAACGAAAATGGATGGGCCGCAACTGTTTCTGCCGCCAGAACTAAAGGCGACGGATATATCGACGGAACTCAATTTGACGGATTCAACTTTTTCGTGAATATTTCTAAGAGTTTTGGACCAAACCACACCTTATCTTTTAGTTCGTTTGGAGCAAAACAACAGCACGGACAAAGACAAACAAGAAATTTAATTTCAACTTATGCTGCTGCCGAAAGCGGAGCGAGATTTAACCCAGACTGGGGTTTAAGAGACGGAAACGTTGTTCAGGTCGAAGATAACTTCTATTTCAAACCTCAAACTTCTTTAAATCATTACTGGACTATTAGTGATAAATCAAGCTTATCCACAGCTTTATACATCTCAACCGGAACCGGTGGTGGTGGAGGTAGAGGTGGTGAAAACGGCCTTTTCGATATCAGAATGGGTAATTTTGACCAACCTATGGATATCGACAATATCGTAAGTACTAACCGTGCTGCCGGTGCTGAAGGTGCTGTTTCCTGGTTAAGAGCTTCTCATAACGACCACGTTTGGTATGGCGTTCTTTCTACATTCAATACTGAATTAAGCGAGAATTTAGATTTAATTGCCGGTATCGACTTAAGAGATTATGTTGGACATCATTTTTATGAAGTGACCGACCTTTTAGGTGCAGCTTATGTATTTAGCAACGACGATATTAACAATCCTAATGCCGCACTTCAAGTAGGTGATAAATACAATTATTATAACGATGGTAATGTAGGATGGCAAGGTTTATTTACGCAAATGGAGTACAATAAAGACAAAATCTCTGCCTTTATTTCAGGATCTCTTTCCAATACTTCTTATCAACGAGTTGATTATTTCCAATATCTTGATACTGATCCACTACAAACTACCGATAAATATAATTTTATGGGCTTTGGTATTAAAGGTGGTGCAAATTACCGTCTTACTGATAAGCATAATGTTTTTGCCAATATTGGATACTTTGAAAAAGCTGCAGGATTTGATGCTGTTTTCCAAGGTTATGATAATGAGCACATCAATGCAAATGCTGCCAACCAAAAAATATTCAGTTTTGAATTAGGTTACGGGTACAGAGGTGAAAAATTAGCTGCCAACGTAAACCTTTACAACACACAATGGAACGACAGAACATTTACTCGCTTTATTCCTGGTGCTGTTGCCGGAACTTTTAATTTCGTTAACTTATTGGGTGTTAATGCACTTCACCAAGGTATCGAAATTGATTTCACCTATAAAGCGTCTAAGAAATTTTCTGCTTACGGAATGCTTTCTCTTGGCGACTGGAGATGGAATAATAACTTAGAAAACGTTCAGGTTTACGACGAAAATCAACAACCAGTTGGCGATCCTTACAACCTATACATTAAAGATGTAAAAGTATCTGACGCAGCTCAAACAACTGCCGCTCTTGGTTTTGACTACCAAATTATGCCTAAAACCAATATCACAGTTGATTATAACTATTATGCCAATTTATACGCTGATTACAATCCGGAAAAAAGAACCGTTGAAGGACTTGCTGATCCTTGGAAAGTTCCTGCCTATGGATTATTTGATGCCAGCATCAGATATGCCTTTAATTTTGGAGGATTCGATGCCACCATTATTGGCCGCGTAAACAACGTGTTTGATACCGAGTATATTGCTGATGCATTGGATGGAAACAGTAATAACTGGGATACTGCTTTAGTTTGGTACGGGTTTGGAAGAACATTCAATATCAGTGCAAAAATTAATTTTTAAATAAAATATTTTTAGTAAGATGAAAAAAATTATATATTTATTTGCGTTTATAGGCTTGGTTTTTACTACAGCCTGTAATCCAATGGACGATATCAATGCTGAGGTTGATGCTCAGCTTAACCCAATTGTGGGGGATGCTACCTATACACTTACCGACGATGATTATAGCGATTTAGGATTAACCTATGGAAGTTTTAGCAGCGAAGCCGATGCCAAAACAATGCTTCCATCTTTCTTGAGTAGCCTATACCCTGTGTGGGGAAAAGGTTCAGGAGTGCTTGTTGGATATAAATTATACGTTGGATCAGCTCCCGGTGTAAGTGACTACACCTATGCTGATGTTTTTACATTAGCTAAAGCAGATTATGCTGCTAGTGGAAGCTCCATCGAAGGATACTATCCAGATAAAGATCCTGCTGACTATCTTCCAGATGTTCTTGCCGCTAATTTTCCTGCAGCAGCTGACGGAGATGTAGAATTAGTTAAATACACACAATATACAGAAGTACCTACTGTAACTACAATTGCTAACTATGTGCTTGATGAGAACTTTAATTATGGGTCAACAGCAGGTGATTTAACAACGGTTTCAGGCGGAACCTGGTCAAACCATTCTGGTGCTGCCAATGAATTGATGTATGCTACTTCAAGCTTAACGATGACAGATTATCCTTCTTCAGATATTGGAGGTTCAATAGAAATAAGCAGCTCAGGATCAGAAGATGTTAATAGCGTTTTTTCACCTATTTCTTCAGGCGTTGTTTATAGCAGCGCTCTTGTAAACTTATCATCTGTTGGTTCCGGAACATATTTCTTACATTTTATGGATGAGTCTTTTGGATATACAGCCAGAGTTGGTGCAAAGAGCAGCCTTTTAGGCAAAGTTTTATTTGGTATAGGTGCTACTTCAAGTACATTAACTTACGGCACAACTGAATTTGACTTAAATACAACCTATCTTCTCGTTGCTTCTTACAATATTGATAATGGAGAATCTAATTTATATGTATTAACAACAGCTGAAGCTACAGAACCAGCCACTCCTGAAGCAACTAACACAGGTGATGCCGGTAAATTAGTTACAAAAGTGGGAATCCGTCAAGGTTCAGGTGGACCTAGTGCTACTATCGATGGTGTTCGTGTTGCTACAACTTGGGCTGATATTATGGTTAATGAAATCTTAGGCGAAACCATTGATGGTGATAAAGAAACATACCAAACTTATTACAAATTCAATGGCAGCAGTTGGGCTATACCTACAGATATGTACGTATTAACAACAGAAGACTACGATGCTATGGGAACTGCTTCTGGAGAGCCCGGAAAATACAATAACTTTGATAGCTCTATGGAAATAGATAATTATATTTCTACCTTCTTAACGCTTAAATATCCTTATGCTCAAGAAGAGGCTAGTTTAATTGTTATTTATAAGTATTATTCAAGCTCTGCACATGCAACTCAAACTCGCGGTAACCTTTATACCGTTACCAATGGTGTTTGGACTGGATTCGAGTCGACGATTAGCACTACGCTACAATTTGGACACGATGGTACAAAATGGGTTCCTGACAATACCATTAAATATACGCTAACCGGAGCAGATTATGCTTGGATTGCAGCTGAATATGCTGTTAAGTATGCCGGAAACGTGGCAACACTTATTAATTATCAGGATTTTGATTACAATTGGACAGATGAAATGATCTTAGATGTTCTTAACGGATTATTAAAACATAATTTCCCAGGAATGGCTGAAGGTCAGAAATTTGCCGTTACGTATTTGAAATACGACGGTGGCGCACAATTCTTAACCATGTATGTTATTCTACAAGGTGGCGACTATGTGCTACAATAAATAATTCCTAAATTATTTAAAGGCCCGTTGGATCAATTTTCAACGGGCTTTTTTATATTAATTTATTTTTATCAAACGTTTTGAACTCTTTCATATTCTGAATTATATTTACTTTTGCTCAAAATCATAAAAATGAAAAAATACCTGCTTCTTTTTGCAGCAATTAGCATCTTATTAAGTGCTTGCAACAGTCAAAAAAAAACAACATCCTTAAACGAGCAGCCTTATCTTGTTATTCTATCACTCGATGGATTTAGATGGGACTATACAGATTCTGTCAGCACACCGAATTTTGATAAAATGGCGCAAATTGGTGTAAAAGCAAAAAGCATGCAAGCTTCTTTCCCTACTAAAACCTTCCCCAATCATTATGCCATTGCCACCGGACTTTACCCCAATAACAACGGGCTTGTTAACAATACCTTTATCGATACCGATCGGAATTTAATGTATTCGATCGGAAATAGAAAAGCGGTATATGATGGAGAATTTTACAAGGGAGAACCCATTTGGAATACAGCTGAAAAACAAGGAGTAAAAGCTGCAACCTTTTATTGGGTGGGCTCTGAAGCTCCTATCCAGAATATGCGGCCAAGCATTTGGAAGCCGTATCAAGAAGACCTGCCTTTTGAGCAACGCATCGATACCGTAATCAGCTGGCTGCAAAGACCGGAAAAAAACCGACCCCATTTAATTATGTGGTATATGCACGAACCTGATGGATTAGGACACCAATACGGTCCATTCTCGAAAGAAGTAAATGCAGAAGTACAGTATCTCGACAGTTTAGTGGGTGTTTTTATGCATAAACTCGATCAAATCGCTGTTGGAAAAAAAGTAAATGTAATTGTAGTTTCCGACCACGGAATGGGCAGGGTTTATCAAAACAAACAGGTATTTTTAAGTAAAATACTAAACCCCGAATGGACTTCCACAATTGTAGGATCAAATCCGGTATACAATATTAAAGCTACCGAAGGGGCAATGGATTCAATTTTGTATGTATTGAATACTACTCAAGGTGTTACAGGTTACAAAACTTCTGAAATCCCTGAACGATTGCATTACGGTACTAGTCCCAGAACCCTGGATATCGTTGCTGTGGCCGACAGCTCCTTTAGTTTATTTAACACGGCGAAAAGAGCCTATAAAGGAAATGGAACACATGGCTACGACAATAAGAATACCGATATGGACGCTATCTTCTATGCCTATGGCCCTGCGTTTAAAAAAGGATACACTCAAAATCGCTTTATAAATGTTTCTCTTTATCCTCTTTTCTGTAAAATACTTCGCTTAAAAGAAGCTCCAAACGATGGAAACCTAAAAGATCTAGAAAAAATGTTAAAATAATAAAGGGCTATTATTTTAACTTTCCAAACCATTAGTTTTAAACATTTAAGCATTGATAACTAGTTTGTTAAAAAATATTTTTAAGTATATTTTAGCTTATTTTAGCGGCATTATTAGTCGAAAAAGTAAGGAAATTTGAGTTTTAAAAATTTTATTACTTTTGCAGCCCGATTTTAAAATCTGGATCTATGATAAAAAAACAACAAATAGAAAGTGCTAAACCACTAAAGCAATCGCTTCCGAAAAGCGATATAGTTTTAAAGCTAAAGAAATATGTTCTTCGGCCAATTTTGGTTTTGTTGCTTTCACTGATCATTTCAATTATCTCTTCGCTGATTTTCGAAACTCCCGAAGAGTATGCCCTGAAATTAGAAAATGCTCAACACCTTAAAAATATCGAACTTATTCAAGCTGAGCTTGATAATGTTAATATCGCATTGCGTGATTTGCAAGAAAGAGACGACGATATCTACAGAAAAGTATTGGGTGTCGCTCCTATTGCTGAAGAAATACGTAGCGCCGGTATAGGTGGTTCATTGGAAGATAATAGTACCGAGCCTATTCCAAACGACCTGAAATTAAGCGCTTACAGAAAAGAACTAAATCAACTGAACGCTAAATTAAAGGTGCAATCTGTTTCTTTTGACGAATTAACTACCTTAGCCACCGAAAATATTAATCGTTTGCAACATCGGCCTTCCATTTTTCCTCTAGCTCCAAGCGATCTTATCCGTTTTGCTTCAGGCTTCGGTTATCGTACGCATCCCATATTTCATATTCGAAAATTTCATAAAGGTGTGGATTTAACCGCACTAAAAGGCAGTCCGGTTTATTCAACCGCAAAAGGAACCGTTATTGTAGCTAGCAACCTGAACGATGGCTACGGAAATAAGGTGGTTGTGGATAACGGCTATGGATACAAAACCATTTATGCTCATTTGCATAAGATTCAGGTAAAAATTGGACAAGAATTAAATTTAGGCGATCTGATCGGGCAAGTTGGAAATACCGGCATAAGCGTTTCGCCTCATCTCCATTACGAAATTCGCTATAACGATAATCCGATAAACCCAATGAGTTTTATCTTTAAAGATATTTCATCAGAAGAATATCAGCTGATTACTCAACGTTAATCAATGCTTATACTTTTTCGGAAATTACAAAAATAAAGGCGCTTTTTAAGTAGCCTTTTTTTACGCCTAATTTTCGAAAAATAAACATAATATTGTAGCTCAAATATTTAAACCGTCTGAATTTACAGTGTAATGATCAAATTTTAAACAATTATGCATTTAAAAACCAATACAACGATAAGATTGTTATTTTTCGTGCTTCTTTTAACGAGCCTATATAGTCAACAACTTACAGCACAAGATACTATAACAAACAACGATACCTTACAAACGCAAAAAAAGGAAATCAAAATTGTTGGCGTTGGTGATATTATGCTTGGCACAGCTTATCCTTTGCGCTCTTATTTGCCTCCTAACGAAGAGTGCTCGCCACTTCTTGAAGATGTTAAATCGTATTTACTCGAAGCTGATTTGAGCTTTGCCAATCTGGAAGGTGCCATCATCGATCAGGGCAAAATGGCTAAAAAATGTCAAGATACATTAAAATGCTATGCGTTTAGGATGCCTGAGAAATTCGCCTCCTGCTTATCAGACGTTGGTTTTGATATCTTATCTTTAGCCAATAATCATTCCGGCGATTTTGGTGATGAAGGCAGAAATAAAACAATGCAATTG
>JAFGHU010000163.1 GCA_016929955.1 Bacteroidales bacterium | reverse complement strand
TCCAATCGGATTAAGATTAGGAATCATCAAAGGATGGGAATCTAATTGGTATGGTGGAAAAAGTTTCGAAGCCAAACTTGTTGAAGATAATAAAATCAGAAAGTATTTATCTGCTCGTTTATCTAAAGCTAGTGTTTCAAAAATTTCTATTGAGCGTACGTTAAAATTAGTTACGGTAAACATTCACACTGCTCGTCCAGGTATCATTATTGGAAAAGGTGGTCAGGAAGTTGACAAACTAAAAGAAGAATTAAAGAAACTTACCAATAAGGAAGTACAAATAAATATCTCTGAAATTAAACGTCCGGAACTTGATGCGACTTTGGTAGCACGTAATGTGGCCAACCAAATTGAAGGACGTATTTCATTCCGTAGAGCTATTAAAACATCTATCGCTTCTACTATGCGTGTGGGTGCTGAAGGAATAAAAATCCTGATCTCCGGCCGTGTTGGTGGTGCTGAGATGGCTCGTTCTGAAATGTATAAGGAAGGTAGAATTCCTTTGCATACACTACGTGCTGACATTGATTATTCATTGGCCGAAGCACACACTACTTATGGTAGAATTGGTATCAAAGTTTGGATATGTAAAGGAGAAATCTATGGCAGACCCGAATTAGTACCAACAGCTGCTAAGAGCGATAGTAAAGGTGGAAAACACCCACAACATCCGAGAAGAAGAAAATAATATTAACATTTAAGATTAATAGAAATGTTACAACCCAAGAAAACAAAGTTTAGAAAGCAACAAAAGGGAAAAATGAAAGGGAATTCCGAACGCGGAAATCAACTTGCATTTGGTTCTTTTGGTATAAAAGCATTGGAAGAAACTTGGTTAACAGGGAGACAAATAGAAGCTGCTCGTCAGGCCATTACACGTAAAATGAAGCGTGAAGGTCAATTGTGGATTCGTGTTTTCCCCGATAAACCTCTTACCAAAAAACCTGCCGAAGTACGTATGGGTAAAGGTAAAGGTGCCCCAGAATTATTTGTGGCACGTATAACTCCAGGAAGAATCATTTTTGAATCCGAAGGCGTAAATTTAGAAACGGCAAAAGAAGCCATGCGTTTAGGTTCGCAAAAGCTTCCTATCCTTACCAAATTTATTGTTAGACGGGATTACGCAGAAGCTTAAAATTTGAAACTATGAAAAATTCGGAGATAAGAGAATTATCAACAAAAGATATTCACGAGAGATTGGAAGATGCTCGACTACAGCTTACAAAAGCAAAGTTGAATCACGCCGTTTCCCCTTTAGAAAACACCAATGTGTTAAAGGAAATGAAAGCGACTGTAGCCAGACTCTTAACAGAACTTCGCAGCAGAGGAATTGCTGAACAATCAAAATAATACAAGAAGATGGAAAGAAATCTGAGAAAAGAAAGAACAGGTCTTGTTGTGAGCAACAAAATGGAAAAATCCATTACGGTTGTTGTTGAGCGTAAAGAGAAACACCCTATTTACGGTAAATTCGTGAAAAGAACCAAAAAGTTCATTGCGCACGACGATAACAACGATTGTAATATCGGTGATACTGTAAAAATTGCTGAAACACGTCCGTTAAGCAAGAATAAGCGTTGGAGATTAGTAGAAATTTTAGAAAGAGCTAAATAATCATGTTACAACAAGAAAGTAGATGTGGAGTTGCCGATAATAGCGGCGCAAAAGAAGTCCTAGTCATTCGTGTTCTTGGTGGCACAGGAAAACGTTATGCCTCAATAGGTGATAAAGTAGTTGTCACTGTGAAAAGTGCCCTTCCTTCCGGAAACATTAAAAAAGGTACTGTAGTAACAGGTGTTGTAGTTAGAACAAAAAAAGAAATACGACGTCCAGATGGATCTTATATTCGCTTTGATGACAATGCTGTAGTTCTTCTAAATGCTGCTGGCGAAATGTCGGGCACCCGTATCTTTGGTCCAGTGGCCAGAGAATTAAGGGAAAAAAGTTTTATGAAAATTGTGTCTTTAGCACCTGAGGTGTTGTAAGAACCTAACGATTAAGTTTATGAAGGCGAAATTACGTATAAAAAAAGGAGATACAGTTAAAGTTCTTACCGGCGAAGACAAAGGAAAAACCGGTAGAGTTTTAAAGGTTGATGCTGAGAAAGGCCGCGCTATTGTTGAAGGAACCAACTTGGTTTCTAAACATACCAAGCCAAATGCCACTCATCCGCAAGGAGGTATCATTAAACAAGAAGCTCCTATTCACTTGTCTAACTTGATGCTCGTTGATTCGAAAGGCGTAGCGAGTAAGATTGTGATTAATAAAGATGAAAAAACAGGAAAATCAATTCGAGTTTCTAAAAAATCAGGGGAGGTAATTAAGTAATGGATTATTCACCAAGATTAAGAGAAAAATACTTCAATGAAGTAGTGCCTGCTATGAAAGAGCAGTTCAACTATAAAAGTAGTATGGAAGTGCCTAGGATTGTGAAAATTTCACTCAATCAAGGATTAGGCGAAGGAGTAACTGATAAAAAGCGTGTTGATTTAGGTGCTGAAGAAATGACCGCTATCGCTGGTCAAAAAGCAGTAGTTACAAAATCAAAACGCGATATTTCTAACTTTAAGCTTAGAAAAGGCGTTCCGATCGGTGTACGTGTTACTTTAAGAAGAAACAATATGTTCGAGTTTTTGGATCGCTTAATTTCTGTATCCATTCCTCGTGTACGCGACTTCCGTGGTATTAGCGAAAAAGGATTTGATGGCCGTGGAAACTTTACATTTGGAGTTGCCGAGCAAATCATTTTCCCCGAAATTGATATCGACAAAGTAGCAAAAATCAATGGTATGAACGTAACTATTGTTACCACTGCCAAAACAGATAAAGAATGCTATGCGTTGCTAAAACAATTTGGTTTTCCATTTAAAAACTTTAAAGATAAATAGGATATGGCTAAAGAATCAATGAAAGCGAGAGAAGTTAAAAGACAAAAACTCGTCGATAAATATGCTGCCAAAAGAGCTGAATTGAAAGCCGCTGGGGATAGTGTTGGTTTACAAAAACTACCTAAAAACTCGGCCCCTGTTCGTTTACACAACCGTTGTAAATTAACCGGTCGTCCAAAAGGATATATGCGTCAGTTTGGGGTTTCACGTATTAATTTCCGCGAAATGGCTAGCAATGGCCTCATTCCTGGAATTAAGAAGGCTAGCTGGTAGTCGATAATTATATAGAAAATTTAGAAAGAGGATAAAATGAATACAGATCCAATTGCAGATTATTTAACAAGAATTAGAAATGCTGTTAGCGCAGGACATAGAATTGTAGAAATTCCTAGCTCCAATGTTAAGAAAGCAATCACTAAAATTTTGTTTGAAAAAGGATACATCCTTCAGTACAAGTTCGAAAACGAAGGTACTATTGACAGTAGCATTAAAATTGCGCTTAAATACCACCCGGTTTCTAAAGTCAATGCAATCAATACGATTCAGCGAGTTAGTACCCCTGGTTTAAGAAAATATGTCAATAGCAGAGAACTGCCTCGCGTTATGAACGGTCTTGGAGTTGCTATCATTTCTACTTCGCAAGGAGTAATGACTGATAAAGAAGCTCGCAAGTTAAACATTGGTGGAGAAGTATTGTGTTACGTAAGTTAATTGAGGAGAAAACGATATGTCAAGAATCGGAAAATTAGCGATTACTATTCCTGCTGGAGTTACTGTTGAGGTTGATAAAGCCAATCGGGTAACTGTTAAAGGAAAATTAGGAGAATTGCAACAGCAACTAGATCCAAATATAAGTGTTACTATTGAAGGCAGCGAATTAACTGTTAACAGAAGTGATGAAAGCAAAGATGTACGTTCGAAGCATGGCCTTTACCGTTCGCTTATCGCCAATATGGTGGAAGGCGTTTCTGAAGGGTTTAAAACAGTACAAGAATTTGTTGGTGTAGGTTATAAAGTAGAAGTTCAAGGCCAGGTATTGGATATGGCTTTAGGATATTCTCACTATATTTTATTTACCCTGCCACCAGAAATTAAAGCTGAAGCCACTGCTGAAAGAGGTAAAAATCCTAGACTTATCATGCGTAGCCACGATAAACAATTATTAGGACAAGTAGCTGCAAAAATCAGAAGCCTTAGAAAACCAGAGCCTTATAAAGGAAAAGGTATCAAATTCGAAGGCGAAGTGCTAAGAAAGAAAGCTGGAAAAACAGCTTCAAAATAAGTATTAATCTTGCCTGGTGTTTAGCCAGGTTTATGAATGTCTTTAGAAATGAAAGTAAAGAACAGAAAAGAATATCGCAGACTTAAAATTAAGAGGCGGATCAGGAAAAAAGTAAACGGAGCTGCTGATCGCCCTAGAATGACTGTGTTTAGAAGTAATAAGCAAATTTATGTTCAATTAATCGACGATAAGAACGGTCATACACTAGTAGCTGCTTCCTCTCGCGAAGAACAAGTAGCTTCTCAAAAAGTGAATAAAATTGAACAAGCAGCTCTTGTTGGAAAATTAATCGCCAGCAAAGCTAAAGAAGCAGGTATCGAGGAAGTTGTATTCGACAGAAACGGCTATCTATACCATGGTAGAGTTAAATCATTGGCTGACGCTGCTAGAGAAGGCGGCCTTAAACTATAAGAATTATGGCGAACGCAAATGTAAAAAGAGTTAAATCCAGCGATATCGAATTTAAAGATAAAGTGGTAAGCATACAACGTGTAACCAAAGTTACAAAAGGAGGTAGAACATTTAGTTTTTCTGCCGTTGTAGTTGTAGGAAATGAAAATGGAGTTGTTGGTCATGGTTTAGGAAAAGCAAACGAAGTTACTGCCGCCATTGCTAAAGGTATCGACGACGCAAAGAAAAATCTGATTAAAGTACCCGTATTGAATGGTACATTACCTCACGAACAATCTGCAAAATATAGTGGAGCTCGCGTATTTATCAAACCAGCAACTGCCGGTACAGGAGTTATTGCTGGTGGAGCTATGCGTGCAGTATTAGAAAGCGTAGGCGTGAAAGACGTATTGGCAAAATCAAAAGGTTCTTCTAATCCGCACTCCGTAGTTAAAGCTACTATTGAAGCTTTAAGCTTATTGCGCGATGCTAAAACAATTGCTCAATTGCGCGGTGTTGATTTAAATACAGTATTTAACGGATAAAATCGCAAGTGCTATGGAATACAAGAAAGCTAAAATAACTCAGGTGAAAAGCCGCATTGGCCACCCTGAACGTCAGAAAAGAACATTGGAAGCGCTTGGACTGAAAAAAATCAATTCAGTAAAAGAAGTTGTCCTTACACCTCAAGTAGAGGGAATGATAAATAAAGTAAAGCATTTGCTTTCAGTTGAAGAAATTTAAAAACATTCTATATAATGGATTTAAGTAATTTAAAACCTGCAGAAGGTTCAATAAAAGATAGAAAGAGAATTGGTCGCGGTCAAGGCTCCACTCGTGGCGGTACTTCCACTCGTGGTCATAAAGGTGCAAAATCACGTTCTGGATATAAGCGTAAATTGGGTTTCGAAGGTGGTCAAATGCCTTTGTATCGTCGTCTTCCAAAATTCGGTTTCAAAAACATTAATCGTGTAGAGTATCAAGGTATTAATCTTGATGTTTTAGAGAAATATGCTGCTGAAAAAGGCATTACTAATTTTACACAAGAAGTGTTGATGGAAATCGGTTTAGTAAACAAAAATGATAGAATTAAAATTTTAGGTAGAGGTGTGTTAAACTCAAAAATTGAAGTTACAGCACATGCTTACACTAAAACTGCTCAAAAAGCGATTGAAGAAAAAGGCGGAACTGCCAACACTATCCAAAACTAATATTCAATGAAAAAATTAATCGAGACTATTAGAAATATCAGTAAGATTGAAGAGCTTCGTACTCGAATACTTTATACTATTGGTATCATTCTTATTTATCGTTTAGGTTCTTATGTTGTGCTCCCGGGAATTGATCCAAGCGAGTTGGCCAACCTTAAAAATCAAACTAGTGGTGGTTTATTGGGTTTGTTAAACATGTTTTCGGGAGGGGCTTTTTCTAATGCTTCTATTTTTGCATTGGGAATTATGCCTTATATTTCGGCTTCTATTGTTATACAATTATTGGGAATGGCAATACCTTATTTCCAAAAATTACAACAAGAAGGCGAGAGTGGAAGAAATAAAATTAATCAAATTACCCGTTATTTAACTGTTGCCATTACTGGTTTTCAGGCTCCGGCTTATATAGGTAATCTTGTTAATCAACTTCCAGCACAAGCGATAAGCCCATTCGATCCTAATGTTACATCACCTACCACCTTCTTCTGGGTTTCGTCTATCATTATTTTGGTAGCGGGAACTATGTTTGTTATGTGGTTGGGCGAAAAAATTACAGATAAAGGAATCGGAAACGGTATTTCGCTTATCATTATGATAGGTATCATTGCTCGATTACCTTTTGCTCTATTCGGCGAATTTGTTTCTCGTATGGAAGAACAAGGCGGAGGATTGGTTTATTTTATTATTGAAATTGCCTTCTTAGTCTTTGTAATTCTACTTACTATTTTATTGGTACAAGGAACACGTCGCGTACCCGTTCAGTATGCTAAACGGATTGTTGGCAATAAGCAATATGGCGGAGTTCGTCAATACATTCCATTAAAAGTGAATGCTGCCGGAGTTATGCCTATTATCTTTGCTCAGGCGATTATGTTTTTGCCTATTACTTTGGCTGGATTTGCACAGTCTGAAAGCATGTCGGGATTTGCTGCTGCTTTTTCCAATATCAATGGGGTTTGGTATAACCTGGTCTTTGCTATTATGATCATTATTTTTACCTATTTTTATACAGCTGTTACAATTAATCCAAATCAAATGGCTGATGATATGAAGAAAAATGGTGGTTTTATACCCGGTGTTAAACCCGGTAAAAAAACAGCTGAGTTCTTGGACGATGTTATGTCGAAAATAACATTGCCCGGATCAATCTTTTTAGCATTGGTAGCGATTATGCCAGCTTTTGTAACCGTTATTGGAGTTAATCAAACATTTGCCAACTTTTTTGGAGGCACATCGCTTTTAATTATGGTTGGTGTAGTTTTGGATACGCTTCAACAAGTGGAAAGTCATTTGTTAATGCGACATTACGATGGATTAACAAAATCAGGTAGAATTAAGGGCCGTACTGGTTCAGGAATGTAATTTGGATGTCGAAAGAATCTATTCAATATAAAAACGAAGCAGAAATAGAACTGCTGAGAGAAAGTTCTTTACTTGTTGGTAAAACATTAGCAGAAGTAGCTAAAATTTTAAAGCCAGGTGTAAATACTAAAGCTTTAGATGAATTGGCAGAAACCTTTATTCGCGATCATAAAGCTGTTCCCGGTTTTAAGGGTTATGGCGGATTTCCGGCCACCTTGTGTATCTCCATCAACGATGAAGTTGTACATGGTATACCCGGTAATCGGATAGTAAAAGATGGCGATATTGTTTCTATCGATTGTGGCACGTATAAGAATGGCTATTATGGCGATTCTGCCTATACTTTTGCTGTTGGAAATGTGAGCGAAGAGGCAAGATTACTGCTGCAACGCACCAAAGAATCGCTTTATTTGGCTATCGAACAAGCGGTAGTCGGAAAAAGAGTGGGCGATATTGGTTATGCAGTACAAAGCTATTGCGAACAATTTGGCTACGGAATCGTACGCGAATTAGTTGGGCATGGTGTTGGAAAAAACTTGCACGAGAAACCAGAAGTTCCTAATTTTGGGCGCCGTGGAACCGGCGCTAAGTTAAGAGAAGGAATGGTTATTGCCATTGAACCTATGGTAACACTTGGCGATTACAATATCAAGCAAGATAATGACGGTTGGACCATTAGAACAATAGATGGTTTGCCCGCTGCACATTTTGAACACGATATTGCAATTAGAAAAGGCAAAGCCGATGTTTTATCCACTTTTAGTTATATTGAAGAAGTACTTAATAAACAACAATAGAGAATACGTATGGCAAAACAAATGTCAATAGAACAAGATGGTACGGTAATAGAAAGCTTAGGCAATGCTATGTTCCGTGTTGAATTCGGAAATGGGCACCAAATTACAGCTCATATATCGGGTAAAATGCGCATGCATTATATTAAGATTTTGCCAGGCGATCGTGTGAAAGTGGAAATGTCGCCTTACGACTTATCAAAAGGAAGAATAACATTTAGATATAAATAAAAAGCGATGAAAATAAGAGCATCAATTAAAAAAAGAAGCGCAGACTGCAAAATCGTTCGCAGAAAAGGTGTTTTATTCGTAATTAATAAGAAGAATCCTAAGTTTAAACAACGTCAAGGATAGTTAAATTATAATATAAGATTATATGGCTAGGATTGCAGGTATTGATTTACCAAAACAGAAAAGAGGAGAGATTGGGCTAACCTATATCTACGGAATTGGTAGAAGTAGAGCACAACAAATTCTAACGGAGGCTAATGTTGATTGGTCGAAGAAAGTAGAAGATTGGAGTGATGATGAGCAGCAATCTATTCGTACAATTATTGGTTCTAAATTTCGTGTTGAAGGTGAACTTCGTTCGGAAACACAAATGAATATCAAGCGATTGATGGACATTGGTTGTTACCGCGGAATTCGTCATCGTAGTGGATTGCCTTTAAGAGGTCAATCGACAAAAAATAATGCTAGAACACGTAAAGGACGGAAAAAGACAGTTGCTGGTAAGAAAAAAGTTGTTAAATAAATAACTTTAGTGTTAGCAAAATCTTAAATGATTAGAATAGTTTAAATTATGGCAAAGAAAACAAAAAAAGCTGCTAAAAAACGAGTAGTAAAAATTGAGCCTACCGGAAAAGCATTTATCAATGCTTCTTTCAACAACATTATTATTTCTTTAACCAATAATAATGGTCAGGTAATCTCTTGGGCTTCTGCTGGTAAGATGGGTTTTAGAGGTAGTAAGAAAAATACTCCTTATGCTGCTCAACTTGCTGCAACAGATTGCTCAAAAGTAGCCTTCGATCTTGGATTGAGAAAAGTGAAAGTATATGTTAAAGGCCCGGGTGCAGGTCGCGATAGCGCAATCCGTACAATTCATACTGCTGGTATTGAAGTAACTGAAATTAAGGATGTAACACCATTGCCACACAATGGTTGTAGACCTCCTAAAAGAAGAAGAGTATAGTTTTTTTAAGAAAAAACAATTTGTTAAATTTGTTCACCTTTACTGATAATTTTTTAGGTGTACAGTAAAAATTAATTAAAATGGCAAGATACATTGGTCCAAAGACCAAAATTGCGCGCAGGTTCAACGACCCAATTTTTGGGCCTGACAAGTCCTATGAGAAGAAAAATTATCCTCCCGGACAACATGGTAACAGTCGTAGAAGAGGCAAAGTCTCTGAATACGGCGTTCAGTTAAAAGAAAAACAAAAAGCCAAGTATACTTATGGCGTTTTGGAAAAACAATTTAGAAACCTCTTTAAAAGAGCTGCTAGTAAACAAGGTATTACTGGTGAAATCTTATTGCAACTTATCGAAGCTCGTTTAGACAATACTGTTTATCGTTTAGGATTTGCTCCTAGTCGTGCAGGTGCTCGTCAATTAGTTTCTCATCGCCACATTACAGTTAACGGTGAGTTAGTAAATATTCCTTCCTACAGTTTGCGCCCAGGAGATGTTGTTGGCATCAGAGAAAGATCAAAATCTTTAGAAGTTGTTGCTGATTCACTCGCTTCGCGAATGAACTTTTCTTGGCTAGAATGGGATGCCGATACCTTAACAGGTAAATTTATAAGCTATCCTGAGCGTGCTGATATACCAGAAAAAATCAATGAGCAATTAATCGTTGAGCTTTATTCGAAATAATAAGTAATCAAAAATTTAAACGAAGAAGAGAGGAAAGTTATATGGCTATTTTAGCATTCCAAAAACCTGATAAAGTAATTATGATTCAAGCTGATGAATTCAAAGGTAAATTTGAATTTCGTCCTTTAGAGCCTGGATTTGGAATTACAATAGGTAATGCATTGAGGCGAATTTTATTATCATCTCTTGAAGGTTTTGCAATTACCAATATTCGTATTGACAATGTTGACCATGAGTTTTCTTCTATCGAAGGTGTGGTAGAAGATGTAACCGATATCATTTTGGCATTGAAGAAAGTTCGGTTTAAACAACAAATCGAAACGGAAACAACCGAAAAAGTGAATATGGTTATCGGTGGCCAGGAGCAATTCAAAGCCGGAGATATCAATAAATATTTATCCATTTTCCAAGTACTAAACCCTGATGTGGTTATTTGTAATATGGAAACTTCAGTGAAAATGAATATCGAACTTACTATCGAAAAAGGTAGGGGATATGTTCCCGCTGAGGAAAACAAAAATGAAAATAACCCTATTGGAACTATTGCAATAGACTCTATTCATACACCAATTAAAAATGTGAATTATCACATGGAAAATTACCGTGTTGAACAAAAAACCGATTATGAAAAATTGGTTATTGAGTTAGAAAGTGATGGCTCTATTTCACCAAAAGATGCTTTACAGGAAGCTGCCAAAATTCTTATTCATCATTTTATGTTGTTTTCCGATGAGAAAATAACCTTAGAAACTGAAGAAAAATCGGTTTCTGAAGAGTTTGATGAAAACACTTTACATGTACGTCAATTGCTTAAAACAAAGTTAATTGATATGGATTTATCCGTTCGTGCATTAAATTGTTTGAAAGCAGCAGATGTAGATACACTTGGGGAGTTGGTAGCATTTAACAAAAACGATTTATTAAAGTTTAGAAACTTTGGTCGTAAATCGTTAACCGAATTAGAGGACTTAGTGAAAGCGAAAAGCCTTGAATTTGGTATGAATATCTCTAAATATAAATTAGATAAGGACTAATACAATGAGACACGGTAAGAAATTTAATCATTTAGGAAGAAACACCGCCCACAGAAAAGCTATGCTTTCTAATATGGCTACTTCCTTGATTTTACATAAAAGAATTAAAACAACATTGGCTAAAGCAAAAGCTTTACGCGTTTATGTAGAGCCTTTAGTAACAAGATCAAAATCAGATACAACACACGATCGTCGTATGGTATTCAGCTATTTACAAAGCAAAGAAGCCGTTAGCGAATTGTTTGGTGTAGTTTCTGAAAAGGTTGCTGATCGCCCAGGTGGATATACACGCATTATTAAGCTTGGTACACGTTTAGGTGATAACGCTGAAATGTGTATGATTGAGTTGGTCGACTTTAACGAGCATATGCTAAGCCAAAAAGCAGACAGTAAAAAAGCTGAAAAAACTACACGTCGTAGTCGTCGTGGTGGTAAAAAAGCTGATGCTCCTGCGGCTCCTGCTGCTGAACCTGTTGCAAAAGCTACAGAAGAAGCTCCTGTTGTTGAAGAAACTAAGGAAGAAGTTAAAGAAACTAAGGCCGAAGTTAAAGAAGAAACAAAGGCGGAAGACGTTACTGAAGATAAAGCTGCTGACGAAGCAACTGAAGAAAAAGAGTAACCTTCTTCAATTTATTTAAAATTAGGGATGGGCTACTTGTGCATCCCTTTTTTTGTGGATTTTCGTATCTTTATGGTTGAACTATATTTTAATAACAATAAAATTTTATATCATGGGTGCAATAACAAATATTCATGCACGTGAAATCCTCGATTCCAGAGGAAATCCAACCGTTGAGGTTGACGTATTTACAAATAGTGGAATAATTGGTAGGGCTGCAGTTCCTTCAGGGGCTTCAACAGGTGTTCACGAAGCTGTCGAACTTCGCGATGGCGATAAAACTCGTTTTCTTGGAAAAGGTGTTTTACAGGCCGTTCAAAATGTGAATAATATTCTGAGTGAAGAATTGAAAGGATACTATGTGAGCGATCAAGTAGAAATTGATACAGCAATGATCGAAATAGATGGTACGCCAAACAAATCGAAGCTGGGTGCTAATGCTATTTTGGGTGTCTCACTTGCCGTTGCTAATGCAGCTGCTCAAGAAACCGGACAATATCTTTATCGCTATATCGGTGGGGTTAATGCCAACACTTTACCTATCCCGATGATGAACATTATCAATGGAGGCTCGCATGCCGATAATAGCATCGACTTTCAGGAGTTTATGATAATGCCCGTTGGCGCAGAAAACTTTTCGCAAGCATTACGTATGGGAGCAGAAGTTTTTCATAATCTGAAATCGGTGCTTAAAAAAATGGGACATTCGACCAATGTTGGCGACGAAGGTGGATTTGCTCCAAATCTTAAATCAAACGAAGAGGCTATAAAAGTAATTTTACAAGCTATCGAAAAGGCAGGTTATCGTCCCGGTGAAGATATTTATTTAGCACTCGATCCTGCGTCTGCAGAATATTATCTTCCAGAAGAAAATAAATACCATTTGAAATGGTCGACTGGTGATAAATTATCTCCTACTGAAATGGTTGATTTTTGGGATAATTGGGCTAAGAAATACCCTATTATTTCCATAGAAGATGGAATGAGCGAAGACGATTGGGATGGTTGGAAATTAATGACAAAACGTTTAGGTAAACGCATTCAATTGGTTGGAGATGATTTGTTTGTTACGAATACAGAGCGTTTAGCTAAAGGTATTTCTATGGATATTGCCAACTCTATTTTGATAAAAGTAAATCAAATTGGAACGCTTACCGAAACGATTAACGCGGTTAATATGGCAAAAGACAATAGTTATACTGCAGTAATGAGCCATCGTTCCGGCGAAACGGAAGATACAACTATTGCCGATTTAGCAGTAGCTTTGAATACAGGTCAAATTAAAACCGGTTCAGCAAGTCGCACTGATAGAATAGCAAAATACAACCAATTATTACGTATTGAAGAAATTTTAGGATCATCAGCAAGATATCTTGGAAAATCGTTTAAATATGCAAAATAGTCGTATTTACTAATAAATTAAAGCCCTTTTACTTATTTGTAGAAGGGCTTTTTTTATCCAACTAAGCCACTCGATTTAGAAAGAATAATAACTCACCTTGTTTATGGCTGTGTTCATTTCCGCTCCATTTAGATTAACCGTATAGTTCTCAGGATTATTAAGCGAAATAGTCTTCATTAAATTCATCCCGCCTTTTTCGTTTTCAGTCGTCATTTCCATAACAAAACCGGGCACGGAAAGTGTATTAAATAAGGCCGTCATTTTGCAAGCTCGAAAAACGCCTACATCATTTGGTAACTCCAGTTCATCAGTAATCCAAACTTCACCAAATATTTTTTTGTAGGTATAGGTGTATTTTTTGCAGGTATAACCCAAAATTTCTTTGGTTTCCTCAGCGGGAATCAATTCAAGTACTTTTAAATCATTTTCTTCAGGATATTTGAATGCGGCCGTATTGTAAAACGCAGAGCTACCTGCTCCCATAATTTGAACGGCAACTTCATTTTCTTTATCAATAATGGTTTCGATACTGTTGTCTAAATTTATTAAGAAATTCTGATCCTTATCTTGGTAGTAAATCTTAGTGTGCGAAGTGCGTTTCAATACTTTGTTTTTTGTAAAAGACTCCATTTTAAAAGTATTGTAATAGTTAAAAGTATAGTGTTCATTCCAAGTTAAGTCTTTCATTTTAACTTTAAGTTGAATTTGCGCTTGGGAAGAAAAAGTGGCAAATAAAATCAGTAAAAGAAATTGAACTTTTTTCATTTTTTTTTGTTTTTTCTGAGTTTATACAAATCTAATTTAAGATGAATTATTTTGCCATGCAAATGGTATTTAATACTTTGGAATGGGTTACTTAAAAATTGGCGATATAGGCCTGTAAAAGTTGCACTACCTTTTCTGCATTCGCTTTAAAAACAGCAAAAACAGCTTTCATATTCACACCCTCCTCTTCGCTTTTCCAACTGTCATAATCTGTGCTCATCGCGATAGCGGCATAAGGAATGTCTAATTCGTTAGCTAATGCTGCTTCAGGAGCTGTACTCATATTAATTAAATCAGCTCCCCAATGGCGAAACATATGGCTTTCGGCTCGTGTCGAAAAGCGAGGTCCTTCAATGGTAACAACTGTTCCTTTGGGATGATAATCAAATCCAAGTTGAGTACAAATTGATATTAGTTCTTTGCGAATTTCTTTGTCAAGAGGATCTGCCATTGCTGTATGTTTTATTTCGCCGTTACTAAAATCATCAAAAAAAGTGATGTTTCTAAATCTCGTAAAATCGATAAATTGATCCGGAAAAACCAGATAGCCGGGTTTAATCTCTTCTCGTAAACTGCCTACAGCTGTGGTAGCAATAATTTGGCTACAGCCAAGATGATGCAGTGCCCATAGATTAGCGCGATTATTTACTTTTGTTGGCGAAAACTCGTGCTTTAAGCCGTGACGAGAAATAAAAAAGACCTCTACGTGCTTAAAAACAGATTTAAAAATGGGCGACGATGTTTTTCCGTAAGGCGTTTCGATAGTAATGATTTCGCTGTTTTTCTGAAGTTCAAGCTGCTCCAATCCTGAACCACCTATTAAAGCCATTTTGTTTTTTGACATGGGATCTTGTTTATTTCTGATCAAAAATATCTAATTTTTATGGAATTGCCATCGCTTATTATATTTTGTAAAAACTTTCGGTAGATTTCGCTTATTTTTGTTGAAAAATTTAAAAATGCGCGCAATTCAAACGGTGGTCATTGTTGGTTCGGGTAATGTTGCCTCTCATTTGGCTTTTGCTTTTAAAGAGGTAGGTATACAATTGCTGGGAATATACAGTCGCCATTATGAAAATGCGCAAGAATTAGCAGCTAAAACCGGTGTAAAAGCAATACGCAACCTTCAAGAAATCCCGCTTGATGCGGATGCTTATTTATACGCTGTAAATGACGTTGTATTGCCCGAAGTTTTAAAAAATAGTCCTGATATTGAAGGCCTTATGATGCATACTTCAGGTACTGTTGGCCTCGATGTTTTTCCTGATCGATTTAAAAGAACCGCCGTTTTTTATCCGCTACAAACGTTTACAAAAGATAAAGAAGTTGACTTTAGTGCTATTCCTATCTTGATTGAAAGTAAAAATAAAGCGGATTTGAAATTAATTGATGCTTTGGGAAGAAATCTCAGCACGAGTATACGAATTACCAATTCCGAACAAAGAAAACAGATCCATCTTGCCGCTGTTTTTGCCTGCAATTTTTCGAATTATATGTTTTATATAGCTCAGGATCTGCTTCAAGAAAAAGGCTTGGATTTTAATCTTTTAAAACCGCTTATTAATGAAACGGTGGATAAAATCAACACGCTGTCTCCTGCTGAATCTCAAACGGGACCTGCAAAACGCAAAGATTTTGCTACGCTCAATAAGCATCTCGAAATGTTAAAGCACAATCCGGTATATCTAAATATATATCACTCAATTAGTGAGCAAATCCAAAAAATAAATTCGAAATAGATGAATTATAAAGAAAAATTAAAGCATATCAACACATTTATATTTGACTATGATGGTGTTTTAACCGATGGCACCGTGTATCCATCGGCCGATGGAGAAATGATGCGAACGGCAAATGTTAAAGATGGTTATGCGCTTCAATTAGCTGTTAAAAAAGGCTATAATGTGGCGATTATTTCAGGAGGCAAATCCCAAAGTATGACCCAACGTTTGGAAGCATTAAATATAAAAGATGTGCATCTTGGCGTTAAGAATAAAATGGAAGTCTTTCATACGTTTATGAAAGAAAAGGCACTTTCGAAAGAGCAGGTATTGTATATGGGCGACGATATTCCGGATTATCATATTATGCAGGAAGTGGGCGTGGCAACTTGTCCCGAAGATGCAGTTGAGGAGATTAAAAGCATTTCCGATTATATTTCGCATAAAGAAGGAGGGAAAGGTGCTGTGCGCGATATCATTCAACAAGTCCTCAAAGTTCAAGGCAAGTGGATGGACGGTGAAGCTTTTCAGTGGTAAAACCAAAAAGTTTTGCTTACGTTTATTTATCCCTAAATAATTATTGTATTGATTTATGCTCGAATGTTTTGAAAATAAGGATATTATCCTTGGGTCGCAATCGCCTCGCCGAATACAACTTCTCCGGGAAATTGGTTTGAATTTTAGAAGTTTGCATTTTTCTGTTGACGAAGTATTTCCCAATCATCTCTCAGCTAGAGAAACCGCTATTTATTTAAGCGAGTTAAAGGCAAAAGCTTTTCCATCTTCGGAATTAAAAGCGCATAGTATTTTGATAACTGCAGATACTGTGGTAAGTATTTTTGATCAAATTTTAGGGAAACCAAAAGATGTTCAGGAGGCCACTAAAATGCTGCAACTTTTGTCCGGAAAAGCGCATGAAGTTATTACCGCTTTTACTTTTTGTACGCCAACAAAAATGAGCTCTTATTTTTCTGAAACAAAAGTTTATTTTAAGCAGCTTAGCTCAAGTGAAATCGATCATTATATTACACATTATCAGCCATTTGATAAGGCGGGTGCATATGGTATTCAGGAGTGGATCGGTAAAATAGGCATTGAAAAAATAGAAGGCTCTTATTTTAATGTTATGGGACTACCGGTTCATCAAGTTTACTCAGAATTGTGTACTTTTGAATTGAATTAATTTAGATAAGATTATCATACTATGAAAAAGATTTGGAAATCGCTGATCGGTTATTTTGGACAAGGATTGCTTTATATGGTCCCTACCATAATAACCTTGTATGTTATCTATTTGATTTTTGCCTATTTTGAAGATCTGACCGGGCCTTTGGAGATGAAATATTTGGGCTATCAAGTTCCGGGCTTAGGATTGTTGATTATGCTTGTTTTTATTACGCTTGTGGGCTGGTTAGGATCAAGCATCATTTTTAAACCCATTAGTCATTATTTTGAGTTGATGATTAATCGTGCACCGCTTATTAAAGATATTTATTCGGCAGTTCAGGATTTAATGTCGGCATTTGTGGGAGGAAAAAAGAAATTTACCGAGCCTGTTTTGGTAAAAATGGATGCCTCAGGAATGCAAAGAATAGGATTTATAACACAGCGTGAAGGTGTGCCGGATATGGAAATATCAGAGGATCAAGTAGTTGTTTATCTGCCCTATTCTTATGGAATTATGGGAACGGTTGTTATCGTTCCTAAAAATAATATAATACCCATAAATTTACCAAGCACTGAAGTAATGAAATTTATTGTTTCCGGAGGAGTAACTGAAGTAATTGAAAAAACGAAATTGAATGAAAAAAAGACCGACGATACTGATAACAAATGATGATGGAATAACTGCACAAGGTATTCGATTCCTGATCGATGTGGTTAAGGATTTAGGCGATATAGTGGTTGTTGCGCCCGATAGTCCTCAATCGGGCATGGGCCATGCCATTACGGTACAATCGCCGTTAAGGTTGAGAAAGATTTCAGAATCAGATTCCTATGTCGAATATTCGTGTAACGGAACTCCGGTAGATTGTGTAAAATTAGGTGAACAAGTTGTTTTAAAAAGAAAACCCGATTTATTGGTTTCAGGTATAAATCACGGCTCAAACGCAGCTATAAACGTTGTGTATTCGGGAACTATGGCTGCGGTTATTGAAGGATGTATCGATGGTATTCCTTCAATAGGTTTTTCTATGAATGATTTTAGTCACCATCTGAATTTCGAACCGGCACGATCAATAATTAAGCATATTGCCTCTCAAGTATTAGAAAATGGATTGGAAAAAGGCATTTGTTTAAACGTTAATTTCCCGGTAGTTGATAAAATTAAAGGAATAAAAGTAACACGACAAGCCGATGCTTGTTGGAGCGAGGAATTCGATAGCCGTGTTGATCCAAGAGGTGGAAACTACCACTGGCTAACCGGAAAATTTGTGTATAGAGATAACGGTCACGAAAACGACATCAACGCTATGAAAGCAGGTTTTGCCTCCCTTGTTCCCATAAAAATTGATTTTACAGCTCATGATCAAATCGACGCTTTAAAATATATGGAGCAAAATAGCAATGATTTATAATAAGCTCTTCTTGGAATTATGAAGTACTATATCATTGCCGGTGAAGCATCGGGCGATTTGCATGCTGCAAACCTCATTCAGGCGCTCAAACAACAGGATGCAGAAGCCGATATTTGTGCTTGGGGAGGCGATTTAATGGAAGAGCAAGGCGCCATACTGGTTAAACATTATCGCGATTTAGCCTTTATGGGGTTTTTAGAAGTTGTGCTTAATATTGGAACCATATTTACGAATATTCGGTTTTGTAAAAAAGATATTCAGGAGTGGAATCCTGATGTCCTTATTTTGGTCGATTATCCCGGATTCAATTTACGAAT
Organism: Bacteroidales bacterium; assembly: GCA_016929955.1. Classification (GTDB taxonomy): domain Bacteria; phylum Bacteroidota; class Bacteroidia; order Bacteroidales; family UBA12170; genus UBA12170. The sequence continues at coordinate 13,185 of JAFGHU010000163.1, read as the reverse complement.
GGCCGAATTTGCACATCAAAACGGAATAAAAGTGATCTATTATATCTCACCTAAAGTTTGGGCGTGGAAAAAATCAAGGGTATATAAGATCAAGAAATTTGTCGATAAAATGTTGGTGATCTTTCCTTTTGAGAAGGCGTTTTATGCACAGTATAATTATCCGGTCGAATTTGTGGGTAATCCTATTCTTGATGCTTTACCAAAAGAACCAATTGACAAACAGATTTTTAGAACTGAAAACAAGCTGAGTGATAAACCAATTATTGCGCTCTTACCAGGCAGCCGAAAACAAGAAATTGAAAAAATGCTGGCTGTAATGCTTGAGCTTGTTGATCAATTTCCAGATTATCAGTTTGTTATTGCTGGAGCAAAATCGCTCAATAATAGCTTGTATCAAAAAATAATCGGAGACAAGGAAGTTGCTTTTGTTAAAGATAAAACCCATGCCTTATTGATGGCCTCCGAAGCTGCTTTGGTAACCTCTGGAACGGCTACTTTAGAAACAGCTTTGCTAAGGGTTCCTGAAGTGGTTTGCTATAAAGGCAATGCTATTTCTTATCAAATTGCAAAACGAATAGTGGATGTAAAATTTATTTCGCTTGTCAATTTAATTATGGATAAAGAAATAGTTAAAGAATTGATACAGTACGATTTAACGATAGATAATCTAGCCGGGGAATTACGGAAAATCTTGCATGATTCGAAGTATAGATCCGCAATGCTGAATAATTATGAACAACTTATAAATAGGCTGGGTTCCGGTGGAGCTTCTACAGAAGCGGCCAATCAAGTTATTCAGTTGCTTAAACATTAAGAAAAACGATTTCAAATTGCTGGAATTTTCCAACTGAGCCTTGTATTTTCTTAACTTAGCCATTCGAATATTTAAAATAAAAACCAACAGATAGATGATTATGAAAAAATTTGGATTGATTTTCAGTGCTTTGCTCATGGTTTTTCTTACTTCTTGTAAACAAGAAAAACCTATTGAAGCAGAACAAAACATTATTGGCAAACATATGCTTACACTTGAGTCGGATATTATGACTCCTGAAATCCTATGGGCTTTTGGGCGCGTTAGCGATGTACAAGTATCGCCCGATAATTCTAAAATTCTCTATGGCGTCAGCTATTATTCTGTTAAAGAAGATAAAGGCAATAGAGAATTGTTTTTAATGGATATTGATGGCAAGAATAAAAAACAATTAACCTATACCGCAGGTAGCGAATATGGCGCTGTTTGGCGTCCTGATGGAGAGCGAATAGGCTATCTGAGTGCGGCTTCGGGAAGTATGCAAATGTGGGAAATGGACATTGATGGTAGTAATGCGCGCCAAGTTTCAAATTATGAAGGAGGAATTACCGGATTTCTCTATGCTCCTGATATGAAAAACATTTTGTTTACAAAAGAGGTGAAGGTTAAAGAAACTGTGCAGGATTGGAATCCGGATTTAGACAAAACAACAGGTCGGTTGATGACCGATTTAATGTACCGTCATTGGGACAGTTGGGTTGATTCGTTTTCTCATATTTTTATTGCGAAATATGAGCAAGGAACATTAGGCGAATTTTTCGATATTATGGATGGCGAACCCTGGGATGCGCCCGTAAAACCATTTGGAGGAACTGAACAAATTGCCTGGGCTCCTGATGGATTGTCTGTTGTTTATACTTCTAGAAAACTGGAAGGGAAAGCTTATGCCGAAAGCACGAATTCAGATCTATATATTTACGATTTAGAGAGTGCCAACACTAAAAACCTAAGCAAAGGCATGATGGGCTATGATCAGAATCCAATTTTCTCACCTGATGGGAAAAAATTAGCCTGGGAAAGTATGGAGCGCGATGGTTATGAGTCTGATAAATCGCGTTTGTTTGTGATGGACCTACTTAGTGGTGAGAAAACCTATTATACTAAAGATTTCGATCAAAATTCAAATGCCTTAAGCTGGTCAGCCGATGGAAAATCGATTTATTTTATTAGCGATTTTCATGCTACAGAAGAAATTTATCGCTTGGACTTAGCCAGTGGGAATATCAACAAGATTACCGAGGGAGTCCACGATTATCACTCTGTTGTTGAGGCTGGCAATCAGTTGATTACAACTCGCGTTTCCATGTCGAAACCTCAAGAAATTTATGCGGTGGATCCTACTACCGGAGCAGATGTAGAACTATCTTTCGAAAATAAACATTTGCTTGATCAGCTTACTTTTGGTGAGGTGACTAAGCGTTGGGTAATGACTACGGACAATAAACAAATGTTGGTTTGGGTTATTTTACCTCCTCATTTTGATAAGAATAAAACCTATCCAGGATTATTGTACTGTCAGGGTGGCCCTCAAGGAACCGTTAGTCAGTTTTGGTCGTACCGTTGGAATTTCCAAATGATGGCTGCAAATGATTATGTTATTGTTGCTCCCAATCGTCGCGGATTACCAGGCTTTGGTCAGGAATGGCTAGAGCAGATTAGTGGCGATTATGGCGGGCAAAATATGAAAGATTATTTAAGCGCTATAGATAATGTTAGTAAAGAAAAATGGCTGGATGCCGATCGTTTAGGTGCTGTTGGAGCAAGTTACGGTGGTTTTTCTGTGTATTGGCTTGCCGGTCACCACAATAAGCGTTTTAAAGCTTTTATTGCCCACGATGGAATTTTTAATCTGGAACAACAATATCTTGAAACCGAAGAAATGTGGTTTGCAAATTGGGATTTGGGAGGTCCTTATTGGGATAAATCAAATAAAATTGCGCAAAGAACGTATGCCAATTCTCCTCATAAATTTGTTCAAAACTGGGATACGCCGATTTTAGTAATTCATAGCGAATTGGATTACCGTATTGTAGCTTCGCAAGGAATGAGTGCTTTTAATGCGGCTGTATTACGTGGCATACCGGCGGAGTATCTTTATTTCCCTAATGAAAACCACTGGATATTGCATCCTCAAAATGGAATTCTGTGGCAAAGAACTTTCTTTAAATGGCTTGATAAATGGTTGAAATAGACTGATTAAAAATAAAAACAAAACTGTCTCGAATAAATTTTTGAGACGGTTTTTTTTTGCTTTGGCATTAGTTGAGTCAATTAATAAAACACCGCATCTTTATTTCTTTTTAGAATAACTTCTTTGTCGATGCTTTGTTTTAGCTTTTCTAAATCAGTGCGTTCGAGCATTAATGTTTGTGTTAGGAATGCTGTAAATGCAGGCACTGAATTATTGAAATGAAGCCGAATGATTTCCTTAAAACGTAAGCCTAAATAATCTTCTTTGCTAATTAGAGGATAATACTGTCTCGAATTTCCAAAAACACGATAGCCTATTAATCCTTTCTCTTGGATTCTTTTTAACAGCGTTGCAATAGTAGTTTTTGCGGGATGAGGTTGGGGATATGCTAATATCAGGTCTTTAAGGAAACATTTTTCTTTATTCCAAAGGTAAGCCATTAGCTCTTCTTCGCTTTTGGATAGATTTTTCATTCTACAAATAGTTAATAGGTTCTACAAATATAGAATAAAATAGCATTGCAAGCAAATAAAAAGGTAGTATAGGTTTGGAATTTTAAAAAAAGGAGCTTATTTATTTCTTGGCATACTGGTATAGCGATACCAAACAATTCCGTCAAAGTTTAGGGATTCTTGTTTAATCTCGGGAATCGATTTTAGTTGATCAAAGAAAATGGGTTTTACTTCGTCGATTGCATGCGTAATAAGCCAAGGCTTTAAATGGTTTTCGCGAGACGAAAAGATAGGTGCGATTTTTAACTTTGGATTCACTTTTTCTATAACCTGCAGGCGATTAAGTTTGTAAAAAGCGATTCGATCAACGTGTGTACGGTAATAATGAATAAGTAAACGATCTATTTTTGTACTTAACTGAGCCAGCTGTTCGTCGCTCGGATTGCCTATATAGGTTTCGGTTTCGACCTGAGCCAGTTTGCTAAACGTCTTTAATTCATCCAATTGTTCTATATAAAATTGAAAAGCACCATCCGATGTGCATTCGTATCCGTTTTTTGCTAAGTAGCTTAAGCAGTAATAGCCGGAATTGTTTGTTAAGCGTGCATTCCAAAATTCAAATTCGATATTGAATACATCAATCTTTTCGGTTCTTGCATACAACACTTTTTCGTTGTAGGTTAATGCCGGAATAAAACTAGCTGCTTTTTCGCCTACGATTCCAATTTTTGAAACTCCGTATTCGTTTTTTGCTTTTTTGATAAACGCACGCCACACTTCAATACCCTCTTTTCGATCTAAGGGATACTTATTTCGTTGTATGAAAGCCGTATTGTATAAAATCAAATAGTTAAAATGATTTTGCTTGGCATAATCTAAAAGTTCCTGTTCTTTATCCTGTTGACCAAGAATGTTTTTAAAATCATCAACATAGAGCCCTTTAGAATTTTGTCCAAATACACAGCTATTCATTCCAACTTGGAGGATTAAAGCAAATAGGATTAATACGACTTTTAATTTCATTTTATAAAAATAGTAAAATAAAATTTTTAAACTAAATTAGCTTGCTATTTAACCTTTTTTAATACGAAAAACTTAAAAATTTACTATGAATACAACTTTTTCTTTACTCGATTTTGTAATCTTTGGTTTATATGCCCTTACGATTGTTGGGATTGGTTTATTTGTTTCGCGCAAAAAGAAAGGTGTAGATAAAACCTCAGAAGATTACTTTTTAGCCGGAAAGTCTCTGCCTTGGTGGGCAGTTGGAGCGTCTTTAATTGCAGCCAATATATCCGCAGAGCAAATGATTGGAATGTCCGGATCGGGATTTGCCATAGGTTTGGCTATTGCCTCTTACGAATGGATGGCGGCCATCACTTTGCTTATTGTAGGAAAATTCTTTTTGCCCATATTTATAAAGCAAGGCATTTATACTATACCAGAGTTTTTAGAAAAGCGTTACGGAAAAACTTTGAAATCGATTTTAGCCGTATTTTGGATTACTTTGTTTGTATTTGTAAACCTAACGTCTGTTCTTTATCTGGGAGCGCTGGCCTTGGATACAATACTTGGTTCCGGAGATGGAAGTTTAGTTGTCGTTGCTATAATTGGTTTAGGTTTATTTACGGCTATTTATTCCCTATGGGGCGGTTTGTCATCAGTAGCCTGGACAGATGTATTGCAAGTATTCTTGCTGGTTTTGGGTGGGTTATTAACTGCTTTTATTGCCCTGGATCATTTAGCTCCAAATGGAGGTGTTTGGGAAGGAATGAAAATTTTGTATGAAAAAGTGCCGGAAAAATTCAGTATGATATTAGAAAAAGGCGAATTAATAATGCCTGATGGAAGAGATGCCTGGTGGGATTTACCTTCTTTGTCGGTTTTGATTGGCGGAATGTGGGTGGCTAATTTATATTATTGGGGTTTTAACCAGTACATTATCCAACGTACTTTTGCGGCTAAAAATTTGGGGGAAGCGCAAAAAGGAATTGTTTTGGCAGCAGCATTAAAACTAATTATCCCTTTAATCGTTGTAATTCCCGGAATTATCGCTTTTGTATTAAATACAGATATGAGCGGAAATCTTACCAGTTCATCGGTAGATATTGCTTTTTTAAAGGATAGCGGAGCCATAGATAATGATAGAGCCTATCCTTGGCTAATCAATCAATTTGTTCCTATGGGATTAAAAGGTTTGGTTTTAGCTGCTTTGTCGGCTGCCATAGTATCCTCTTTGGCTTCGATGGTAAATTCTACGGCAACTATTTTTACCATGGATATTTACAAGCCTTATTTTAATAAAGGCGCGAGTGAAAAAAAATTGGTTACAACAGGTCGTTTAACGGCCTTAATTGCTTTAATTGTAGCGGGTTCAATTGCACCAATGCTAGGTTCCTTGGATCAGGCATTTCAATATATTCAGGAATATACGGGATTAGTGAGTCCCGGCATTTTGGCCATCTTTATGCTGGGTTTGTTTTGGCGCAAAACTACAAATAGAGCGGCAGTTTGGGGAGCTGTTTCGGCTCTTCCTATTGCCTTGTATTTTAAAGCGGGAAGCAAAGCTTGGTTTCAGCTTGAATCGGGAATGTTTCCTAATTTACCCTGGATGGATCAAATGGCTTATACTTTTGTAGCTGTAGCGTCAGTAATTGCAATTGTTAGTTTAATTGATGGAAAAGGAAAACTCAATGCCAATGGAATAGTACTTGAAGTAAAACTGTTTAAAACAAAACGAAGCTTTGATATTGGAGCAATTATTATCGTATTGATTTTAATTATGCTTTACACTTTTTTCTGGTAATTAAAATTTCAAACAGATTCTAGTTTTCAATCCTAAAGCCGGATATTTTTTGCCCGGCTTTATTTTATTCAGTTGATTTAGCGATTCTTTTGCTCTGCTCCATGATTTATGACGAATAAAAAACTTGGTTAGGTGCTTGATATAATTGGATTGTTGTTTATATGTCAATTGATTAAAATCAGCAGAAAGATAAGCACGTTTCTTTCTAGTCTTAATGCCAATTTTTGTGAGGTCTTGCCATTTTAAAAGTGTTTTAGAAGGCGTGATATTTTTTTGTTGCATTAGTTCTAAATGGTGTAGAATGTGATTTTCTATACGTTTGTTCTCAAATTTGATTATCCAACAAAGCAGAGGATCTAATGCGTTGTATTTATTTTCTTGAACAACTTCCGTGTTACTTTTTTGAAGGAGAATATCAACCTGTTGCTTGTCTAAATTGAGGAACAAAGATTGCTCACGAATTTGATTCTCAACATAAATTGAGATGGAATCGAAAGGAAAAAAGAAACGTTGACGAAAAAAAGAGAAAATAGCCATTTCGTGCTGTTTTATTTTTGCGTAGTTGTTACCGAGTTCCATAAAATAGAGGGCTGCTAAATGAGGATTTTCAACGGGTAATAGCCATAAGCTATCTGCAACCATTTCGGCATTTCTCAAATTGTCTTTAACGACGGGTTTAGGTTGATTTTTAATCAGTGCTAAGTAATGGTATTCAGTATTTAACGTTTGTGAAATTCCCAATATGTTAAAAGCAAATATCACGAATAAAAAGAATAATTTTCTCATAAATCTTTACTTTAAAACGAATAACGTAGTCCGATTGTTGGAATAGCTTGTTGTTTAAACCCTTGTGTAGGTTTAAATCCAAGACTTAGTTTCATCCCATATTTATACCGGATAAGTTCTTGTTTTTTTTCCAAACGGTGTCGACCGTGAATCCAATCAAATAAATAAGAACCGATAATCAGTCCAAGAGCGGTATAGGTGATATTTTTCTGAGTATTAAAATCTGCTGAGTTGGCAGAATTGGGAGGATTGTTATTGATAAGTTCTACCAGAGAATAAGAATTGTCTGTCAATACATAATACAGCCCAAGATAGCCCGAAGTTCTGGCGCCTAGGAGTGCATATCCTAATGTAGGATCTTTTACTTTAAAATGAATATAGCCAGGCACGATGGCGGCATAAACCATATCTTGCATGCGCAAAGTCCTATTTAAAATTTGAAATTCTTCAAAAGAAGTTTGGGGGTTCAAAAAAGGAAGTTCGTAATTCGAGTTTTTCTTTTTAGCATAGATATCCAAGTCCTGTGCAAGTACAGAAACAGAAAAAAAGAATAATATTATCAAGGATAATAGAGCTTTCATTTAGTTTTTTTTTATAAAAATAATCTGATCAAATATATAAAAATCTTCTATATGAAGTAGGGGATGTCTATAATCCTTATTTTTGAAAAACTATTGGATAGCTGTATTAATTAGAAAATAGTGTTTGAGTTTAAGTGATTTTAAACGCTTATTAGATAAGCTAATTGGTTTTTCTATAGGATATATTTATGGGGATTTTGAAAGATGGATATAACTATTATTGCCGGGGCAAGGCCGAACTTTATAAAAATTGCACCACTCGTTAGTGCTTTAAACAGTTGGAACAAACAAAACACAACAAAGATCAATTATAGATTGGTACATACTGGTCAGCATTTTGATGAAAAGATGAGTCAATCCTTTTTTGATGATCTTAATATTCCGCCACCTCATATTAATCTAAATGCAGGTGGAGGTTCGCAAGCAGAGCAAACCGCCACAATAATGATTGCATTTGAAAAAGAATTAGAGGATCATCCTGCAGGATTGGTAATCGTTGTTGGCGATGTTACCTCTACTATGGCTTGTACTATAGTAGCAAAAAAGATGAATATTAAAGTGGCACATATTGAGGGAGGCATACGATCTTTTGATATGTCTATGCCTGAAGAGATCAATAGAATGGTTACAGATAGTATTTCGGATTATTTTTTTACGACCAGTAAAACAGCAAATCAAAATTTATCCAATCTTGGGATACCAAAAGAAAGGATTTACTTTGTTGGTAATATTATGATTGATACTTTATTGGGAAATATTGACAGATTCAAGAAACCCCTATTTTTTGATCGGCTTGGACTGCCTGAAACTAGTTATTTTGTTTTAACCATGCATCGACCTGCAAATGTAGATCAAACGAATATATTGATTGAATTTTTGGATACAATCTCAGCGCATGTCCATAATTTACCGGTAATTTTTCCTGTTCATCCTCGAACTGCAAAAACACTTGAGAAATTAGATTTTTATCGATCAAATATTTATTTTGTCGAACCGCTTAGCTATTTGGAGTTTAATTATCTAGTGAAAAATGCCAAAGGTGTAATTACCGATTCCGGAGGAATCACCGAAGAGACAACTGTATTTGGTGTTCCATGCATGACATTGCGTGACAATACAGAGCGACCTGAAACAATTCAATTGGGGACAAATGTATTGGTTGGAACTAATCCTAAGCATTTGATACCCTATATGAAAAAGCTTTTTAGTAATGACTGGAAAACAAGTGAGATTCCTGAATTGTGGGATGGTAATACTGCAGAACGCATTGTAGCTATTTTAAGTAAATTAGAGTCTTGAACCTTATAAAGATTCAACCAAGATAGAAAATATGAAAATATTAATGGTACTCGATCATGAATTTCCACCTGATATTCGTGTAGAAAATGAAATTGAAGCACTTATTTCTAAAGGTAATGAAGTTCATGTTGCTTGTTATACGCGTGAAAACAAAGTGCTTGAAGAAACGTTTAAAGGTGCCTTCGTTCACCGTAGAAAGATATCTAAATTAACCTATAAAAGCAGTGTCGCTTGTTTAAAATTCCCGCTCTATTTTAATTTTTGGCGTAATTTCCTCAATCCTTTAGTCGCGAGTAATAAAATTGATGCTATTCATATTCATGATCTTCCTTTAGCTAAAATTGGCTACGACTTTTCACGTAAATATGGACTAAAATTTGTGTTAGATTTACACGAGAATTGGCCGGCTATGTTAAGAATGGCTACGCATACAAATACATTTCTTGGACGCTTATTATCTTCGAATAAACAATGGGAAAAGTATGAACTAAACTATTGTAATAAAGCCAATACAGTAATAGTCGTTGTTGAAGAGGCTAAAGAACGTCTACTGAAACTAGGAATTGAAAAAGATAAGATCCAGGTAGTTTCAAACACCTTAAATATTGAGCATTTTGAACTACCCAAGAGTAAGCCCGATAGCGATTTTATAACATTATTGTATGCAGGTGGTATAAATAAACACAGAGGCTTGCAGTATGTGATTGAAGGTATAAAGTTCCTTTCTGATTTGTCTGTACCTGTTCGTTTTTATGTTGTTGGTTCAGGTTCCTACCTCGATGAACTAAAAAGTTTTGCAGTAAGGAATGGCGTAGAAAAGCGCGTTTATTTTGAAGGGTGGAAAAGTTATGAGGAGATGCAAATATATATTGGAAACGCTGATATTTGTTTAATTCCACATATTAAAAGCGATCATACAGATTCTACTATGCCTCATAAATTATTTCAATATATGTACGCTGGGAAACCCGTTATTGCCTCCAATTGTAAACCAATTGAGCGAGTAGTAAATCAGACAGATAGTGGTTTAATTTATGCTTTCGATGATGTTGAAAATTTTGCAGAATGTGTAAAAAGGATTATGAAGAATAAATCAAGATATCAACAAATGCAAGAAAACGGAACAATAGCTGTTCGGAATTTATACAATTGGATGATAGATGGTAAGCTATTAAATGCTATATATGCGGAATAAGAATTATGGATAATCAACTAATATATGAGAAATTTGATTGGGACGGATTAAAGGAGAATGCTTTGAAAGGTAAAATAGCAAAAGTACTGGAATTTATTCCTGAAGATGTTAATTCTATTTTAGATGTCGGTTGTGGCAATGGCGTAATTACAAATATTTTAGCTCAACATTTTGATGTAACTGCGGTTGATAGAAGTCAGCAAGCTCTCTCGCATGTAAATGCAAAAAAAATTCAGGCTAGTGCGGATGAGATTCCCTTGAAATCAGAGCAATTTGACATGGTTTTCTCTAGCGAAATGCTCGAGCATATGGAAGAACAGGTTTTAAAGGGTAGTGTTAATGAGTTTAAAAGATTAAGCAAAAAGTATATTTTTATAACGGTGCCAAACGAAGAGAATCCGGATAAATTATCCATTCAATGCCCAAAATGTAAGTTTATCTATAACCGTCCTAATCATTTAAGGAGCTTTAATGTAAATAGCTTGGTGAAATTATTTCCTGAATATAAGCTTGTAAAAACTACCTCTTTTGGGATGAAGGTTCGTTATTATAATTCAAAAATTTTAAAGTTGAAGAGAAATCTGACGCCTTCAACCGCTTGGGTGCCTTATTATTGGATTTCGAAAACAGATAGGAAAACCATATGCCCGCATTGCGAACACGAATTTATTTATGATTATAGATTTCATCCAATTGCATTTTTTCTTGACGTTTTAAATGTAACAATTTCACCTAAAAAACCATATTGGCTTTTTATTCTAATGGAGAAGAAATAAAATTTTATGGTTTTCGAGTTCGTATTCTTCCCAAAACCCTCTCCAGCCACTCATTTAAATCTTCACTTAATCGGAAAAAATAAACGGCCATCCCAAAAAAGAGCGTTATTAAGCTGCTCCGCACCATAATGTCAATCAGGTAGTTGGGTAATTCAGGCAAAAATTGAATCAGAAAAACAGTTGATAATCCAATTATCATTAACATCAGGGTTTTCCACGTAAAAGGCTGAAAATTGAGATTTTTCCAGAGGAAAAGGTATTTGAAAAGATTAAAGGCGAATTTAGATATAAGCGATGCAAGTGCTGCCCCCATTATGCCATATAGAGGAATGAAAATCAGATTCGTTACGATGAGGAGTAACATAAAAGCAAAACTTAAATAAGCAGAGGTAGTATAATATTTTGAGTTGAAAAAGATTTGACTGCTTATTCCGGATAACATATCAAATAAATTGGCGGCACCAATTAGAATAACTACCCAATAACCTGCTCTATATTCATCGCCTATAAGAATGAAAATATTCTCAATATTTCCCCATAAACCAATTAATATAAGCATGCCAACTATTCCTAAATTAATGCTGCTCTTTTTGTAAATCGTATTTACTTCGGCTAAATCGTTGCGCTTAAATGCATCAGAAATAATGATAGAACTAATTTTTGCCATCGATCGTGATGGAATCAAAACTAATGTTCCAAAAAAGAAAGTAATGGTATATATTCCCGTTTGTCCGAGACCTTCCATCTGATTCAGCATCAAAATATCCACATTCAATACTAAAATTGCTGCAAAACTGCTGAATATACCATATAAACCTACATGTCCGATTTCTTTTAGTAACGGTTTATTAAGGAATTTAAAATCTGGAATAAATCGATAATCACCTTTTATAAATAAGGCAATCAACATAAATAGGGCAGGTAAACTAAAAGCAATTAAATAAAGGTAAACGTTTGTTGAAAATCGTAACCAGCCCAAATAATACATGATAAAAACGATAAGAATCAGAATTCGTTGAATCAATTCTTTATAAAGTATGCCTATAACTGCCTGATAAAGCGCGCGAAAATAAGTGTCTACGATTGTGTAGAGCGTTAAAAAAAATGTTAAAGGAACAATACTATAAAAGTACTGCGAAAACATCGAAGATTTCTCAACTCCTTTTTCTAAAATAATATCTTGGAGAAGAATATAACCAAAACTAACCAATAGAAATCCGAAAAATCCAACCAAGAGCGATAGTCCAAAAAATCCATGATGCTTTGTTTTCTCATCTCTGAAAACAGGAAACATTTTTACACTAACAAAACTAAACCCCAAAACAGCAATGGTACTTAATACACTACCGTATGAGATTAAAACACGCAATAAACCTATTTCTTCAGGTTGAAAAATACGGGGCATCAAAAGCCCTGTTGTAAGAAATCCCAGAACAACCCCAATAATGGTATAAATAAATCCGGCTATGCTTTGTCGTTGAATGATTCCCATATAATATAAATATGAAGCTAATTTATAAAATAGATTGCTATGCACTTCCGAAAATGAAAATATACTTTTTAAAGTGATCCTAAAAGATAGTATTCAATTGCTTTATAGCACCCCAATCCGAAAATAACAAACAAAAATTGTATATTCGCAGCTTGTAATTCCTTATTTATGGAAGAAGAGAAAACAAAGATTTGTATTGTTGGTGCCGGTGCTATTGGCACTGCATTGGCCAATGCGCTAGCCCATAACCCTGAGCTTGAGGTTGTTTTGTATTCTATTGAAAATGAAGTAGTAGAATCGATTAATCTAACCCAGTATAATACCAAATATTTCCCTAATACGAAGTTAACTTGGCGTTTAAAAGCAAGCGGTGATAATACTATTCTGTCTGAAAACAAATATATTTTTCTTGCTATACCCTCTTCTGTTTTAGTTGATTTTGTACTTGAAAATAAACAATTGATTTCTGCTGATGCTGTTTTGATAAATTTAGCCAAAGGATTAAGTAAAGACGAACATTTTACTGTTGCCGAAAGTTTGCAAGCCAATGTGGATCAAAGAGTGGCTACGATGAAAGGACCCACTTTTGCACGCGATTTAATCGATAAAATTCCTACTGCATTTACTTTTGCTTCGGAGCACGAAGAGCTCTTTCCTGTTTTTAAAGCTATGGTAGCCGGTACAAACGTGTATTTAGATTATTCTACAGACCTTAGAGGTGTTGAGCTTTTAAGTACTATGAAAAATATCTATGCTATTGCAACCGGAATGGTAGATGCTCAATTCGATTCGC
>JAFGHU010000162.1 GCA_016929955.1 Bacteroidales bacterium | reverse complement strand
ATAAATTTCGGATACGTTGATGGAAAAAAGACCGTTTTGGGTGCTCTTACTTGCAATAATCCAACAGTAAAAAACATCAGGATTATTGTTCCCAGAATAAACCACCCGGAATTATGCTTTCGAATAGCAAAATGGATTATTTTTTCGTAGTAATTTTCTAACCAGACCAACAAAACATCTTTAAACCAAATCCCTATTCTATTTAAAAACAAAATATTCATCAATCCTATAATAGCAAAGAATCCGGCCAAACCACCTGCAATATTTGCCCCCAGAAGATAGGCTAAAACCGAAATTACAGATAAAACAGCTACTGCAATACCCGCTTGTTTTACGTTTACTCTTTCCTTTTCTGCACCAAGTTTCATAAAAGTAGCCGCAAATACTGGAATAATAACCAAAGCAACAAACAAGGATGAGGTAAGCACGATGATGAGTGTTATAGGAAGGAATTTCATAAATTCTCCCATTAAGCTATCCCAAAATAAAAGAGGAAAAAAGGCAGCTAAGGTAGTTGCTGTAGAAGCAATAATAGGAATCGCTATTTCTCCAACAGCCAGTCGTGCTGCTTCCTTTTTGCTGTGCCCTTCAGACACAAAGCGATAAATATTTTCGACCACCACAATAGCATTATCAACAAGCATCCCTAGCGCTAATATCAATCCAAAGAGAATAATCATATTGATGCGGTAATCCATAAAATTGAAAACCACAAAGGATAAAAACATCGACATAGGAATGGCAAAACCGACAAACAAAGAATTTCGCGTTCCAAGAAAAAAGAAGAGCACTAAGATTACGAATATAATACCCATAATCAAGCTGTTTTCTAGGTTGGATATTTGGGAGCGCACTTGTTCGGACTGGTCGTTGGTATAGGTTATACTTAAATCCGAAGGTAAGGCTCCACTTGCTTGTGCCGTTTCAATTTTCAGGAAAATATTATCAATAGCCGACAATAAATTTTCGCCGCTTTTCTTTACCACTTGCAAAGAAACTACCGACTGTTTGTTTAATCGGGCATAACTCTCCAAATCTTTATATCCATAAACTATATCGGCGATATCTTTAAGATAGACAATGTTATTTTTTTCGTTTTTAACAATTACGTTTTCGATTTGATCCATATTGGCAAATTCACCGATAATACGCACAGAGCGTACATTGCCGTCCACTTTTAATTCGCCACCCGACAGACTTAAATTCTCGCTCGTAATTGCATTTTCTATATCGTTAAAGCTAATTTTCTTAGCTTCCATTTGATGCAAATCGACATTGATTTTTATTTCTCTTTCGGTAATTCCTTTGATTTCTACTTTGGATATCTCATCCACATCTTCCAACTCATCTTCGATAAATTCGGCGAAACGCTTGAGTTCGTTTACCGAATAATCGCCAAAAATATTGATATTGATTACCGGAAATTCGGAAAAGTCGATATCACTTGTAATCGGATCAGAGGGTAAATCGTCGGGCAAATCATCTTTGGCCTTATCAACAGCATCCTTAACTTCGCGAAGAGCGGCGCTGATTTCTATTCCGGGATTAAATTCCACAAAAATTGCAGAGATATCCTGCGAAGAAGTTGAGGTTATTTTCTTCAGTCCTTTTACTCGATCAATTTCTTTCTCCAAAGGACGTGTTACCAAATTCTCCATATCCAAAGGAGGATTTCCCGGATACGGAGTCATAACCATTATTGTTGGGTAATAAACTTCGGGGAAAAGCTCTTTGGGAAGCGTTGTGTACGAATAAACCCCAAAAAACAGTAATAAGCCAGTGAGTAAATAAATCGTATTTTTATTTTTAAGCGCAAAACTGCTTAGTTTAAACTCTCTATAGTCCGTGTTTTTTTCTTTTTCCATTTCAATACGCTATTGGATTTATAAAATCACGAGTTTGCTTCCGTCAACCACTTTGTTGTATCCTTCCGTAATAATTTGTTGACCAAAATCCAAGCCGCTTAAAATATGCGTTTTACCTTCCATGGTATATCCGGTTTTAATATATATTTTTTTGGCTACAAATGTATCTCCTTTTGGCTGAACAACATAAAGGTATGATCCTTTGAAATCGTTTTTAATAATGGACGTAGGAACAACCACCGCATTCTCTTTATAAAAATCGATAAAACGGGTAAGAGCCAACATATTTGGCTTCAGAAACCCATCCGTATTTTTGAGTTTGACTTCAGTAAGAAAGGATCTGTTTTCAGGATTAATAACTTGACCTATGCGGTAAATTGTGCTTTTTCTATTCATGTTAGGAAAACTCGGGAAATAAATTTCTACCGGATCACCCACGTTTAAAGTGGCCAAATGCGCTTCAGCAACTTCGGCTTGCAGGTAAAAAGCATCTATATTAACCACGTGCATCATTGCCATTCCCGGCATTGCAAGTTCTCCTTCTTTTATGTCAACTTTATCCACAATACCTTGAATAGGCGAAGTGATAATAGCCATATCAAGTTGAGACTGAAGCGTGTTTAGTTTGGCTTCTAGGGATTCTTTGTTGTTTTTAGCCGTAAGGAACTCCATTTCCGAACCAATTTCCTGATTCCATAATTTTTCCTGACGCTTATATACCTGCTTAGCCAAATCGAGCGACACTTTTATTTCTTGAATAGTGCTTTCCAAAACACGTGTGTTTAGTCGCGCCAATACTTGTCCGCTTTTTACCTGATCGCCTTCTTTCACAAGAATTTCGGTGACTTGCCCACTCATTTCTGGACTAACCATAGCGGATTCAACCGCTTCCAAACTTGCATTTACTTCAAAACTGTGACTAAAAGTTTCTGGGCTTAGCAGCTTTGTATAAACTGCAGTACCTTTTTCGCTAATCTCAGGTGCCATAGCATGCAATTCTGCTTCAAGCTTCTTAATTTCTGCTTTTACAGTGGTGAGCTCCGCCTTTTTTTCTTGAAGAACAGCTTTCTTTTCTTCAATTGCATTTTTGCTTGAGCATGCGGTAAACAAAAAGCCTATACTTATAAGCAAGCTAAATAATCTGATTGTTTTCATTATCGTAGATTTCATCTGTTTATAATTTTATGTTTTGGCTAGATGGAACATCCTTAATAATCATTCTCATGTGTGTTAAAATTGTTTATCATGGATGTTTTATCTGTAATTATCTATTTATTTTGTGTTTTCTGAATTTATTAAGCGATTGTATTCTTCGAGGCCTTTTTGATTTAAGATCGCATGCAAATGATAAGAAAATAATTCGCGCTGAATTTCTTCAGAATTTCCTTTTTGCGAATTGTAAAAACCAATTTCTGCAAGATTTTCAGCATTGGCAATATGCATGTTCACAATAATTTCCTCGTTTAACTCCTGACGGTAATACCCTTCTTTTTTGCCTTTTTTTAGATTTAGAAGCATCGACTCGGCCATCGCTTGCCGGTTTATCTTCATCATTTTTTTATAGGTTTTTACATAATATTTCGACAAATCGTAATGAAAAGCAGGGGTAAACTCGCTAACCATTTTGTTTATTATTTTGCCAACTTCAACCAATTCTTCAAGCGCCGGAAGCTTATCTAAATTAAGGCTTTTCAGCCAGGCCATGCGCTCTTTACACTGAAAGTCGATTACCTTTTCAACCAATTCGTTTTTGTCGGAAACATAAGTATAAAGTGTTTTTTTCGATATTCCCAGTTCTCTCGAAACATCGTCCATGGTTACACTTTTTATTCCATATTTAGAATAGAGGCCTAAAACAGTTTTTAGAAATTCTTTATTATCGGTCTCCATAGCCTACTTTTTTGATGAGTCTTCTGTTGAGCGACTATACAAGCGATTAAGCACAGCTCTGTCGTTTAAAACATTAAATATGGATGAAATATAATTTCCGCTGGCCGTTAAATAATTATTGTGTGCTTGTATCAAATCAAAGCTGCTCGCTAATCCCTCCTTGAATTTTGTTTGAATCTTTTGATAAATCTTATCGCTGAGTTCGATGTTTTTTATGCTATTTTGATACTCATTACTGTGCAACTGAAAATTGTTTTCTGCCGTTTGTACTTCCAGATTTAAAGCATCATTTAGCTGTTTTGACGATTCGGTAAGTTTTCTTCGGCCTAGCTTTGCTTGCTGTACCTTTGAAGAACGGGTGCCCGAACTCCAAAGCGGAATATTCAAATTGAAACCCCAAACGGTTGTAGGAAACCAGGTTTCGCTCGAATCGAAAAAATTAAATTTATCGCGCATAGCATTACTTTGTGCATTGAAAAAAGCACTTAATTGGGGCAGGTATGCCGACTTTTCTCTTTTGAATTGAAGATCGGCAATCGCCATTTGTGTTTTCATCATCTGAAAATCGATATTGTGCTCCAAATCAAAGCTGTTTCCTTTGTTTAAAAGTGAGGCTTCTAATAAATCTTTGAGATTATCGGTTAGTTTTATATCGCTCTCAAGACTCATCCCGAGATTCATTTTCAGAGAATTCTTAGCAGTTTCTACTTGATTCTGCAGGTTTTGCACATTAATTTGTAAATTATTAACGATGATTTCAATTTGCGCGACGTCGGTATCTTCTGCAAAACCATTCTGATACATTTGCTTTGTTTCTTTTAATAATTTTTCATTGGCCGTCAGGGTTTTTTCTAGTATTTTTTGTTGTTCCTTGAGAGATAAAACCAAGAAATAGCTTTTGCTTATAAGCTCCTTAAGTTCTAATTCCGTTTTAATAATAGCCTGTGAAGATTGCTCCAGATACGATTTTGACGCTTTTAATGCAACTAGGTATTCACCACTAAAAACGAGTTGAGAAATACTTAATTCTGCATTGACATTGTATTTTGTGCCGAATTTTACAGGAAAAACACCTGCTTCATCAGGCAATGGAACTAGAGGAATCAAACCAAAATTATCTTGATTTACTCCATAAACCGCAGGAGAGATAAAATCAGGCATTAGTGTTGTTGGAATATCGATATAATTGGTGTTTGCGATTGTTGCATTTACTTGCGGTAAACCGATAGCTGTGGTTTCTTTTACTGTTTTCTTTGCAATTTCCACATCGGTTTTTGCATTTTTTAGGTTGTAATTGTTTTCCAAACCATAGCGAATCGCTTCTTCTATACTTAAAGCATAACTTTGGCTTCTGTTTTCTTGCGCACCTAGCCTAAAGGCTAACAATAGGAACACGGCAATAATTAGTTTCTGCATATTACTTTTTTCTTTCAATTGGAGCACAAAAGTAACAAACAATTACATTGGAAACTATAAGTGAATAAAAAGTTTCCTTAGTTTAACAGAAAATTAACGAGTAAAAGCACGAGTACAGCTAGTCATCGGTTTAAAGAAGCTCTTTTTTAGGGCTTACTAAAGGACTTTCAAAGCAAAGTTTAACCGTTTTAAAGCATCTTCTTTACCAATAAATTCGATGATTTTAAATAAATCCGGTCCAATACCATCACCCACAATGGCTAGGCGTAAAGCATTCATAACAGCACCAAAACCCAATTCGTTTTTTTCGATATATTGCGCAGCGATATCGTGCAAATAGTGCTCTTCCCAGGTTTCAGCATTCGAAAAGTGTTGCATTAAATCGCTTATAATTTGCGGTGTATTTTCTTTCCACCGTTTCTTTGCTACTTTAGTATTAAACTCGACAGGAGCCTGAAAAAAGAAATAAGATTGATCCCAAAAATCGGACACAAAAACAGCTCTTTCTTTTATCAGATCAACAAGATCTTCCAATTTTTCGCTTTCGATAGCGATGTGTTTTTCTTTCAATTCTGCTTGGAATAATTTGGCAAGTTCTTGATTTGATTTCGTTCGAAGATAATGTTGATTGAACCATTTTGCTTTTTCAGGATCAAACTTTGCACCTGCTTTTCCAACACGTTCCAATGAAAAGGCATGAATTAATTCTTCCATCGAAAAAATTTCTTGTTCTGTTCCCGGATTCCATCCTAAGAGAGCCAACAAGTTGATAAAGGCTTCAGGAAAATAGCCATCTTCGCGATAGCCTGCAAATACCTCTTCCGAATTGGGATCGTTCCACTGAATAGGAAAGACGGGAAACCCCATTTTATCGCCATCGCGTTTACTTAATTTTCCTTTTCCAATTGGTTTAAGAATGATGGGCAAATGAGCAAAAGCCGGAGCTTGCCATTCAAAAGCCTTATAAAGCAATACATGCAGCGGTGCAGAAGGCAACCATTCTTCGCCCCGAATTACATGCGAAATCTCCATCAAATGATCATCCACGATATTGGCCAAATGATAGGTAGGCATTCCGTCTGATTTAAAAAGCACTTTGTCGTCGAGCATTTCTGTTTTTACACGAACTTCGCCACGAATCAAATCTGTAAACGCAACAAGTTCATTTTCAGGCATTTTAAAGCGAACAACAAAAGCTTCGCCGGCCGCCAATTTTGCATCTACTTCTTCTTTGCTAAGGTTTAATCCGTTGTTTAAATTAGCTCGACTTTGACTATTATACGTAAAAACCTCGCCCATTTTTTCGGCATTTTCACGCAATATATTCAGTTCTTCAGCGGTGTCAAATGCATAATACGCCCATCCGCTTTTAATTAATTGTTGTGCATATTCGCTGTAAAGTGCTTTGCGTTCAGATTGACGATATGGGCCATATTCTCCCTTTCCATCAACACCTTCATCGAATTCTATACCACACCAAGCAAGCGATTCTTTAATGTATTCTTCGGCTCCGGGGACAAAACGATTTTGATCCGTATCTTCGATGCGAAGAATAAATTTTCCGCCATGCTTTTTTGCAAACAGATAGTTGTATAAAGCCGTGCGAACTCCTCCCATATGCAATGGACCGGTAGGACTAGGGGCAAAACGTAAACGAACTTGACTTGACATAGTTTTCTTTTTAAATCGGCTGCAAAGGTAAGCAAGATGAATTTAGTTTGAAAAGAATAAATATTGAAAGTTTTTGGACTCCGAAGAAACAGAGGCCTTATTTTCTTGCATTAATCTTGCTTATGAAAAAAGACTCGTCGATGATTAAATAAAGACTCAAAGCATGCGCGAAGTCTTGATTCTGCATATCATAATAGGCGTCAGCTTTTAAAACAAGGTTAATAGAATTGCTGATCTGCTTATTGAATTCCAGTTTTGCAGTAATCAATTCTCTTTCTTCTTGTGAAAAGTCGGGATTCCAATCCGACACAGATTGGAATAAATACTCACCCCTAGGCGCTATAAATTTGTTTGCTTTCCAATAACCAAGCATTGCATGCAAATTCTTGCTGTTGTAATGCCCTTTTAAATAGATAGCATTTCCACTTTTAAAAGACTGAGAATTGATGCCGCTTTCCGGTAATGTCATTCCTTCATAAATGAAAAAAAGCGGCTCGAAACTTAAGGTTTTAAAAGAACCGAGCTGGTAATTTATTTTTAAACCTGACATGCCATTCACTATAGAAGAAACCGGATCTGGTGAAGCATCTATTTGTCCGCCTTTATGGGCAATCAATAACTGAATCGGAAGATTTACTTGAATTTTTTTCGATTGATAAACGGTGATATTTGTCGTATTTCCAAAAACAAGCTCTTCCTGATAAGGACTATTCGTGAATATAAATTCCTCCCAGTTCAACCACAAATCCGATTTAATTTTTGCCGAATTGTATAGAAACTGCAATCCATATTCCACATTATCTTGATAATAACGATCAAAACAATAAAGTGATTCTTCCAGCTGATGATTAAGGCTTCCATAAAGACTACCAAAAATCATTTCAAGATTTTTATTCAGCTTATGTTGAATTGAAAAAAGAGGAATGGCTTGTGTAAAATCATCAATACCACTGTATTTTAACAAATAAACACCGGCTATTGCCTTTGTGTTTTTGGTAAAATAATACTCGATACTGGGTTTAATAAAAAAGCCTATACCGGTATATCCTTTTGAAAAATCATTGAAATATTCGTTGTTCTTAATAAAAGAGGTGCTCTCTATCCGAAAGGCTAAATTGTGTTCACTGCTATCGTTTAAGGAATGGATTTTACGAAACAATTGAGCAGTTGCCGTAAGCTCACCAAACAGGATAAAAACAAACAGTACAACTATTTTTTTCATTTTCTCTTTATTTTTTTAATGCGTTTGGCTTTAGTGTGTAAATGTAGAACTTTTCAAGCAATTCTAAAATTAGCATTAAACGGAGCATCGAACAGTAAATCCGAAAATAAAAAACCACTCAATAGCAATGTATTAAGTGGTTTTTTGATGTAGTATAAACTACTTTTTGTGGGCCCACCTGGGCTCGAACCAGGGACCAATTGATTATGAGTCAACTACTCTAACCGACTGAGCTATAGGCCCAACACCAAAAAGGTATTCGCTTTTCCTGAAAGCGGATGCAAAAATACATATTCGCGCTTTATAAACAAAATAATATTTTCAAATTTTGATAAAGAAATTCAGGATCAAAGTTTAAACCTAGATCAAAACTTTAGAACGTTAGGGTTTGACTTTTAAGTAACACAAGCGTGGAGATTTAAACTATACACATTTGCTTTCAGGCTGAAAGCCTATTTATAAACGATATATGCATTTATGGTATATAAAAAGCACCCAGTTCACAAAATTCTAATTTATTCGGATCAAGACGAAAAAAGTAGGTTAAAATGGTTAGAACAAGTAGATCATAGTTTCTTAAGCGATGATTTTAAAACAAAGTACAAAACATTAATTGAAGAGCGGTTTATAAGGCTTGGTTGAATGGTAGTTCTATAATGGAATGTGCCGAGACAATATATAAACTTAGCTTGTGCTTAATTATAATTCAAAAAATCCACGTTTTTCTTATTTTTAAACTTTAGAATAATTTAAAGATAATCAAGATTAAAACTTCTAATTTTACCTGAAATTTGCTTTTAACAAAATGCCTAAAAACAAAGAAACCGTTGCAGGGGATGCAATCGGTTTCTTCAGCATATAAACACATTTAACCAAATAAAAAAATATGAAAAAAACTACAACTATTAACAGTTATGTCTTTCCTTATTTAGACGCTGTAAAAATAACATGCATTTAAGCGCAATGCAAGTTTTTAACATTTTTTATCTATTTAGGATACTAATTACCCTTTTGTATTCTTTTAATATTTTATATCTTGTTGATTTTTAATTACCTGTAATTGATAACTAATTTTCTCCGATTAATAAATTGCTCTGCCAATTGTTAAAATACTGCGTTGAATTCCGTGATTTACGTACTTAAAACCAGGCAAAACAAAGCACAAAGACCCGATTTTTTCTTATTCCGGCAAAACACCTTATAAATTGATCAAATTGCGCTTTCAAATTGTTTTAAAAAGCGAATATCATTTTCGAAAAATAAACGTAAATCTTTTATCTGATATTTCAACATGGTAATGCGTTCAATACCCATGCCAAAAGCAAATCCGGTATATTTTTTGGAATCAATGCCGGCATTATCCAAAACATTAGGATCGACCATTCCGCAACCTAAAATTTCTACCCATCCCGTATATTTACATATATTGCACCCTTCACCACCGCAGATATGACAAGAAATATCCATTTCGGCTGATGGCTCTGTAAACGGGAAATAAGATGGTCGCAGGCGAATACCCGTATGCTCACCAAACATTTCCTTTGCAAAATACATCAAGGTCTGTTTTAAATCGGCAAAGCTTACGTTCTCATCGATATACAATCCTTCTACTTGATGAAATATACAGTGGGCACGTGCCGAAATTGCTTCATTCCGAAATACTCTGCCCGGAAAAATACTTCTGACGGGAGGCTTATTGTTTTCCATTACGCGCACTTGTACAGAAGAAGTATGTGTTCTTAGGGCAATATCGGGCGATTTTTCGATAAAGAAAGTGTCTTGCATATCGCGTGCAGGATGTTCCTCGGGGAAATTAAGCGCTGTAAAATTATGCCAGTCATCTTCTATTTCGGGGCCTTCCTCAACCGTAAATCCAATGCGCGAAAAAATTTCGATAATCTGTTTGCGCACCAAAGAAAGCGGATGACGTGAACCTAAATCGCGATTTACAGGTAAGGTTAAATCATTGCCCGACTCCAAATGCTGCACCAAATTTTCGAGCATTTCTTTTGCTTCTTCAACTTTAGCAAGCACAGCCTGCTTTAAATCGTTCAATAATACACCAATTTCTTTTCGGTCTTCGGGTGCTACCGTTTTAAATTCGGCAAACAAAGCTGGAATTAAACCTTTTTTTCCAATATATTTTACACGAAAAGTTTCTAAATCGTCCATTTTATCAACTGTGGACGTCTGTATTTCCTGGAGATAAGCTTCAATTTTTGCTTTCATTTCTGTTAATCTAGTATTTCTATTTTCATTAACACCTTTTCGATTGGGCGACTTCCGACTACCGGTGTGGCTGCAATTTTATCCAAAACATCCAAACCCTCTGTAATTCTACCATAAACCGTATAAGCGCCGTCTAAATGCGGAGTTCCGCCAATCGTTGTGTATAGTTTCTTTTGTTCTTCAGAATAATGAAACTCTTTTGGAGCTTCTCCATTCAGTTTCATTTCATTATAGACTTCACTATGCAACGTTTTTAATCCAATTTTGTCATCCGATTGCCTTACAGCATCTAATTTATAAAGCCATTTTTCATGACCAGAAATCATTATATAATTTTCAATCGCTTTACGCTTGCGCTCTGAATTAATTTTTTCTTCCATAATAGCCAATTGGCCCAAAGACATTATTTTGCCCTGAACAATATAAAACTGTGCAGCAGAACTTCCTTTAGTAGGATTAACATCATCCCCTTCGCGCGCAGCAGCCAACATGCCTTTATGGTGCACATAAATTTCAGGTACAAATTCGGCCGGAACCGTATAACCGGCATCTTCGCGACCATCCGCATTTTGGCCTCCCTGAATCATAAAATGATTTATAACGCGATGAAAATAAGAATTCTGAAACCAGCCTTGCTTTGCGAGCTTAATAAAATTATCGCGATGCATCGGCGTTTCATTAAACAATTCGCCCTTCATATCACCCAAACCGGTGTGAATAAGAAAATGCGTTCTTTTTTCCTGTGCTTGAATACTGATGCTGAGCAGCAAAAGAATCAATCCTACAAACGCCTTTTTCTTTATCGTGTTAAACAACTGCATTTAAGCTATAATTTTTGAGGAAATTTCTTTGCTTATTACCTCGAACTCTTCACCGGTAAACTTTAGTTTAGGTTGCTTAAAATCAATGTCATAAATCGTATTAATGGGTACAACATGGATATGCGCATGAGGAACTTCCAAGCCTAAAACTGCAATCCCTACTTTTTTACAGGGAACCACTTTTTCTATGGCTAAAGCGATTTTTTTAGCAAAAACCATCATGCCAGAAATATCTTCATCCGAAAGATCGAAAATATAATCTGTTTCTTTTTTAGGGATGACGAGTGTATGCCCTTTTGCTAAAGGATTGATATCCAAAAAAGCATAATATTTTTCATCTTCGGCAATTTTATACGATGGAATATCGCCCTGAATAATTTTTGTAAAAATACTAGCCATATTATTTATTATGAACGGGTTACTTCAATAATTTCAAAGATAATTTTTCCGGCAGGAATATCAATTGTTGTTTTATCGCCCACTTTTTTTCCGAGCAAACCTTTAGCCACCGGTGAGCTAACCGATAATTTGCCTTGCTTTAAATCGGCTTCATTTTCGGGCACTAAAGTATAGGTCATTTCCGCGCCATTGCTTAAGTTTTTAATTTTAACAGTAGATAAAATCAAAACCTTAGAACTATCCATTTTTGATTCGTCGATAATGCGCGCATTACGAATAACGTCTTGTAGTTTAGCGATTTTCATCTCCAACATGCCCTGAGCTTCTTTTGCCGCATCATATTCCGCATTTTCCGACAAATCCCCTTTATCTCTTGCTTCAGCAATTTGCTTAGAAATAGCCGGCCTTTGAATGCGGATTAACTCTTCCACTTCATCTCTCAGCTTTTGCAATCCTTTTTCCGTAAAATATTTAGTTTCAGCCATACTGTGCTTTTTTCAATTTTATATAAACAGACAAAGACTCTTAAAATCCTAAGAGTCCTTTATTTTTCGCAGACCTCAGCGAATTAATCTAAAAACTAGTCAATCGCTTCAGTCTTTTTTCTTATTGTTTTGATTTTCGACTTTTTAGCCAATGCTATTCGGCCACAAAAATAATATAAAAAAGAAGAATTATCCAATAATTAACTAAGATTCTCTTTACTTAAACCTAAAAATCGAATATTGTTAAAACAATAGCAGAAAAAGATCAAAGTTAAGTTGAAATCCTATTCAGAATCTGTATTTTTAGCTTCTGTTAATAAAAAACAGCGCTTTTAAATTATTATGAGCTCAAGTCCGTTGTCAAATTTATAAAATAGTTTATCTTTGAACTACAAGTAATGCAGCCGGATTTTGCCGCCGGAATTTTAGTGTATGGAAGATTATAAGAAACTACTGACCGATTTGTATAACATCTATGATCCTGAGCGGATCAAGCAAATTGATTATTTCCTTACTAAATACAAAGGAAAAGAAAAGCAATTTTATACTCGCCAGAAAGAAAATTACGAAAATAAAAAGCCGATTTCCGACAGTCAGAAGATTATCGACGAAGCTTTGGCACGCATTAAATCGCGCGAAAAAGAAGCGGCAAAAAAGGAAGAAAAACCGATTAGTGCTCCTTCTTCTTCTCCCGAGAAAGCGAGTTCTAAACCTGTGGAAGAAGAATACAAAAAGGCATCTACTCCATTACCTGTGCAAGAAAATCTTCCAAAACCTCCTGTTTCTAAACCGCCTACCGATACGCCTTTTGTATCAGAAACCAAATCAAGATCAGCAGCGGAAATTCGAGAAGAAAGAAGCGCTCAAAAACCTTTTACAGAACACGCACAGAGCGAAAAAAAACAAAGAGTCTCCCCTCCGGTAAGTATGCCGGAGCAAGAAATTCCACCTAAAAACAGCAAGGAAGAGCCGCGTTTTGAGACAGCGCCACCCATAGAAACCAATGTACGGATTAAACGACGGTATTTTTTTAATATTTTCGGCATGGTTGTGCTCACCATCGTACTGATAATGATTATCTATTTTACTTTTTTTGTAGAGGCAGATAATAAAGCCAAAGGAATTGTTCAGAAACCGGCCGGAATGCGAACAGAAACACCGGCAAAAATTCAATCAGACAAATCGACTATTGACGATAAAGAAGCCAACAACAAGAGCAAAGAAATTGCTGCGGAGGAACTAAAAACAGAAGTTCCAAGCGAAGAAAAGGCAAAAACAGATGCTGAAACCATGGAAGAAAGCGGCAAAACGATTTCTAAAAATCCCGAAAAGGAAACAAAAACTTCGCTTTGGACTTGGCTTTTCACAAAAAAGGAAGTGAAAGAGGAGCCAAAAATCGTTGAGCAGGAAAGCCCTCCACAGAAAGTGGAAAATACCAAAACAACAAAACCGGCAACAAAAACTTCATTTTGGGATCGCCTTTTTGCGAAAAAAGAAGATCCAAAAACAAGTAAACCCGTAGCTAAACCTATAGAAAAAAAGCAAACAATTGCCCTTTCTGAACCTATTGAAGCAACTGAACCTATCGAAACGGAAACAAAACCTGCTCAAACTACAGAAAAACAAATCGTTGAAGAACAGCCACCGGCAGAGAAAGCGATTGAAGAAAAAACAGAACTAAAAGAAGACCCGAAAAAGCAAGCTGTTTTAACAACAAACTTAAATTCGGGGACAGGACTTCGTCTTACAAAAGACGACATTCAATTTCCGGCTTATTTTGTTGCTTGTTACGCTGTTAAAACAGAAGATTATGCTTTAGTAAAAATAAATCAGCTAAAGAAAAAAGGATTTGATGCTTGTTATTATTGGATACCCGATTTTGTTCCTTACGGAAATCCATATTTTAAAGTCGTCATAGGCCCTTACTCCACATCAAGAGAAGCCTATCGCAAACTAACACCTGTTCAGGAACATGCTGAATTTGATGCGTATGTAATCACTTTAAAATAAAAAAGCGGCATAACCGCTTTTATTCTTTATCCTTTTTTGTTTTAGAGTCTTCATCATCATCGTCAGAAATGCCTTTTTTAAACTCTTTAACACCAGACCCTAAACCTTTCATCATTTCGGGAATTTTTTTCCCGCCAAATAATAAAAGAATAGCGATTACAATTAAAGCCATCGACCAAATGCCAGGCATGGCTAATAAAACAAACAGTTCCATAATGTCAAGTTTTTATCCTCCTGCAAAGATATAAAAATACTTAGATTTAATAATGTGTTCGAGGCCTAGATTTTCCGAAAGTCATTTCTTTCATACTTTGCTGAACTTATGCCCTTTACAAAATTATTAAAGGGATAATCAAGACATTAGCGTGATCTTTTAGTTTAATTCTTTGCGTAACCGCGCGACGGGAATATTTAATTGTTCGCGGTATTTAGCTACTGTACGGCGCGCAATAACATAACCCTTTTCCTTTAGTATCTCGGTCAATTGCTCGTCGGTAACCGGCTTGGTTTTATCTTCCTGATTGATGCACTCCGACAAAATCTTTTTTACTTCTATTGTCGAAACATCACCTCCGTCATCTGTTTTTAAGCTTTCTGAAAACAGACTCTTGAGTAAAATAGTTCCGAAAGGTGTTTGAACATATTTGCTGTTTGCAACGCGCGAAATAGTAGAGATATCCAAGTTTACCTGATCGGCAATGTCTTTTAAAATCATTGGTCGCAAATCGCGCTCATCACCACTTAAAAAATAAGCGTATTGATAATCCATAATTGCTTTCATGGTGACATACAAGGTATGCTGGCGTTGCTTTATGGCATCGATAAACCATTTTGCCGAATCTACTTTTTGCTTTACAAACTGAAAAGCTTCCTTATTCTTTTTTGTATTATTCAACGCATAAGATTGAAGCATATCTTTATAGGTTCTATTCAGGCGCAACTCAGGAGTGTTGCGTGAGTTAAGTGTTAGTTCTAACTCATTTTCGTTATTTGTAATAACAAAATCGGGAATAATATAGTGGTTTACCTTGCTTGTTTCGCTTAAAGAATTGCCCGGTTTTGGATTTAATTTTAGAATTTCGTCGATAGCAAGCTTCAGTTGATCTTCTTCGATTTGTGCTTTCTTTACTATTTTATCGTAATGCTTTTTTGTGAACGCATCAAAATAGCGCTCTAACACTTTCATCGCCAATGCGATATTCGGATTTTTCGTATCCTTTCTTTTCAATTGAATAAGCAAACATTCCTGCAAGCTTCGCGCACCAATACCAATAGGATCGAAGGTTTGAATGACTTGAAGCACGGCCTCTATTTCTTTTACCGTAACATCGATGTTTTGCATAAACACCAAATCATCAACCAAAGATTCTAAATCGCGCTCAAGATATCCTGAATCGTTAATATTCCCAATAATTATTTTTGCAATTTCAATTTGTTTTTCCGAAAAGCCTTGATGATTAATCTGATCGGTTAACATTTCGTGGAAAGAAATTCCGGCAGCAAAAGGGATGGTTTTGTTATCGTCTTCTGCATAATTATTCGAGCGGGTTTTATAATCCGGAATATCGTCTTCATCTACATAATCCGTGATATCAAATTCATCGTCGTTATCACTGTCACCTGTATCTTCATTATCGGGTAAAGATTCTTCATTAGTATCCGCCGATTCATCTTCCAGCGCAGGATTTTCTTCAATTTCCTGTTTGATGCGCTGATCTAGGCCAATAGATGGAATTTGCAGCAACTTCATCAGCAATATTTGCTGTGGCGAAAGCTTTTGTAACAGTTTTTGTTGCAGTTTAAGTTGTTGCATGATAATCTTTCATTCTTGGTTTACAAATTTAAATATACCGCTTTTTTTACTAAGAAAGGGATTTAAAAATATCATTTAAAATTAAAACTCTGCATTTTGCGGTGTTCTAGGGAAAGGGATTACATCGCGGATATTTCCCATACCCGTAACAAAGAGCATTAAGCGCTCGAAACCCAATCCAAATCCACTATGAACAACGGAACCAAATTTACGCGTATCGAGATACCACCACATATCTTCTTCCGGAATACCCAGCTGATCGATTTTATTTTTAAGCTTATCGTAATTTTCTTCGCGCTGCGAACCGCCAATAATTTCACCAATTTGTGGAAATAATACATCCATAGCTCGAACTGTTTTTCCATCTTCGCTTTGCTTCATATAAAAAGCTTTGATACTTGCCGGATAATCGATCAAGATTACCGGTTTTTGAAAATGTTTTTCAACGAGATAGCGTTCGTGTTCCGATTGTAAATCGGCTCCCCACTCTTCGATAATATAATTGAATTTTTTCTTTTTATTGGGCTTAGAGTCTTTTAATATTTGGATGGCTTCTGTATAGGTTACGCGGGCAAATTCGTTTTCCAAAACAAACTTAAGCTTTTCAATCAGCTCCATAGAGCGCAGGTTTTCGGGCTTTCCTTTTTCTTCTTCTTTCAAGCGATTACTCAAAAACAATAAATCGTCCATATTATTATCGAGCGCATATTGGATAAGGTATTTTAGAAAATCCTCGGCTAAATCCATATTATCAATCAAGTCGTTGAAAGCCACTTCAGGCTCAATCATCCAAAATTCGGCCAAATGGCGCGATGTATTCGAGTTTTCGGCACGAAAAGTAGGCCCAAAAGTATATACTTTCGACATGCCTAACATCGCCGTTTCAACTTCGAGCTGACCCGAAACGGTTAAATTGGTTTCTTTGCCAAAGAAATCGAAGGAATAATCGATAGAGCCATCTTCCTTTTTAGGTAAATTATTGAGATCTAAAGTACTCACCTGAAACATTTCTCCGGCGCCTTCGGCATCAGATCCTGTAATTATTGGAGTATGAATATTATAAAATCCATGCTGAGTAAAATACTGGTGTACAGCAAAAATCATGGAATGACGAATGCGTGTAATGGCGCCAAAGGTTGTGGATCGAAAACGTAAATGGGCAATTTCGCGCAGAAATTCGAGCGAGTGTTTTTTCGGTTGTAAAGGATATTCGTCGGGATTAGCTTCGCCTAATACTTCCAAATTCTTCGCTGTAATTTCGATCTGTTGATTGCTCCCTTGCGAAGCCACCACTTCTCCAATAACCGATATTGCAGCTCCGCTACTTACTTTCGGAAGTAATTTGGCATCGGCCAAGGCATTATCCACTACAATTTGTATATTATGAATGGTTGAACCATCGTTTAGAGCTATAAAAGCTACATTTTTACTGGCACGCTTTGTTCTAACCCATCCTCTTACATTTACTTCTGCACCTATCGTTGCTTCATTTAATAAAGATTTTATTTCCGTTCTTTTCATGTGTCTATAATTTGTTTTTTATTGGCCAGATGGAACATCCAGGATAAGCATTTGTTTGTGTTTCAAAATTG
Organism: Bacteroidales bacterium; assembly: GCA_016929955.1. GTDB lineage: Bacteria > Bacteroidota > Bacteroidia > Bacteroidales > UBA12170 > UBA12170. The sequence goes on along the minus strand of JAFGHU010000162.1, from coordinate 123 downwards.
TTTAATCGAGGATGTTTCATTGATTTATACATTATTTTTCATGTGTTTATAATTTTATGTTTCGGCCACATGGAACATCCACGATAATCATCCGCCTGTGTGTCAAAATTTTTTCGTGGATGT
>JAFGHU010000161.1 GCA_016929955.1 Bacteroidales bacterium | reverse complement strand
CTGAGATTCAAGTTGGAACAATTACCTATAATTTTATCAAGATCAATTAGCTTTACCGCAAAGCATTCATCAGATGACTCAAGTCATCAGATGAATAAAGAAACTTTTTTTCTTTATCTTTAATCCCGAAAAATAAAAATCCTGTAGCTATGAAAAACGCTTCTTTTTTTGTTATGATCATGCTCGTTTCTTTTTCTGCATATGCGCAAGAAATTTGTCCGACAAATAATGGCGATTTGAAAATTTATCCCATTCAACATGCTTCTATGGTTTGGGAATGGAACGATTTAACGCTATATATTGATCCGGTTGGTGATCCAGCTGCTTACGCTAATTTTGCGGCACCCGATTTGGTTTTGATTACACATAGTCACGGCGATCATTTGAGTAAGCTTACACTGGAAGGAATTCATGCAGAGAGTGCCCCTTTTATCGTACCGCAAGAAGTTGCAGATAAAATGAGTGAAGCATTTAAGTCAGATTTAACGATTTTACCGAATGGTGAAATTACGGAAGTCTTGGATATGGAAATTGAGGCTGTTCCTGCGTACAATTATCCTGTAACGGAAACTTCGCACCATAAAAAAGGCGTTGGAAATGGATATATAATTACGATTGGAGGCAAACGTATTTATATAAGTGGCGATACGGGGAATATGCCGGAAATGAGTGAAATAAAGAATATCGATCGTGCTTTTCTTTGTATGAATTTACCTTATACTATGGATATTGATGAGGCGGCAAAAGCAACGCTAATAATTAATCCCAAAATCGTTTATCCTTATCATTATCGAGGAACTGGAGGATTTAGCGATTTGGAAAAATTCACCGCATTGGTACACGATAAAAACAAAGACATTGAAGTGCGTGTTTTAGCTTGGTATCCTAAAGCGCTGTAAATATCAGATAATTAGACAAATATCAATGTTGAAATATTTCTTTTGGTATTGAATGTCGGGTAAATGTCGGGTAAAAGAAGTGGTGTGGTCACCTAGTTTCAGTCTACTTTAGCAGAAAAAAACGAGATGGAAAATATTGGTCAGAAAATTAAAGAACTACGCTTACTTAAAGGTTTAACCCAAGAAGATCTAGCCGAGTTAACCGGTTTAAGTGTACGAACGATTCAGCGTATAGAAAGTGGCGAAGTTGATCCACGTACCTATACTTTGAATGCTTTGGCCGAAGCGCTTGGCGTTGATCTGGAAGTGCTAACCAGCAAGAAAAAGAATGCAAATGCTTCGCTTTCTCAAGAGGCTTACAATTGGCTGATTCTGTTGCATTTTAGCGGGATTTTTATCTTGATTATCCCTCCTATACTTATTTGGTTACTCAAGAAAGATGAACTAGAAGGCTATGAACAACATTTTAAAGACATAATGAATTTTCAGTTCTCTATTTTTATCTACTTAATGGTTTCGGTGCTTTTACTCCTTGTAATCATTGGCTTGCCCTTGTTGATCTTTTTAGGTCTTTTCAGTTCGGTTGTTATCGTTTTAAACACAATTAAAGTGATGAATCGAGACGACTATCATTATCCTTTAACAATGAAAATTCTGAAATAAGAATTAGTTTTTCTTATTCAATTTGGCTATCCACGATTCTAATCCATAAACCAAATGTACAAAGGGAAATAAAAAAAGTAGTATGGGCAAAATAGCACCATTTTTTTTCAGTGTTGAAATCCCAAAGGATTCGAGGGTTATCGCAAGAAAATAAATACTCATCCCAAAAAGAAAAATCAGGAAAAAGCTTGAGTTGAATGCAGCTCCTATGCCGAAAATGACGAAGAACAAAACAAATAACGCCGGAAACAGTTTAAATTGTTTTTGGGCTTGTTTTTGACAAGTCATTATTAAATCGGCAAAGTGGGTATGGTAAAACAGCCTTTTCTTTTTAGGTGTATAGCTTATTAAATTCAATTTCTTTTTTAACGCATAGCGATAAAGTTCAGTGGCCGATTCGGGATGAACACTCAATTTATCGATATTCAAAGTTTCAATCTCTTTTTTGATATATAATGCCGATTCTTTTAAAAAATCGAAAGCTTCGTTTTGTTCCGGTTTTACCGTGCAAAGTCCATATTGACTTTGTTGAAGTCCCCGCAAACTTTCTTTCCAAACGCTAAGTTTTTCTCTTGGTGCCTGATCTTCTTCAGTGTTTAACAGGCGTTCAAAAAAATCATCCGGATAATCAATTTCAGGGTTAAAAAACAAAAAGCGACTTGTTTTAACGGCATCGAGTAATTGAGAAAAGCTCAGGTCTTCGTGATCCTCGACCGAAAAAACAGTAAAATCATCAAAAGAAACCTGTTTTTTCTTTTTATATAAAATCAACAAAATTTCGATATCCTCTGATTTTTTTAAGCGACTTATTTTTTTCTTAAAATCATGGATATCAAAATCTTTTGACGTATTTACAAGCAAGCTAATATTTTTCATCCTCCAAATTTTTAGCAAAGAAATGAAATTTTGGTCAATGTATAAGAATCAATGATGCGCTCTTTTTTGTTTGGAAGCGTGATCTATTGCGAAAGCTTGTTATTTTTGTGTAAAAAAGAAATCCATGATCCTCTGTGTTGCCGAAAAACCAAGTGTTGCTCAAGAATTAGCCAAAGTATTGGGCGCCAACACTAAAAAAGATGGTTTTTTTGAAGGAAATGGTTATGCGGTTAGCTGGACTTACGGGCATTTTTGCACACTTAAAACACCCGATGATTACGACAAGCGATTACGCGCCTGGAGTTTAAACTGGCTTCCTATTATCCCAAATACTTTTGGGATAAAATTAGTCGAAAACGAAAGCGCTGTGCGTCAGTTTAGAGTGATCGAAAAGTTAATACAGAGCGAAGAATGCGTAGAAATTATAAATTGTGGTGATGCGGCACAAGAAGGAGAACTCATTCAGCGTTGGGTTTATTTAAAAGCCGGAAATACGAAACCGATAAAACGATTGTGGATTTCGTCCTTAACAGAATCGGCCATTCGTGAAGGTTTTGATCATTTAAAAGACGCCAAAGAATACGATCGATTGTATCAGGCAGGAAGTGCCAGAGCCATTGGCGATTGGTTATTGGGAATAAATGCAAGTCGCTTATACACTGTAAAATACGGAACCGGCCAAAACGTGCTTTCTATCGGCCGCGTGCAAACGCCTACCTTGGCAATGATTGTCAACCGCCATTTGGAAATTGAAAATTTTGTTTCCGAAGCTTTTTGGGAAATTAAAACACGCTATCGCGATGTTCAGTTTAATTATGAGGATGGGCGATTTACGGAAAAGGAAAAAGCAGAAGCGCTTTTGACTGAAATAAGCAATCAGGATTTTGAAATTGTTGAATTTTCTAAAAATCCGGGAAAAGAATTTTCGCCGCGACTCTTTGATTTAACGGCACTGCAAGTCGATTGCAACAAGAAACTGAACCTTTCGGCCGATGAAACACTAAAAATTGTACAAACGCTTTACGAACGAAAATTAGTGACTTATCCACGTGTAGATACAACCTATTTGCCTACCGATATGTTTCCAAAAATTGAAGGCATTTTAAAGCAACTCAAAACGTATGCAAAAGAAATCCAACCCATTTTTGATTTAGGATTGAGTCAGTCGAAACGTGTGTTTGATGACAGCAAAATTACAGATCACCATGCGATTATTCCAACCGGAGTTCAAGCAGGTTCTTTAGGGAAGGATGAAACGGATGTTTATGAAGCCATTCTTTATCGTTTTTTGGCCAATTTTTATCCCGATTGTGAGGTATCGAATACGAAAGTAAAAGGAAAAGTAGTCGACTATTTTTTTAATGCCAGTGGAAAGGAAATTTTAAATCCGGGCTGGCGCGTGCTTTATAATCAAGCGGATGATAAAGACGATGAAAAGGAAGAGCAGCAAAGTCTTCCGTCATTTGAATTGGGCGAAAAAGGCGAACATCAACCCGAAATTATCGAGAAAAAAACACAGCCGCCCAAACTCTTTACAGAAGCTACGCTGTTAAGAGCTATGGAAACAGCAGGGAAGCAAGTAGAAGATGAAGATTTACGCGAAATTATGAAAGCAAACGGCATTGGCCGACCATCGACCAGAGCCAATATTATTGAAACGCTTTTTAGGCGCAATTACATCACGCGTAAGCGCAAATCTTTAATTCCGACTACCACAGGAGTGGAATTAATAAAAACGATCGAATACGAGCTTTTAAAGTCGCCTGAGCTAACCGGCCAATGGGAACAAAAATTGAGTTTAATTGAGCGCGGTCAATATGATGTTGGCATGTTTTTAGACGAAATGAAAGAAATGGTGAGGCAATTAGTGCAGGATGTGAAATACAAACCTGTGGAGAAAAATATTGGAGAAGAAGAAGTCAAAAAAGCAAGCAAAGCAAAAAGTAAAAAACCACGAACAAAGAAAGCAAAGTCAACGGAAGAAAAAATGCTTTGCCCAAGATGCAAAAAAGGCTTTATTATCAAAGGAAATTCGGCTTATGGATGTAGCGAATGGAAGGCCGGTTGTGATTTTCGGATGACTTTTGAGGATTTTGATAAGATGGATAGATAACATATAGTGCTAGTGAAGTGATACGATGACTCCGAGTCATCGTATCACTAACAAATCTTCGAGTCATCGTATGAATAAAAAACAAAACTATGCAAGAACTAAAACCGGATAATAGGCAATTGATCGAATTGGTAACGCTAAAAATGCCTTTTGGCAAATACCAAGGACGATTAATCATTGATTTGCCTGAACCTTATTTGGTTTGGTTTAAGCAAAAAGGATTTCCCAAAGGAAAACTCGGCGATTTATTGGCTCTATGCTACGAAATTAAATTGAATGGTTTGGAAGGGATGGTGAGGAAGTTAAAGGGGATGAGGTGAATAAAGTCATACGATGACTTGGAGTCATCGTATGACTCTAATTTTTTCGTACTTTTATGCGCAGGACGGCTGATTACTTGGTTTTTAAAATAGTGCGGTTCTTTCATCTCTTTAAAAATAGTATTCTTTTTATTATGTATTTCGAAGAAGAAAAGATTTATCATATTTATAATCAGGGAAATAATCGATGTGAGATTTTCTTTAAACGCGATAATTATTTGTTTTTTCTTAAAAAAATGAAGTTTCATTTTGCTCCTTTTGCAGATATATTGGCTTGGTGTTTAATGCCAAACCATTTTCATCTCATGGTTTTTATAAAACCAGATAGTGCAACAAGGGGATTTAGTGATACGATGACTCAAAGTCATCGTATCACTTCACCCAAAAACACGTTAAATAATTCAATAGCGATTATGTTAAGATCTTATACGAGAGCAATTAACAAACAAGAAAAACGAAGTGGTTCCCTATTTAAATCGCATACAAAAGCAATTTGTGTTAATTGCCACAAGGGTTTAGCACCTTCTTATTTGTATAAGGATGGAATCACTTATTCTAAATCGCTAAACCCTGATTTACAATATCCCAATATTGTATTTAATTATATTCATCAGAACCCGGTAAAAGCAAATTTAGCATCAAATGTTATGGATTGGGAATTTTCTTCGGCAAAAGATTATGGAGGTTTAAGAGAAGGTGAACTGGTAAATAAAGAATTAGCCAAAGCGTTGGGTTTAACTTTAGAGAACTGATATAGTGAGCGGACATAGAGAGTTGACATAGTGAGCTGATGACTTAGAGTCATCTGCTCACTAGCCACTTGCCCTGTAACGTTTTGTTTTCTGCGCCGAATTTCTCATCTTTGGACACGTAAACCGACAAATCATCGGTTTTCAATAAACAAGCCAAACAATAATTAACAAATAAAACTAGAACCAAATCCTATAATTAATGAAAAATCGAATCCAAAAATTTCGTTTTAGCTTGCTCCTTTTATTAATATCGGTAGCAAGTCTGACTTTTGCTCAGCAATTAACAATGGAGCAAATTAGAGGTATAAAAGCACGCAATATTGGCCCTGCAGGGATGAGTGGACGTGTTACAGCTATTGATGTCGTTACAAATAATCCTTCTGTAATTTATGTGGGATCTGCTTCCGGAGGTGTCTGGAAATCGGAGAGCGGAGGTGTTGACTGGGAACCTATTTTTGATGATCAGGATTTTGCTTCGGTGGGAGCACTTACAATCGATCAAAATGCGCCTGACATTATTTGGGTAGGCACCGGCGAAGGCAATCCAAGAAACAGTCAGAGTAGCGGAAACGGCATTTACAAAAGTATGGATGGCGGTAAAACCTGGCAAAATATGGGCTTGCATAATTCGCGCAATATTCATCGTATTCTTATTGATCCAAACAACTCTAATATTGTTTATGCCGGTGTGCAAGGTTCTGCCTGGGGACCAAGTGAAGAGCGCGGATTATTTAAAACTACTGACGGTGGAAAGACCTGGAATAAAATTCTTTATTTAAACAATCGAACAGGCGTGGGCGATTTGATTATCGATCCTTCCAACCCCAATAAATTGTTTGTGAGTATGTGGCAATTCGAACGCCATGCTTGGTTTTTTAAATCGGGAGGTGAAGGTTCCGGCCTTTATGTTACTTATGATGGAGGTGAAAATTTTGAGTTACTAAGCGATAAAAATGGCTTGCCAAAAGGCGAACTCGGACGTATAGGTTTAGGCATTTCGCCAAACAATCCTAAAGTGGTTTATGCTTTGGTGGAATCAAAACACAATGCGCTTTACCGCTCAGAAAATGGCGGACAGAATTTTAAAATGGTGGCCGATAAAAATATTGGAGGTCGGCCGTTTTATTATGCGGAAATTCATGTTGATCCTGACAATGAAAATCGTGTATATAACTTGCATTCTTTAGTGGATGTAAGTGACGATGGCGGACGGACTTTTAAAACGATGATGCCTTATGCAAAAGCGCATCCCGATCATCATGCCTGGTTTATGCTTCCTACGGATGGCAGTTTTCTTATTGATGGAAACGATGGAGGATTAACTATGTCGCGCGACCGCGGAAAAACCTGGCGTTTTATTCGTAATCTTCCCTTGGCTCAGTTTTATCATATCAATTACGATATGGAAAAGCCTTATAATGTGTATGGTGGCATGCAAGACAATGGTTCTTGGCGTGGCCCTAGTCAGGTTTATCATGTACAAGGTATTCAAAATGTATATTGGCAAGAGCTTTCTTTTGGCGATGGTTTTGATGTTGTACCCGATAGAGCCGATGCTCGGTACGGATTTACGATGAGTCAGCAAGGCAATGTGATGCGTTATGATATTGAAACCGGTTTTAGTAAGTTTGTTCAACCCGTACATCCTGATGGAATTAAATTACGTTTTAACTGGAATGCGGCTATTGCTGCTGATCCTTTTGATGTAAAAGGTGTTTATTTTGGCAGTCAGTTTTTGCATAAAAGTTCGGATAGAGGTGATACCTGGACGATTATTTCGCCCGATTTAACCACCAACGATTCTACAAAACAAAAATCGATGGAGAGTGGCGGATTGACTTATGATGCAACAGGTGCTGAAAACTATACAACTATAATCTCCATTGCGCCAAGTCCACTGAATAAAGATGTGATTTGGGTTGGTACTGACGATGGAAATTTGCAACTGACCAAAGATGGAGGAAAAACCTGGACGAATTTAAGCAAGAATATTAAGGGTGCTCCGGCAGGAAGTTGGATTCCACAAATTCATCCATCAACCTATAATCAGGGCGAAGCTTTTGTTGTTATAAATGATTATCGAAGAGATAATTGGGAGCCCTATGTTTATCATACAAAAGATTTTGGTAAAAAATGGACCAATATTTTAAGTCGGGAAAAAGTGAAAGGATATGCTTTATCGTTTGTTCAAGATCCGCTGGCAGAAAACCTTTATTTTGTTGGAACAGAAAGCGGTTTGTATATCAGCATTGATGCCGGCAAAACATTCAGTAAGTTTACAAATCATTACCCAACGGTTTCTACTATGGATATGCGCATTCATCCTCGCGAGAACGATTTAATTATCGGCACTTTTGGTCGGGCTGCTTATATTGTGGATAATATTGAGCCTTTGCGCGAGCTAGCTAAAAAGGGTGTTTCTTTGTTAGATAAACCGATTTATCTCTTCCCAATTCCTGATGCCGAAATGAATGTATTTAAACAGCCTTTAGGTATGCGTTTTGGTGGCGATGGTTTGTTTTATGGTGAAAATAAAGAGCAGGGCGCTATGATTAACTATATTGCAAATCCAGTCGAAGGCATTAAGGATAGTGTTTTGATTGAAGTATTTGATGATGAAGGGCAATTGATGACGCGTATACGCAAAGATCCTAAATCAGGAATCAATCGTTTTTATTGGGAATTCAATAAGAAAGGTGTTCGTTTTCCAAATCAGGCAAAACCAAAAAATGATTTACGCGAACCTCGTGGAGGAAATGTTTTGCCCGGCGATTATTTGGTAAAACTTTCTTACAATAAGCTTTCTGATTCGACGTATGTGAATGTAGAATTTGACCATCGCATTGCTTATCGCATGGAAGATTTATTAGCAAGAGAGGCTTTGCAAAAGGAATTGTATACAGCGGTGGAAAAAGCTACTGCGGCAGCTGATAAAGTGCGCGATGCACAAGCCATTGTTAAAAGTTTGGCTTTAGTTATCGATCCTTTAAAAGAGGATGACAACGAAGAAATTAAAGCATTGCATAAGCAAGTTACAAAAAAACTGGCCGATTTTGCCGAATTGCAAGAGCCGCCCAAAGTGCAAGGTATTTTCCGAGAAGAAGATGGACTGGTTAATGTGATAAGACAAGCATCGTGGGGATTGATGGGCTATATTGATGCTCCCGGATTGCGCGAAGAGTTGGCTATGAAAAAGGCGAACGATGCGATTGACCAATATGTGGGTGATATTGAATCCTTCTTTAGTGGAGATTGGAAAGCATATCAAAGCTTAGTTGATAAAAAGGCCTTGACTTTCTTTTCGGCTTTTGAGTAGGAATTTTTAAGTACTGATCCGATGACTCAAAGTCATCGGATCAGTGAATTATCGTTTTAAAACGAAGACATAAAACTCACATACAATCCGCTTTCATTTCTTTTATTTATCGAGTATTCGAATCGAAAAACCATATCGTAATAGGTAACAATATTGAGGCCGGCTCCATAGCCATATAAGGTCGAATTTTGCAAGGTATTTGTAAGTTGCGGCAATTCTGTAGTTGAATAGGCTGCATCGGCAAATAAGCTTAAATAAACCGACCAGTGAATCTTAGCAAATTTACTGGGTAATAACTTTATATTTGATATTTGATTTTGAAATACGGCGTATTTTAGGTCTGTTTTAAATAGCGCGTAATTTTCACCGTCGATTACATAATGTTCGTATCCTCTTACAAATTCACGATGATAACCTAATCCTGTATTTAAGAAATAGGGATTTTGACCTGTGCTTGCTATGCGGCCTGTAAAACCACTACCAACATACCAATTGTTGCCTAAGTTCCAATATCGTCGTAAACTGGCTGTTAGTGATAATACATCCACATTCGAGTATTTATTGATTCCAATGCCCTGTTTTTCCAATTCGGCTTCAATAAAATAGCCGTTGAGCGCGTAGTTTTTATTATCGCGATGATCATCTTTAAAAATATAACTGAACGAAAAATAGTTGAATTCGTTTTGTTGATTGGGATCGAATTCAGGATTTAATTCAAAAACGATATCGCTATATTGGTGATTATTATAACCAAAAATAAAGGCATGTGAAGTATGGATATTTTTTCGGATGTTTAAGGCTATGGAAGCATAATATTGGTGTCGTGCATATTTTTCATCGCGATAGCGCACGGGCCTGTTTTGAATGGTTTGATAAGTGACTTCGTGGTTGCGTGTTAATCCGGCCGACAATATAATTCCCAATGTTTGTTTGCGGTTAATGAAAGGAATATCGTAGTAAAAACCTAGTTTTTCGTCATATCCTCCCTGAGCAATAATTTTAAGTGCTTCGCGACGACCACGAAAGTTTTCCCAGGTAAAAAACATACCATAGTTTAATTTGCTTAGATCTTTCGATTCCCACCATGCATTTGGATTGCGCTCGGCCAATTCGAAAAGGGGCATTGGCCAGATATACCATCGTTCTGTTAAATCGATATGTATATTGGCAAATATTTTATCCTTGTCTTCAACTTGCACATTTCGTACTTCAACAAAATTAAATAAAGAGGTGTTTTGTAAATTTTCTTTGCTTTTAACTAAAGCCTTTTCAAAATCTCTCAGGCATAAACTATCGCCTGCTTTTAGCGCCAATTCGCGGTACACTATTTTGCTGTGTGTAATTTTGTTTCCTTTTAAATATATTTGATTGACGTACACCATTTTAACGGTATCAGGACAAGCCATTTGGGTTTTTTGTCCGAAACTGCTACTGATAAAAACAAAACCTATTAAAATAGTGAGAATTCCCTTCATATTAAAGATTCAAATAGTTCATTAAGGAGTCGTAATTATCTAAGAGTTTAGATTCAAGCATTTCTTCGGTATAGTAGGCTCTAACCAGGTAATTGTATCGGTAAAATGTTTGCAATACGGGATCTAGATCCATTGTATTGAGTTTAATAGTGACCTCCATTAATGTAGAATCCTTATTTGTACGGATATAGAGATTGATTAATTTAGAGTTGTTTGATTCGATGATTTGTGCAATTTGCGATAAGGAATAATCGTTTACATTCATTTCCAATACGATGATACCTCCCGGGTTAATTACTCCTGTAATTTCTGCAAGGCTGCTAACTAATTTCCAACTGTGAATAGAGCCTAGATAATGGTTTTTAGTATTGATAACAGGCAATAAGCTTAAATTATCTTCATAAAAGGCTGTCATTACATCGTAAATATGCTGTGTATCGTAAATACTTATTTGAGGTTTTACAATAGGATGTGCTCCAACGGGTTCTTCAAATTGATTATACGTATAGATATCTTCTTCAGAAATAAGCGCAAGCAAAACCTTATCGTTTACGATAGGCAAATGTTTTACTTTAAATTCCTCCATTAAACTTAGAGCCGTTAAAGCTGTATCTGATGTTTTCAGAGGAACTATATATTCGCTTATTAATTCTATGGCCAGCATATCAGTATGGATTTTCAGAAAAATAATCGTCCTTTATAATGGCAAGATAGTTATTATATCTTGATTTTGCTATTGCCCCTGAATTTGCGGCCTTTATTACGGCACAATCGGGCTCGTGTGTATGCGTGCAATTGTGGAATTTACATTGCGATGCATAAGGGGCAAACTCTTTAAAATAGGATGGAATTTCTTTTGCTACAAAATCGATCAGTCCAAAGCCTTTAATGCCTGGAGTATCAATTATATAGCCTCCGGAATGCATGGCATGCATTTCGGCAAAAGTTGTGGTATGTGTTCCTTTTTCGGTGGCATCCGATACGATTGCTGTTTTTAATTTTAGATCGGGTTGTATGGCGTTTATCAAAGCCGATTTACCCACACCGCTGTGGCCGCTAAATAAATTTATTTTGTTTTGTAATCGTTTTTTTAAAGCATCAACTCCTTTTCCTGTTTTAGCTGACACCGAATAGCACGAATAACCGATGTTTTCATACATAGTCATCCACTCATTCAATTGGTTTTGTAAAACTTTATCATGCAAATCACTCTTATTAAAAACGATAAGCGTTTCGATATGGTAGGCTTCTGTACTAATTAAAAAGCGATCGATAAATCCACTTGAGGTTCTTGGAAAAGCTAAGGAAACTACCAGGATTGCATAATCCACATTGGCGGCTATAATATGCGATCGACTGCTTAATTTGGTCGCTTTTCGAATAAGGTAGTTTTTACGTGGATGTATTGTTTTAATTAAGCCCACGCCTTCTTCTTTTTGTAAAATAAAATCTACTTTATCGCCAACGGCAATTGGATTTGTGCTTTTTATGCCCTGTGTTTTAAATTTGCCTTTTATTTTACAGTTGTATAATTGATTATCATCAGTTTGTACAATATACCAACTTCCGGTTGATTTAACAACAATCCCTTGTAAATTTATGATAATCATTTTGTTGATATTTTATTGCAATAATAATAAAGATTCTTTTATATAGTTGTCATTTGCTATGTAAATAGGATAAAATCCATCTTCAAATAAATTTCTGGCTATTTCTGCTTTAATTAGCGTTGTAATATAATGTTTGGTGTTTTTAATATCCTCTTCTGTTGGATTTAGTTTTTTTACTTCGTCTAATTCGAGAAATTGATTGTATAGCGTATTCGAATTATCAAAATGGTCTTTAAAGTCTTCTATCGATAGGTATTGGTTTAACGCTTTTCTGTTTTTTTCGACGTAATCAAAGGCAAATTGATAGATAATCGATTGATTGATCAGTTTATTATAAAAGGTAAAATTAATGCTCGTATCGGCCGGAATAAATACATCGGGCCAAATTCCTCCTCCACCATAAACAATTCTTCCTTTTCGCGTTTTGTATTTTAGCGAGTCCGGGATGGATGTGCTGTCGGGCGAGCTAAGCATTTCTTTATGTAAGCGTTCATAATAGGCATTATAATAGGCTTCGGTGCCGTTTTTATAAGATCTTTGTATGCATCGTCCACTTGGAGTAAAATAGCGCGATACGGTTAAGCGTACAGCCGATCCATCGATAAAATTAGCTTGTTCTTGTACCAGTCCTTTTCCAAAAGTTCTTCGGCCAACAAGCAGTCCTCTGTCGTTATCCTGAATTGCTCCGGCAACAATTTCTGCTGCCGAGGCTGAATTTTGATCTATAAGCAGAATTATTTTTTCGTTGATATACGAAGACGATCCGGAGGCATAATAGGTTTCTTTTGGTCTATTGCGACCTTCGGTATATACAATCATACTTCCTTTATCTAAAAATTCGTCGGCAATAAATATAGCTGCACCGAGGTATCCCCCTGAATTACCTCTTAAATCAAGGATTAACTCTTTCATCCCTTGATCTTTAAGCATTTCCATGGCTTCCGAAAATTCTTTGATTGTTGTGGCTGCAAATCGACTTAATTTAATATAGGCTACACTATCGTTTAGCATAAATTTTGCATCTATACTATAGGTTGGTATGGCATCACGTTTGATTAAAAAAGGCAATAAGCTTCTTTCTCCTTTTCGTTTAATAAAAAGATTTACTATCGAACCTCGTTCTCCTTTTAATCTTTTTTGGATATCTAAACTGCTATAGTGTCTTCCTGTTAAAGTATCTGTATTTGCTATCACTATGCGATCGCCCGCTTGAATTCCGGCTTTTTGTGATGGCCCGTTTTCTAAAGGTAGAATTACAACTACAGTATCGTTTACCATGCGAAACTGAACGCCTATACCGTCAAATTTGCCCATCAATGGGTCATTAGCCGCATGAAATTCTTCAGCACTGATATAGATAGAATGCGGATCTAGTTTTGCGAGCATTTCTTCTATTGCTGTTTCTTGTAATTGGTCCATATTCACAGAGTCAACATAGTCTTTATCGATATAATTAAGCACCGATTCTATTTTGTTTTTTGTGAAAGTTGTTGATCTTTTTTGTAGATAACGTTGCCCAATCACTATTCCCAATAAAAATATGAGGATAAAAAAGTAAGGATAATATGATTTTAGTTTGAGCATAATGAAATAATTTATGCTTCAAAAATAAGTGGTTTTTTGATAGGTTTGCGTTTATTGTACAATTCACTTTTTTAGTGTGGATTTCCTGCTTATTTTTGCTGCAAAATTTAGTGTATATGCAAAACTGGTTTACTTGTAAGATAAAATACCAAAAAATTGATGATCATGGTAAAATGAGTCGCGCTTCCGAAACCTACTTGGTCGACGCCATTAATTTTACAGAGGCAGAACGTCGTATTTTTGAAATCATGGAAAAATATGTATCAGGAGATATTGAGGTCGTTGGAATATCGCGTACAAATTTTACGGAAATATTTAGTTACGACGATGGCCAATACTGGTATAAAGCAAAGGTAGGCTGGAGTATTTTTGATGAGAATAGCAGTAAAGAGACCAAAGTAAGCAATCAAATGTTGGTTGCTGCTAATTCGGTTAGAGAGGCTTACGATCGTATTTCCGAAAATCTGGAAACGATGTTAGTTCCGGTTGAGATAAGTGCTGTAGCGCTTAGTCCCATTCTGGATGTTTTTCCTCTTTTTAACGATGATGAGTTAGAAGATAAAATTGTAGCAGAAGGGTAATAGAATTTTAATTTTAGTGGTAACTTATTTGAGCGGATTAGGTATAAAGGTATATTCCGTTTTGGATTAAAAATTGCACTATAAGGCAAAAATTACCGAGTCAATTAAAGCATTATGTTGAAAAAACGCACTATTCAAATCAGTTCAAGTTTAACTGAATTATATAAAATTGAGGAATTTGTCGAACAAATATCAGATGTGTATAACATCAATAATAATTACTATTCTACCATTTTAATAAGTTTGGATGAAGCTGTTCGGAATGCCATTGAGCATGGAAATAACTTTGATAAGCAAAAGAAAGTAGAAATAGCTTTTACCACGGCCAAAGGAGAGCTTATATTTAGTGTATCAGATCAGGGCAATGGATTTGACGCTTCCTCTATTGTAGATCCAACAGATCCACTAATAAATCAAGACTTGGATGCGGGAAAAGGATTGTTTTTGATGGAGCAATTAAGTGATAATATGACGTTTAGTTCATTAGGAAATACGGTTTCCTTGCACTTTAAGGTCTCGAGTATTAATAAAGAACTTTCCGTTTTAAGATCAACTGCTTTACAAAGTTATTTTCAGGAGACAAAACAAACCATAAGCGTCTGATCTTGAATTCTTCAATTTATTTTTACGATTTATCAGCAACGCTTGATCTAAATATGCTTAAAAAATCAGCAGATTGGATAAACCGAACTTGTTTGGCTGAAGGTTTTGATCTTGGAGAGTTATCATTTACTTTTTGTAGTGATGATTATCTGCACAAAATAAATATGGAATATCTCAACCACGATACCTATACGGATATTATTACTTTTGATTATAGTTCGGCTGATATGGTTTCCGGTGAAATTTTTATCAGTTTAGATCGAATAAAAGAAAATGCGCAAAGGCTAAATTTGATCATGGATAATGAATTATTTCGTGTTATTATTCATGGTGTTCTTCACTTGTTAGGCTATAAAGATAAAAGTCCATCAGAAAAGGCGCAAATGACCAGCAAAGAAGATTATTATTTATCTTTGCTGCCTGATTTAGAATAGAAATCTATTTGATTTATTTTTTATATTATTGATAATCAATAGTATGCTATACATGTTTCACGTGAAACCTTAAAGATATGTTCGAAAAGTACGATGTCATTGTTGTTGGTGCTGGTCACTCTGGTTCTGAAGCTGCTGCGGCTGCTGCAAACCTGGGTTCCAAAACACTGCTAATTACAATGGATATGAATAAAATTGCCCAAATGTCGTGTAATCCTGCAATGGGAGGTATAGCTAAGGGGCAAATTGTTAGGGAGATTGATGCTTTAGGAGGATATTCAGGTATTGTTACTGATAAGTCGATGATACAGTTTCGAATGCTCAATAGATCTAAAGGACCGGCCATGTGGAGTCCTAGAGCGCAAAGCGACCGCATGCTTTTTTCTCAAACCTGGCGCGAAATGTTAGAGCAAACGGATAATCTTGATTTTTGGCAAGACAGCGTTATTGGGCTGATAGTTAAAGATCGGTCGGTGGTTGGTGTGAAAACCAAAATGGGTCAGGAAATATTGGCGAAAGCTGTTATTCTAACTAACGGAACTTTTTTAAACGGTAAAATGTTTATTGGAGAAAAGGTTTTAAGTGGAGGTCGAATGGGAGAAGCTTCTTCTACAGGTATTACAGAGGACTTAATTAAGTTAGGTTTTCGGAGTAGTCGAATGAAAACCGGTACGCCGGTAAGAGTAGATGGTAGAACCATTAATTTTGATGCTTTAGTGGAGCAGCCCGGCGATGAAGTCGTGGGTAAATTTAGTTATCTGGATACGCCTAAACTCACCAATCAACGTAGCTGTTATTTGGCGTATACAAGTAAAAAGGTTCATAATACTTTAAAACTAGGTTTTGATTTATCACCCATGTTTACCGGGAGGATTGGTGGTATAGGACCGCGTTATTGTCCTTCAATCGAAGATAAAATTGAACGATTTTCGGATAAAGATAGTCATCAGTTATTTGTAGAACCGGAAGGCATTAGTACAATCGAGTACTATGTAAATGGTTTTTCATCCAGTTTGCCCGATTATATTCAATTTGAAGCATTACGTCAAATACCAGGATTCGAAAAAGCTAAAATTTTTCGCCCGGGATATGCTATCGAATACGATTATTTTCCTCCGGAGCAATTGCATTTTACACTGGAAACTAAATTAATTTCAGGATTGTATTTTGCAGGACAGATTAATGGTACCACCGGTTACGAAGAAGCGGCAGCTCAAGGTTTAATGGCAGGTATAAATGCGCATTTAAAAATTGTAGGAAAATCACCATTTGTTCTTGGTCGTTCCGAAGCCTATATTGGTGTTTTAATAGATGATTTAATTACTAAAGGTGTGGATGAGCCTTATCGCATGTTTACTTCAAGAGCCGAATACCGTATTTTGCTTCGCCAGGACAATGCCGATTTAAGGTTAACAAAAAGAAGCTTTGCTTTGGGTTTGGCGTCAAAAGAACGTTTAAATCGTGTCGAAATTAAAGAAAATGAATTAGCCGCGATTATTAAATTCTGTGAGCAAACTTCTGCTTTACCCACAGAAGTTGAAAACTATTGTCTACAATCTGATACGCAACCGATACAGCAAAAAACGCGAATTGCACAATTGCTATTGCGTCCACAGTTGCATATCGATGGTTTAATTGAAAATATCCCAAGCTTTAAAGATTTTATCCGATCTCGTCAACATATCGATTTAGAAATTCTTGAAGAAGCAGAAATTCAAATTAAATATGCCGGCTATATCAGTAAGGAAAAAGAGATTGCTGCAAAACTGCAAAAGTTTGAGGAGATTGAACTTCATGCTGATTTTGATTATCAAAAATTACAATCTATTTCTTTTGAAGCTCGAGAAAAGCTGAGCGCAATTAAACCCAATACTATTGGACAAGCTTCGCGAATTAGCGGCGTTTCGCCTTCTGATATTTCTGTTTTGCTCGTTTATTTGGGAAGATAATGAAGGAGGTTTCACGTGGAACGTAATTTGGAAACAATTCAGAATTGCCCTATTTGTGCAAGTAAAAAGCTAGACACAAAGCTTGAGTTAGAGGATTATTTTTTAAGCAAGGAAAAATTTAACATACAAAAATGCTTGGATTGTGGATTCGAATTTACAAATCCGCGGCCTTCAAAAAGAGATATTGCCGCTTATTATCGTTCAGAAAATTACATTTCACATTCGAATAAAAGTCAAGGTTTATTTGCTCGATTATATCAAATTGCACGGTATTTTAATTTGGCTTCTAAGTATGCAATAATCAAAAAACATAGCAATGTCGGAAAGGCTTTGGATATTGGTAGTGGCACAGGCCATTTTTTAAATTTTCTTGAAAAGAAAAATTGGAGGGTTCAGGGCATAGAACCCGATAATGATGCCGCAGAAATTGCACGTTCAAAATTTGGTTTATCAATTGGCGGCGAAGAGGAATTGGTAAACCTTGCCCAAAAAGATTTCGATTTAATAACCTTGTGGCACGTATTGGAGCATGTGCACGATTTGAATAAACGATTCCAAGAATTAGCAAGCTTAATTAAATCTAATGGTGTCTTAATTCTGGCTTTACCAAATCCAAATTCTTTTGATGCTTATTATTATGATAAATATTGGGCGGCTTACGATGTTCCTCGGCATTTGTATCATTTTACAATAAACGACATACAAAATTTAGCTGCTAAACATAATTTTAGAGTAGAAAAAGTATATCCGATGAAACTGGATGCTTTCTATGTGGCTTTGCTTTCCGAAAAATACAGAGGCTCAAAACTGACTTATTTAAGATCGGTGTGCATAGGATTTTGGTCTAATTTGAAAAGTACGCGCAAAAATCCGAATACATCAAGCCTTATCTATATTCTCCGATCAAAAGAGGCTTAAATTTCCTGTCAAAATTTATTTTATTGCTCTCTGGTGTAAGAGGTCGATTTTCTGACGAAAGTCGCTTAAACGGAATAATTTTGTATCTTACAGTAAATTAAGTGTTTGCAACACTCACTTGGCTAAGAAATAAGGTTTATACCAAATCAAGTAAATTCAATAACATTTTGTCAGTTCGTGAATTTGTATTTTCTTTGCCGACTATTTAGAAACAATACAAATAACAAAATGCTACATAAAATCCAAAGCATAAAAAATCTCACCGATTCCACCTATATTATTCGCATGGATAAAAATAATTTCGACTTTCGCTCCGGCCAATATTTAAGTTTGGGTTTGCCCGACGATGTTAACATGCGCGAGTATTCCATTTATAGTGGCGCTCAGGAACCCTTTTTAGAAGTTCTTATTAAAGAAGTTAAAGAAGGTGATGTTTCGGTGCTTTTAAAAAAATCGAAAGTCGGACAAATGTTAAATGTTGAAGGACCTTATGGTTTTTTTACCTTGCGGGAAGAAGACATCGAGAAACGCGAATTTTTGTTTTTAGCAACTGGAACTGGAATTTCGCCGTTTCATAGTTTTGTTAAATCCTATCCAAATTTAAATTATAGGCTTATACATGGAATACGTTTACATGAAGAAACCTACGAAAAAGAAACTTACCAAAATCAGCGCTATTTTTCTGCAATAAGCCAGGACTCAAAAGGCGATTATAAAGGAAGATTAACGAGTTATTTAAAAACCTTAAAGGTCGATCCAAATACACTTTGTTTTCTTTGCGGTAATGTGGATATGATCCATGATGCCTACGATATCTTGCAGGAAAAGGGCATTGCCGTGGATCAAATTCATTCTGAAGTTTATTTCTAATCGGTTTAGAAAGCCAGACTTTAGCTAATTATCTATTCTACTCATCATTAAATTACTACAATAATTCTATATTTGTTGTAAAGTAATTAGCATGCCCAGAAACATTTATTGCACAGTTAAGTATGCAGAATATCAGTACAATAAACAACTAAAAAAGATGAGTGGAAAAACATTTGTAGAAAAGATATTTGGTGCTTCGCGTGGAAGTATCGTATTTAAAAAACCCGATATTGTGCTTACGCACGATAATACTTCAAGCATTTTCAATACATTCAGGAAAATGAATGGGACAAAGGTAGCCGATGCCAATCAGCAACTTATTGTTTTGGACCACAATGCTCCTCCAACAAATGCTAAACTAGCTAACGATTATCAAAAAATTAGAGAGATAGTAGCCGAACAAGGAATTGCAAAATTTCACGACGCAGGAAAAGGCATTTGTCATCAGATTATGGCAGATTATGCGAAACCGGGTATGATTATCGTAGGAAGTGACAGTCACACCTGCACAGCCGGCGCATTTAATGCTTTTGCGGCAGGAATCGACAGGACTGAAGCTGCCGGACTTTGGAAATTGGGAGAAACTTGGTTTCGGGTTCCTGAAACCATTAAAATTACTTTGAAAGGAAAACTACCCAAAGGTGTTTATGCCAAAGATCTTTCGCTTTGGATTATCGGAATGATTGGAAGCAGCGGTGCCGATTATATGTCGATAGAATACCATGGCGAAGGTGTAAAAACCTTGAGTATTTCGCAAAGAATGACCATTACAAATTTAGCCTCAGAAATGGGAGCGAAGAATGCTGTTTTTCCTTATGATGAGATTCTAGAAGCGCATTTAGGAAAACCAATGACTTCTGTTTGGGCTGATGAAAATGCCCATTATGCGCAAGAAATAGAAATCGATTTAAGCACAGTTTTCCCCGTTGTGGCAATACCACATCATGTGGATAATGTAAAAGCCTTAAGCGAAGTCGTAGGCACGAAAATACATCAGGCAATGGTAGGAACATGCACCAATGGTCGTTATGAAGATTTAGAAGAAGCGGCTAGCGTTTTAAAAGGAAAAAAACTACCTGCGGGTTTTCAAATGTTAATCGTACCTGCATCTCAAAAAATATATCTGGAAGCGCTTAAAAACGGATTAATCGAAATTTTTATGGAAGCCGGCGCGCATGTTTTAGCCTCTTCCTGCGGACCTTGTTTAGGAACCGGCCAAGGCATTCCGGCAGACAATTACAATGTAATTAGTACGGCAAATCGCAATTTTAAGGGCAGAATGGGAAACAAAGAAGCAAATATTTATTTAGCGTCTCCCGCAGCTGTTGCGCATTCGGCATTGGCTGGAGAAATTGTAGATCCAAGAGGTGTAAATGCGAAACAAGAAACTTATCCTTACAAACCTGATGTTGCAAGTACAGTTGATATTCCATCAAATGAAGATCGCTATTTTTCGGGCATTTGGAATTATAGCGATGCGCACAATTTAAATACAGATCAGATGTTTGCCGGCAATTTAACCTACAATATAAATAGTAGTGATGCTGAGGCTATTATGCCTTATTTATTTGAAGGTTTTGATCCAAGTTTCTCTAAACGTGTTCAGGCTGGTGATATTATTATTGCCGGCGATAATTTTGGTTGTGGCAGTTCGCGCGAGCATCCTGCTGTCGGTTTAAGTCATGCAGGTGTGCAGGCCGTTATTGTTAAATCGGTCAATCGAATTTTTTACCGCTCTTCGGTAAATCAGGGATTGCCCATAATTATTTTGCCCGAAGCCGTTGATGCGTATAAAGCAGGTGATAAGTTAAGCATAGATATGGCCAAAGGCGAAGTTAGAATAAACGAGCAAGAATTTCAATTTGAGCCCTTGCCCGATAAACTGATGAAAATATTTTCAGCCAAAGGCTTGGTAAATTTTATTCGCGATTTAAAAGCATAAAAAAAGGCGCTTTCGAGGCGCCTTTTTGTTTAATAATCAGAAAGCAAATTCTGAAGGTTTTTGTATCGATTTTGATAATCTTCCATCGATCGTTTAATGATTTCTCTGGCTTCTTCAAAACCATAAGTATGTGTAATTTCTACTTGTGCTTTTCCGGCGGCTCCGGGCAAATCTTTATAAGTTAAAAAATAATGTTTTAATCTTTCAATAATAAGTTCGGGAGCATCAGAAATATCTTTATAGTTGCCATAAACAACATCGCCGGCTAAAACGGCAATAATTTTATCATCAGCTTCATTTCCATCAAGCATTCGGAAACCGCCAATAGGAATAGCACGCACCAAAATATCGCCATGGGTAATTTCCTTTTCGGTAAGCACACAAATATCAATCGGATCTTTATCACCCAAAATATCATCTCTTCCTGTTTTTTCGCGGCAATATTCGGCCACTTTTTCTTCGGAATAGGATTGAGGGATAAAACCGTAAAGAGCAGGTACCGTATTGCTATATTTTTGAGGCCTGTCCAAACGTAAATACCCCGATTCTTTATCCACCTCATATTTAACGGTGTCGGTGGGCACCATTTCGATATAACAAGTGATTAAATCAGGAGCTGTATCGCCAATATTAACACCATGCCAAGGATGTGATTTATAGCGTAATCCCATGAGTTTACCAATAGGATCCATTAATGAATTATTCATATTCATGTGGGTTTTATTAACTATTTTTTTGATGCTTTTTAAATTAAAATATGATTTTATTCTTGCAAATCAATGCTTTATTACTTGATAACACCTAATTCTTTTCCAACTTTGGTAAAGGCTTTTACGGCCTTGTCTAAATGCTCAACTTCGTGTGCTGCTGACAACTGAACACGAATACGTGCTTGACCTTTAGGAACAACGGGGAAATAAAAACCGATAACATAAATGCCTTCATCTAAAAGTTTAGCCGCAAAATCTTGCGATAATTTGGCATCGTACAACATAACAGCTACAATGGCCGATTTGGTAGGCTTGATATCGAAACCTGCTGCAGTCATTTTTTGTAAGAAATAGTCGGTGTTGGCATGCAGCTTGTCTTGTAATTCGTTGGTTTCGTTCATCATATCGAACATTTTGATGCCTGCACTAACTACCATTGGAGGTAAAGAGTTGGAAAATAAATAAGGACGAGAGCGTTGTCTTAACATATCAATTACCTCTTTTTTACCGGTGGTAAATCCACCAACAGCTCCGCCAAAGGCTTTTCCCAATGTTCCGGTAATAATCTCAACCTGGCCACGAATATTAAACAATTCGGTAACACCACGACCGGTAGCGCCAACAACACCTGCCGAATGACATTCATCAACCATAACCATAGCATCGTATTTGTTTGCTAGGGCAACAATTTTATCCATAGGAGCAACATTGCCATCCATAGAAAATACACCATCAGTAACAATTACACGAAAACGATGCTTTTGTGCTTCTATTAACTGTTTTTCAAGATCCTCCATATTCGCATTCTCGAAACGGTATCGCGCAGCTTTGCTTAAGCGAACGCCATCAATAATGGAGGCATGATTTAATGAATCTGAAATAATGGCATCTTCAGCACCTAAAAGCGGTTCGAAAACGCCTCCATTGGCATCAAAAGCAGCAGCGTAAAGAATGGTATCTTCCGTTCCAAAAAAGTCAGCAATTTTTTGCTCCAGCGTTTTATGAATATCTTGTGTTCCACAAATAAAACGAACAGACGACATTCCGTATCCGCGCTCATCTAACGCTTCTTTTGCGGCTTGCACTAATTTTGGATTGTTCGATAGTCCAAGATAATTGTTTGCGCAAAAATTGAGCACTTCTTGTCCTGTAGAAACACTTATAGTTGCGCCTTGCGGACTGGTAATAATACGTTCGTTTTTAAATAGCCCGGCTTCTTTTATTTGGCCAAGCTCCTCTTGTAGAAAGGCTTGAAATTTGGTATACATAGCTAGTTGTCTTATTTATTTTTTTGCAAAAGTAATTATTTTAATAGCGCAAAAAGTCCAATGCTATGCTTAAATAAAAACATCGCTTTAAACGTGGTACTTTTTTTATACACTAGAGCTAAAAAGGTGTTTAAGATTAAATGCCGGTGGTATTTAGATTTCCCAGGCTTACGGTTATAATTCGTTTCTGACTACCTTCCGTATCAGAAGATATGTCTAAGCTTACCTGAAGGTGCAAATTAAAAATATTCAGGTTCATTTCTTTGGCCTGAATCTGGCCAATTTTGAGGATATCCGCATTGATTATTCCGCGATAGCGGGTATACTCATCTCTGAAAATTTCATTATTTCCATTGCTGATATATTTTCTGTCATAATCCTGAAAATGATAAATATTGGCCACATCCTCAATGGTATACACTTGTAAATTTTCAATGCCATCGGTATTGGTTAAAAACCAATTGTAACTGTTTTCATCAAGCAAGCAACGATTCAGACTGTCTTTTTCCAATATGCGCGCATTATTGATAATACCACTGCCGTAAAAATTATTTTCGAAAGTAAAAAGTGTATCGTAGGTTATGGCATAGCGCAAGCTAATTCCGCCAATAATATTTCTTAGTTTAGGAAAAAGATGATAGGAATTATAAGCCCGCACAACCACTTCAAAATTAGTGGCAAATACGACGGCATGCATGGGTGTATCCATAATTAAGAACCCGCCATCGCCTGTGCCAATAAAGGAACTGGCTATTTTTTGAGCTGTATATTTTTGAAAGATAAACTGGTCTGATTCCAAACACAGCTTAATGGTTTTGTCAAAAATGAGTTTAAACAAACTTGGTATTAGGGTTTGCTCCAAATGCTGATACATTCCATAGCGATAAATATCAATGCCTAAAACAGATTGTCGGGTTAAATTTTTTGGGTCTACATAGTTGTTTAATGCTTCGTATAAATCTTTACTATCGGGAACTATATTTGTTTTCTGATAAATGGATTCCACGTCTTCGGCGCGAAGAATTTCAAGAATTTTATCGAATTCAATTTTTTTTATGCTTCGTTTCATAGGTTTCAAATCTAAAATTTATTTCAATACAATTCTTCCAAGACGTTCCGAAATCAGCTTTTGTATATTTTGCTTTTTAAGTATAAGCATAATAATTTTTTCTTTTTCATTTTCTTCTGCTTCTTTCAATTCGTTTTGAAGCATATGGATTTCTTGTTCTAATTTTCTTTGTTTAAAAGATAAAACCGAATTATTTACCGTTTGCAAAAGCAATTCTTCTTCAGTCATCACATGAATTCTTTCCTTTTTCATCCAGTTTTCCGACAGGCTGTAAGGCGTACTTAAAAAATCGGCGGCAATCTCAACGATTTCTTCTTTTGGATGATTGATAAACGCATGATGAGTAGGCAATTTCCCCTCGTCTAAACCGCTCTTGTAAGTTTCGTAAATTTCCTGAAAAACAGGGTTAAAAAAGCCCAAACCGTCATCGTCGAGTTGTTCGATAATAAAACCGGCCACATTAACCTGAATGATTTTTTCCTCGGCGGTTTCGTTTTCTTTAAAGCGATAATCAAAAGATTGGTTTCCATATTGCAGGAGCAAGCGAATGAGATTTTCTTCTTGATAAGCCAATGGCGATTTGCTCTCTTGCTTTATTTGGGTTTGCGCCGAAGCCACACTTTGAGCAATAAAATTACTTTCCTCATAGGCATTCCCGTTTTCTTTGGCCGATTTGCGCAATCTTTTATTCAAATCATTCACCAGTGTTTGCTCCGGAATATCCAACAATAAAGAACATTCTTTTACATAGACCGAGCGCATAATTTCATCCGGAATTAAGGCTATAGATTGCACAATTTCCTTAATCAATCCCCCTTTTTTAATTGGATCGTTTGCGGCTTCTTCGTGCAAAAGTTTGGTCTTAAATCGGATAAAATCATCAGCCTCTGTTTCCAGAAATTTTTCGACTTCGTGGGCCGCATGCGAGCGTGCATAACTATCCGGATCTTCGCCTTCAGGAAAAAGAACGATTTTTACGTTCATTCCTTGTTCCAAGATCATATCAATTCCACGAAACGAAGCTTTAATTCCTGCCGTATCGCCATCGTATAAAATGGTAATAT
>JAFGHU010000160.1 GCA_016929955.1 Bacteroidales bacterium | reverse complement strand
AGCTTTCCGAAACTATGGGGTAGTCGTCTTTAATAAGAAGGCTTATCACGTTTTTTGTTTTTTAGTATCTAAGTGTCTGACAAATATACTATTTTGAGTTCACTTTCCCACCTAATTATTCAGAAAAATTGCTTAAATTGTGAGCGCTTAGGTTCAAAATCAGCTTTGAAATGGATAATGATGACTATCAACCCGATCAATTTGATTCAAACATTCCTACCGAAAATCTTCAGGTTCTGGCTTGCTTGAACAAAATTACGGCCTTATTAAAAGAACGCAAGTCGTCTAATCAATTATTAGAGCAAATAGCAAGCATTTTACCCGACTATTTTCAATATCCCGCCTATGTCCTCGTTCATATTCATTTCGATGGTAAGGATTTTTTTTCAGATGAAAATACGAGTTCAAAATCTCATTTAAAAAAACGCTTCAGAACCATTCATGGTAAAATTGGTTTTATCGATGTAGGGTATATTCAAAATTTCGAAGAAGCAGATTACGGCCCTTTTATAGAACAAGAAAATATTTTGTTGGAACGAATTGTTTCTCGCTTAGAAGGTTATTTTAATAGCTTTGAAGCTCGATCGAAAAACGAAATAAAGGGCGATTATGTTAGTGTACCTGCCTCGTCTTATTTTCCTGATCAAAGTATAGCCAACAAGCAATTGCTTCAACGTTACTTAAACAGAAGCAACTATGCACGCGATATTTACCACGATTTAATGCCTTTTAAAGTAAAAGAAATTTTGCTTATTGCAAATCTTTACGATGCGTATAGCATTGAAGAAGAAGGGCGTTTTTCTGAGCAGGTTTTGGGTAAATATTATCAACTTCATCTTACATCCGTTCCGCGTATTGCCGGTGTTTCTTCTTTGGACGAAGCCTTGGAAACCTTAAGTGTAAAGCATTACGATTTGGTTATTATAATGAAGGGAATTGATAGGCAAATGCCTGATAATTACAGCAAAAGGATCAAAGAAGAATACCCGTATTTGCCAGTTTTTTTGTTGCTCAATAGCAATAGAGATATTGCTGAATACAGCACAAGAAAACATGAACATATCAATAAGGTTTTTATCTGGAACGGAAAATCTTCCGTATTTTTTACGATGATTAAACAACTGGAAGACAAAATAAATTTAGAAAACGATACAAATAAAGGTTTGGTTCGTGTTATTTTAGTGGTTGAAGACGATCCTAAATACTATTCGCTTTATCTGCCCATGCTTTATAATATTGTAATGGATCAGACAAGGCGCATTATTGATGATGTGACTACAGACGAACTTTATAAAGTACTTCGATTGCGTGCTCGTGCAAAAATAATTCTCACGCAATCTTACGAAGAAGCCATAGAAATTTTTAATAAATATAAAGAGTTTCTGCTCTGCCTAATTACCGATGTTAAGTTTTTTAAACATGGTGTTTTAAATAGTGAAGCCGGATTTAATCTGGTAAACCATATCCGACAGCATGTAAAAGATTTGCCCATTATTATTCAATCGTCGAACCAGAGCAATAGAACAAAAGCACTGGCGCTAAAAACATCGTTTATCGATAAAAATTCGCCGAGTTTATTTCAGGATTTCAAGCAGTTTATCATGAGGTATTTGGGTTTTGGTAATTTCTTTTACAAAGATAAGGACGGGAATCAAATTGCTGTAGCCCATACGCTTAAAGAGTTTCAAGAGCAATTACTTTTAATTCCAGACGAATCTTTAATCTATCACGCCAGTGAAAATCATTTTTCTTTGTGGTTAAAAGCCAGAGGCGAAATTCAAGTAGCACGGATTTTAAATCCGGCCAAAGTAGCCGACTTTAAAGATGGAAAAGCTTTGCGCAATTATTTGATCTCAACCATTTCTAAATTCAGAAACGAACAAAAAAAGGGGAAACTCATTCCTTTTGAAGAAGACGATGAAATTCTGGATGCTTCCAATATTGTTATTTTGTCGGATGGGATGTTGGGCGGAAAAGGTAGAGGCCTTGCTTTTTTCAACAGCCTCTTGTATAATTTCGATTTCACAAAAATTTTGCCTGATATTCATATTCTTATTCCTTCCACCTTAATTATTGGAACCGACGAATACGATCAGTTTATGGAGCGCAATCAGCTGCGCGAAAAAATGAAAAAGACCTCGTCCAACCTGCAAATTAAGAAGTTATTTATTCAGGGATCGCTGAGCGATAGGCTAAAAATAAAATTGCGCAGAGTAATCGAATTAACAAATAAACCCCTGGCTATACGCTCATCGGGTTTGCTGGAAGATAGTTTGTCGCAACCTTTTGCCGGTATTTTTGATACCTATATTTTGCCCAATCATCACCCAAAACCCGAAGTTCGTTTACAGCAATTATGCGATGCTATAAAACTGGTTTATGCCTCCATTTATTCTGATACTTCCATTGCCTATGTAGAAGCCATTAATTATAAAATTGAAGAGGAAAAAATGGCCATTATTATACAAGAAGCGGTTGGTAATCAGTATGATACTGTGTATTATCCGCATATAAGCGGTGTGGCACAATCGCATAATTATTATCCTATTGGGCATATGAAACCGGAAGAAGGCTTTGCCAATATTGCTTTAGGCCTTGGGAAATATGTGGTTGAAGGTGAAAAATCTTATCGGTTTTCGCCAAAATACCCAACACTCGAAAATTATACAACCAAATCGTTAGTGAAAAACTCGCAGGTTCATTTTTATGCTGTGCAGCTAAACGATGAAAAATTGAATCTTTTAGAAGGTGAAAATGCGGGTTTGGTTCGCCTGGATATTATGGAAGCTGAAAATCATGGAACACTAAAACATTGCGCCTCTGTTTACGATGCAAACAACGATCAATTGTATTCCGGCGATCATCATAGCGGGCCTAAAATATTAAATTTTGCCAATGTTTTAAGGCACAATTATATTCCCTTGGCGCGCTCGCTCGAAATGGTTTTAGATGTTGTAAAAGAAGCTATTGGAGCACCAGTAGAAATAGAATTTGCTGTAAATCTAAATAAAGATAAAGAAGGAAAAAGTAAGCTCTATATTCTTCAAATAAAACCCCTAATTGGTAATTCTGAAGATTTTAGTATCGATATAGAAAAACTTGATAAAGCGTCCTTATTGCTCTATACGGAACAGGGTATGGGCAATGGAAGAGTAGAGCAAATTTACGATTTGATTTATGCTGATATTCAGAATTTTGATAAAAGCAAAACCTTTGAAATGGTCAAAGAAATCAGCTATTTTAATCAGAAAATGCGCGAAGAAAACAGGAAATATATATTGATAGGACCGGGTCGATGGGGAACGCGCGATCCGTGGATAGGAATTCCCGTTACTTGGCCGCAAATTTCTATGGCTAAAATAATAGTGGAAACCAGTATCGATTCTTTTCCTTTAGACGCCAGTTCGGGGTCTCATTTTTTTCATAATGTAACGGCCGCTGATGTGGGTTATTTTTCTGTTCAACCCAACGAGGGCACCGGGAAAATAAACTGGGAAAAGCTCGAATCGTTTGCCCCTTTTGAGCAAAGCACCTATTTTAAGCACCTGCGATTTAAAAAATCGCTTTGCGTAAAAATGGATGGTAAAAAAAGGATTGCCATTATCGATTGGGAACCCTGAAATAAAGACTTTTAACTAAAGTATGCGAGCAAGAGCAAGCGATTTAATTCTTTTTGTTTGCTTTAATACTGCTTAGCATCAGCTCATCCAATTGGGATTGAGCAACTTCTGACGGAGAATCGATCATTATATCACGTCCCGAATTGTTTTTTGGGAAAGCAATATAATCTCT
>JAFGHU010000159.1 GCA_016929955.1 Bacteroidales bacterium | reverse complement strand
TCCGAAACAAACCTAACAGGTTTTTTTTAAGCTGTTAGGTTATAAAGTCGGCATCGCCTATCCGAAACAAACCTAACAGGTTTTTTTAACCTGTTAGGTTATAAAATGGTGGATCGCTATTCCGAAACAAACCTAACAGGTTTTTTTTAAGCTGTTAGGTTATAAAATGGTGGATCGCTACTTCAAAACAAACCTAACAGGTTTTTTTTAACCTGCTAGGTTATAAAGTGGTGGATCGCTACTTCGAGACAAACCTAACAGGTTTTTTTTAACCTGTTAGGTTATTTTCTAATCCTTTTATAAATTCATAATCGTGTTCAACCACAGCTATCCTGGTTTTAAAGCTTTTATACCAGTCGCTTCTTCCTTTTTCTCTCGCTAATTTATGATCGGTATTTTCTTTCCACTTTTTGATTGATGGCAGATCTTTCCAGTAAGAAACCGTTATTCCAAGTTCATTTCTGGCGCTTTCAACCCCAAGAAAGCCATCTTGTTTTGCTGCCAGCTCAAGCATTTTATCAGCCATTTTTGTATAGTCATTATCTGCTTTGGTTCGTATAGAACTGAATATAACAGCGTAATATGGAGGACTTGGTGTATTCGCAATCATAGTACTTTATTAAAATGCATGTAATTATTCTAATGTTACACTTGTAGCAGGCAATTCCATATGCCAATTTGTTGGGTTAACGGGATCAAGGTCGGCAGCACCAAAAACGCCATCGCCACTTTTATCTTCAAACTGCCAGCAGTTGGTAACATCAAAATTCAATATCAGGTTTGTTCCACCTTGATCGTTCAAATTAAAATTAATCTGGGTACTGTATATCGGATGGGGCGCATTATTCATAAAATCAACATCGCCAAAAGGGCCGAAATTTTCACCCGATTTGCCAGCAAAATCGTACCAAGCGCCTACTTCACCATTATAAGTATATGCTGCTTGTCGAGGCGCAACAGGGTCTAAATTAGGCGTTTGCCCTTCGCCCAACAGCCATCCTATTTCGATACCGTTATTGATTTGGGTCATATCGCCAGGTTGATGAAGTCCACCTTCGGTTTCTGCATCGTCTGATAGATAAATTCTAAAGTCTCTTTTTTCCAGTCCCCGATCAACGGTTGCGATAGAGATATTCATTTGCAAATAATAAATTTCCAGTTCAAAGGCCGAATATTCCCCATGAGGCACCGTTGTTCCCTGAAGCAAAGAATGTACTGTTTTAGTTGCGGTAAAATCAAAAACAAACGAAGAAGCCAAGTCGGCTTCGTTAAACAGCTCAAAATCTGCCGTTCCATTTGTTCCAAGTAAAACCACACGTTTTAATGCAACATAATAATTATCAGGCGTTTCGTAAGTCATTACCGGCTCAACTTTATAGGCCGAACTTGTTTTTGTTGAATTAAAATTGATTTTTAGACTAACATCCTGAATATTTCTTTCGGGTGTATTCTCTGAATCTTTTGTGCAACTGTATCCTAAAAGAAGAACTAGGATAGTAATAAGGTGGACGCTCGTTTTTTTCATGTTTATTGGTTTAAATGTTATTTTAGTTTAGTCGAATCTGTTGGATTAATATTAAACGACTACCGAAAATAGCTATCTAAATTTAGTGAGCACCCTTCCAATACTTAGTTAAGGCTTCCAAAAAAAGCAATCTATCTCTCGCATAGCGTATATCAATATTTCAGATTATATGCATCTCAAAATTAGTAAAAGATTTCTGAATTATAAAATCTTCAAAAATTCTGTTATCGTACAAATAAAAAATCGCCCTACCAGCAAAAGATATATACCTCCAAATCGCAGTCAATTGCATATTCAAGAAACAGATGCGCATAGTCCAAAAATCACATTTTATCGATTTTTATCATTTTAATAAAATAAGATTATTAGTCTTAAGAAGATATTGTAATTTTGAGCAAGCTCTATTGCAGGAGCTAAAATTGTATAGCGTAAAAAAAATGATTAAAATAATTGCCGACCATAAAATTCCATTTTTGAAAGGTGCACTTGAGCCTTTTGCAGATATTGTCTATGTTCCCGGTGGCGCAATTGACCCCAAAATGCTTAGTGATGCAGATGCCTTACTTATTCGCACACGCACACTATGTAACCAAGCCCTATTAAAAGATGCAAAACTAAAGTATATAGCCACAGCCACCATTGGTTATGACCATATTGATACGGATTTTTGCCTTGAAAAAAAGATAAAATGGAGCAATGCGCCGGGTTGTAATTCAGGTTCTGTAATGCAGTATATGGCTGCTGCTTTGGTACGTTTGTCAATGAAATTCAATTTCAAATTTTCAGAAAAGACACTCGGGATTATTGGTTATGGACATGTAGGATCAAAAGTAGCACAACTTGCAAAAACACTTGGTTTCAGGGTTTTAATTAACGATCCGCCTTTACATCGTGCGGGAAAGCTTAAAAACCATACTCCTCTTGAGCAGTTAAAAGCGCAATCCGATATCCTAACACTACATGTGCCACTGAACAAATCAGGTAGGGATAAAACGCTTTATATGGTTGATGATTCTTTTTTAAAATCCTTAAAACCATCGGGGATTATCATCAATACTTCGCGGGGAAATATCATCGTTAATCAACACTTAAAAGAAGCCTTGCAAAACAAACAAATCGGTGGAGCTGTTCTTGATGTATGGGAAAACGAGCCCCAAATCGATACGGAATTATTGGAAATAGTCGATTTTGCAACACCTCATATTGCCGGTTATTCGGTCGATGGCAAAGCAAATGGAACAGCAATGAGTGTGCAGGCGCTGAGTGATTTTTTTGGCTTCGGCTTAAAAAATTGGTTTCCAAATCCTATACCCAAACCCGCACGATCTCAATATATTATCGACGGAACAGCACAAACGAATCAAGAAATATTATCGGAAATCATTTTGTCTACTTATGATATTCTCGACGACGATAAACGATTGAGAGGTTCTGTACATACTTTTGAAAATCAACGAGGAGAATATCCCCTACGTTTCGAGTTTACTAATTATCGTATTCAATTAAGTGCTGACCAAAAGAAAATAGAAAAACAAATCCGTCAACTGGGTTTTAAAACACTATAAAACGCGAATTAACGCGTCTATAAGCTTGGCCGCTTATTGCATCTCTTATTAAAAAACAACCCTGATAACCAATGATTATCAGGGTTTTACCTTATAATAGAAAAATGATAAAGCGCTATTAAATGGCATCAATAATGGCATTTAAAGTAGCACTCGGACGCATTGCTTTTGCAACCAATGCTTTATCTGGCTTATAATAACCACCCATTTCTGTGGCTTTTCCTTCAGCGGCAGCTATTTCGGATAAAACTTTAGTTTCGTTATCCTTCATTTTTTTAGCTACTTCTTTAAACTTTGTTTGCAATTCTGCATCCTCTGTTTGTTCCGCTAAAGTTTCGGCCCAATACATAGCCAAGTAGAAATGCGTTCCTCGGTTGTCCAATTCACCGGCCTTACGCGATGGCGATTTTCTATTTTCCAAATATTTAGCTACGGCATTATCCAATGTTTTCGACAACAATAGTGCTCGTTTATTATCTGTAACGTTGGCCAAATGCTCTAAAGATACGGTAAGTGCCAAGAATTCGCCTAACGAATCCCATCTTAAATGGCCTTCTTTAACAAACTGTTGCACATGTTTAGGAGCTGATCCTCCGGCACCGGTTTCGAACAAACCTCCACCATTTAGCAAAGGAACTATCGATAACATTTTAGCTGATGTTCCTAATTCTAAAATGGGGAATAAATCGGTTAAATAATCTCTTAAAGCATTTCCTGAAACAGAAATGGTATCTAAGCCAGCTTTAACACGTGGGAGTGTAAATTTCATTGCCTCAACAGGTGACAAAATACGAATATCCAATCCTGTGGTATCGTGATCTTTCAGATAGGTATTCACTTTTTTAATCATAGCCGCATCATGGGCTCTGTTTTCATCTAACCAGAAAACAGCAGGAGAACCGGTAGCTCTTGCTCTGCTAACGGCTAATTTCACCCAATCGCGGATAGGCAAATCTTTTACCTGACAAGCTCTGTAAATATCGCCTGCTTCCACATCGTGACTAAGCAAAACATTTCCTTTTTCATCAACGATACGAATAGTACCATCGCCTTGCGCTTTAAACGTTTTGTCGTGCGAACCATATTCCTCTGCTTTTTGAGCCATTAAACCAACATTGGAAACATTTCCCATAGTTGCAGGATCGAAAGCACCATTTGTTTTACAAAAATCGATGGCTTCTTGATACCATCTGGAATAACAACGATCCGGAATAACCGCTTTAGTATCTTGAAGCTCTCCTTTTGCATTCCACATTCCACCGGAATCGCGCACTACATTTGGCATAGAAGCATCAATAATAATGTCATTACTGGCATGCAAATTGGTAATTCCCTTATCAGAATCTACCATAGCAAGAGCAGGACGCTTTTTATAAACAGCTTGAATATCAGCTTCAATTTCCGCTTTTTTATCAGCAGGTAATTTGGCTATTTTAGCATATAAATCGCCCAATCCAAGATCAGGATTTACATCCAGTTCTTTTAAAACAGTGGCATGTTTCTCAAAAACATCTTTAAAGAAAACAGAAACAAAGTGACCGAAAATAATGGGATCGGAAACTTTCATCATCGTTGCTTTTAAATGTACCGAGAACAAGGTATCGTTTTCTTTGGCATCGGCTATTTCTTTTTCAATAAAATCGCGTAAAACTTTAGCACTCATAAAAGTAGCGTCCAAAACTTCGTCTTTTTGTAGCGCTAATTTTTCTTTTAATATGGTGATATTGCCTGCTTTATCCACAAATTCGAAACGCACATTAGTTGCTTCCGGCAAAACCACGGTTTTTTCATTTCCGTAGAAATCGCCATGATCCATAGTGGCCACGTGCGATTTAGAATCCGATTTCCAGGGACCTAATTTTTTGGGGTTCTTTTGAGCATTGGCTTTAACCGATGGAGCTACTCGCCTATCTGAATTTCCCTGACGTAAAACAGGATTAACTGCTGATCCTAAACATTTTGCATATTTCGCATTTAAGGCTTTTTCTTCGTCAGTTACCGGATATTCAGGATAATCCGGAAGTTTATAACCTTTTTCTTGCAACTCTTTAATGGCCGCTTTAAGCTGTGGAATTGAAGCGCTAATATTCGGAAGCTTAATTACGTTGGCTTCTTTCTTTTCAACCAAAGCACCCAAATAAGCCAATTCATCGGCTTGTTTTTGGTCTTCGGTCAAATATTCCGGAAATGTTGAAATAATGCGTCCTGAAAGTGAAATATCTCTGGTTTCAACCACTATGCCGGCGGCATTGGTAAATGCGTTTACAATAGGTAATAAGGAATAAGTTGCCAAAGCAGGTGCTTCGTCAATCTCTGTCCAAATTATTTTTGATTTTTCTTGTACCATAATTAAAAAGGCTTTGTTTTAGATGTTATTTAGATTTTTTATTTGGATTCTGCAACATTAGGCTGCCCAAATTGTAAATTATACCTTAAGTAAAATATTCAGGGAGCTAAAATTTTGAGCACAAATTTAAGAGAAATCGATGGATAAAATGCTTATAATCTATCTAAATTAGATTTGTTTTGGAAGAAATTTGGCATTTTATTCGATTTAGTTAATGAGTGTTTAGCAAATCTGGAATTCCTCCTACTGCAAAAAAGAGATCGTTCTCATATATACCTAAAAAAACCGACAAATAAATTCATCGGTTTTGTTTATACGCCAATTAAAAGATTAGACCTGTTGCTATACTTTAAAAAGCAAACTTAATCCCTTGTGCTAAAGGCAATTCAGTTCCGTAGTTAATGGTATTTGTTTGGCGACGCATATAGGCTTTCCAAGAATCAGATCCCGATTCGCGTCCTCCACCGGTATCTTTTTCACCACCAAAAGCACCTCCAATTTCAGCTCCTGAAGTACCACTATTGATATTTGCCAAACCACAATCGGAGCCCACTTCGCTTAAAAATTGTTCGCTTTCGCGCATACAAAGTGTAAATAAAGCAGACGATAAACCTTGAGGAACGCCATTGTTAAGAGCGATGGCTTCGTCGAAGGTTTTGTATTTGATTAAATAAACAATGGGAGCAAACGTTTCTTCTTGCACAATATTAAAATGATTCTCAGCTTCGGCAATAGCCGGAACAACATAATTGCCTGAATTATACTTTTCGCCTTCAAGGACTTGACCACCAAAAATAATTTTACCCCCTTCTTTTTCCACTTCGCTTACTGCATGTGTAAATGCATTCACCGAATGGATATCAATTAATGGACCAACCAAAGTGCGCTCTTCCATAGGATTACCAATTTTGGAAACCACTTGCTGGTAAGCACCGATTAAACTTTCTTTAACCTGATCATACACTTTTTCGTGAACAATTACGCGACGCGTAGAAGTACAACGCTGACCAGCTGTTCCAACAGCGCCAAAAACGATAGAAGGTATGGCCATTTCTAAATCGGCGGTATCCGAAACAATTACGGCATTATTACCACCCAATTCCAGAATCGTTTTACCTAATCTTCCACCCACAATTTTTCCCACACGTTTTCCAACGGCGGTAGAACCGGTAACCGAAAATAATGGAATCCTTGTATCGGCAAGGAAATTATCACCCAAAACGGAAGATTTTGTAATAATCAAATTGAAAACTCCCTCTGGAACATTATTCTCTTTTAATACCTTTTGTATGATATTCATAGTGGCAATAGCCGTTAAAGGCGTTTTCGAACTTGGTTTCCATACAACTACATCTCCCGCTATTGCAGCAAGCATAGAATTCCATGCCCAAACGGCAACCGGAAAATTAAACGAAGTTATCAATCCAACTAAGCCTACAGGGTGGTATTGATCGTACATCCGATGGTTTCTTCTTTCCGAATGCATGGTAAATCCGTTGAGTAACCGCGATTGACCAACAGCAAAATCGCAGATATCAATCATTTCTTGTACCTCGCCTAAACCTTCCTGATAAATTTTGCCCATTTCCAAGGTCACAAGTTTCCCAAGATCCTCTTTATGCTCACGTAGCGCTAATCCAATCAGACGAACAATTTCGCCGCGTCGTGGAGCCGGAATTTCGCGCCAAACCTTAAACGCTTCTTGCGCTTTTTGAATAACAACTTCATAATTTTCCAAAGTGGCATTCTTTACTTTGGCAATTTCCTGACCATCGATGGGAGAATAAGAAGACGTAATATCTCCTTCTACATCCAGCCATTTGGTTCCGGTTGTAGCACCCGTATTTATTTCCTTAATTCCCAAGCGATTTAACAGCTCTTTTACTTTAAAATCTTTCGTAATCATTTTTTATATACTATTTTTTTGAATTATCAAACCCTTCTATTTCAATAGGTTGATTTGTTTTGCAATTAACGGATATGAATGTAAAAACATATCGTGCTGCAAAAATATACTTATTTGTTCGATATACAGAAAATGACGAAACATTAATGCTTATTTAACAATAAGCGAAAAGTTGTCGATGATATACAAAAGCCAGTCTTTTTGTCCTTTCTTGTATTCAAAAAGCATCATATTATTTGGTTTGCCGGATATTTCGGGCCACTGAATAGCCGGCAAGCATTGCTGCGGTTTTAGAGAGGAAATGATAGTTTCCAAAATCAGAAGTAAAATATTATAAAAAACGATATTAAACTCTTAGAAATATATTTTACTAAAAAATGGTCTGCCGTTACGTAGTGAAACCATAAACGAGCCTAGATCAGATGAAATATTTGCTGCTGTCAAGCCAATAGGTATAATTAAACTCCAGGCCACATTCTTACCATTACAAATTGGTCAATTAATAAATCTTCGAGACTATCAGAAATGGCCAATTTATTTGCGATAAAAGCATAAAAGAAGTAGATTTTTGCATACCAAATTTACACATATACTTTCATCAAGACATCAGTTTGCGGATCATTACCTACCCAAAAAACATGAGAATCAAAAACGGAAAAACCCAATTTCTCATAAAAACGAATAGCTTTAAAATTGTTTTCCCAAACGCCTAACCAAACAAAATCTCTAGACATTGCTTTGGCTATTTCAATAGCTTTGTCCATCATTAACTGACCAATTTTTAATCCCTGAAATTCGGCTAAAACATAAAGGCGTTCAATCTCTAAAGCCTTTGGTAGTTTTGATTCCGTTTGAGCTTTTCCCCAGTTAACCTTTAAATAAGCAACAATTCTATTTTCTCTTTCGGCAAAAAAGAATTGCGATTCCGGGTTTTCTAATTCTGCATTTAATCGATTTAAAGCATGCTGTTCTTCCAGATAAATGTGCATATCTGTCGGACTGCAGGTATCAACAAAAGTTTCGTAAAAGGTGTTTTTTCCTATTTTTTGCAATTCTATTCCTTCCTTTTTATCTACAGGACGAATAGAAATTCTCGGATTAATCATATAAATGACTCATTTTCAGAACTCTTCATTTCTTGTATTATCCTGACTATAATACCAACTTAGAATGTAGCAGGCGCCAATAAAAATAATCAAATAGGCAATAATCGATGCAGTTGAAAAGAAGTGAGCAGCGGGGAAATTAAAAACATATAAGAAAGTCAGGCCTAAAATAATGATTGCTATTCCGCCCACAACTTCCCATTTCCAGGCCACCAAAACAACAAGTAAAAAAAGCAGCCAGGGCAAGGCATTCGGTATATTTTGGATGATGCCTTCTATGCCTTCAGCATAATCATCAGCGCCTGAAAGCAGGGCAAATACAAAGATAAGAATGCCCAGCGTTAACGATGTATAGCGTGCAATATTCTTAAATATCATCCCTCTCCTAAACTGTATATCTTTATCCATGACTCTTAATTTTATAGTTTATCCCGGTTTTCACCAAGAAATAAAAGAATCGGTTTATTTCTTGTGCAATATACAAAAGCTTATTGTATTGCACAAGCTATTAGATGATTAAGAAAAGAATATTACCTAATCTTCAAAAATAAAGTCAGATAACTTTCTTGATAGGGCTATAGCGTAGCGCGTAAAGTAAGCACGATATTCCTCCCTGCGCCACTAATATTGGATGCAAAAACGCGATAATTCCGATCGAAAATATTTTCCACAGCCATTTGCAATTGTATCTTTTCGCTGAATTGATAAGCTGTTCTTAAATTTAAGATAGCCCAAGCCGGCATATAGCCATGGATAGGATCAGCCGAATTGCTTTGATTATCTTCACCTAATAAATTATAATCCCGGGCTTTTTTGGCGCCACTGTACGACACCGAAAGCTCGCCACGAAACTTATTTAAATGCAAATTCAGACTGGATTTCCCAAAAAGCGGCGAAATATGATCCAGCGGATAATCGGTAGTGTCTGTTTTTATACGCCCGTAGGTATAATTTATGGTATTTGTAATTTTAAAATGATCTGTAATATCGGCATTTAAATAAGCATTAAAGCCATAAATATACGCCTCGGCTGCATTTACATTCATCGTTACCTGGCTTAAAACGCCCTCGAACATTATAGAATCTTGTCCGTTGAAAGTGCTTTTGTTTGTCGTTATGGCATCGCGATACCAGGTATAATACGCTGTAGCGCCAAGCCTTACTTTTTCAGCTATACTTTTAGAGATTCCGATTTCGGCATTGTAGGTATATTCCGGTTTAAGATCTGGATTAGGCACAATAACGGTTCCCGGAACAGATTCAAAAACTTTACTCAAATCATCAACATTAGGTGCTCTAAATCCCGAAGATCCGATTAAAGTAAAGCGCCAATCCCTTCCCGGCATATAAATTAAAGCCAGATTGCCGTTTAAAGCTGTATTATTTTGAGTTACTTCATCAAAAGGAAAAGGGAAAAAGCTTGTATCATCAAATTTAGAGTGCAATTTGATCGCATTTAAACGAATACCATCTGTGATAATAAAATGGTCATTCATCTCAAAAGTATGCGTTAAATAAGCCGCAATACTTTGCATACTTGAACCTCCATCAGGATAGCGTGTATCCAAAGGAAACAATTCGCCAGTGACTATATGCTCTTCATTTGCCGAAGAATTAACATAATTATACCAGGCGTCAATTCCATATCTGATTTCGTTTCTTTTGATGGTTTTTGCCACATCAATATTAAGAGTTAAGATATCAACTTTTTCTATGCGATGACTTAATAGATCACTTTTAAATCGTCTGGTATTTCTACTCTCTTCAATGTTTTGATAGCCGATAACTAGTCGGGCATTATCGTAAAAACCTTTATCGTTTAATAGGTTTAAGGTATAAGAAGTAAATAACCTTTTTTGCGGACCATAATACCATGCACCATATTTCGGCAGACCATCCGACACTTGAGTTAGTCGATCGTATCGCGGAATATCTGAAGTTGTAGAATATTGAATATTAACGATATGCGATATTTTTTCATTGGGTCGATACATCAACTTTTGAAGGAAATCATATTGTTTGTAACCCGATTGTTTTTGCAAGTTTACATTATCATTAACCAGCATCGAATCTTTCCCATTGATACGCTCCACATAAAAATCTCTTTTTCCAAAATCAGGATATTCATCCCTTCTGTTTTTTCCTTGCATTAAATCGCCAAAGCCAGAATAGGTAAAACTACTTAAAGAGCCGAATGTTTTATTGGCCACGCTAACATCGATATGGCCTGTTTTTTCAGTATAAGCCGAAGAATATCGACTAAATGCATTTACTTTTACCAAAGGCTTATCGGTTTCGGAGAAAACAGGATTTTTCGAATAAAAATGTATAACACCACCAAGTGCATCACTTCCATAAACCACTGAACCCGGACCAAAAACCAATTCCACTTTTTCCATCATCGTATTATCCAGCGTGATTATATTTTGAAGATGGCCACCACGATATATCGCATTATTCATACGAACACCATCAACAACCATCAAAACTTTATTGGTCTCAAAACCACGAATGACAGGACTTCCGCCACCCAATTGACTTTTCTGTACCATAATACTCCCGGAGTTTTCCAAAACATTTGCGGAAGTTTGCTGGTTTACAAAAGCCAATTCTTTCGACTTAATAATTTGAATAGGTTGGGCGACATCTTCTAATTTTTCTTCGAATCGGCTAGCCGAAACAACCACTTCATCTAAGGAAAACGATTTTTCGATAAGTGAAATACGAAAATTTAGT
The DNA here is from genome assembly GCA_016929955.1 of Bacteroidales bacterium. Taxonomy (GTDB): domain Bacteria; phylum Bacteroidota; class Bacteroidia; order Bacteroidales; family UBA12170; genus UBA12170. The sequence continues at coordinate 2,534 of JAFGHU010000159.1, read as the reverse complement.
GCGGCTAATTCGTCGAAACTAAAAACACGTGTATTGTATCCCAAATGCGTAATCACAATTCGATTTGACTTTGTAAAAGAACTTAAATCGGCTTCACCATTTCCATTGGAAATAACTGAAGCCTCAGGACTGGCGCTATATATGGCGACATTTGCGAGTGCTTGTAAGGTTGATATATCGGTAATTTTTAAAGTTTGAGCCAAAGATGGCCAAACATATAATATACTCACAATGAGCAATATGAAATATTTTTTCATTATTAATTATGATTAAGTTAAACTAGTGAATTACAGTTTTTTGCGCTGCAAAATAAGCAAAGAAAAACGTCTTTGCTTTCCTTAGTACTTAAACATTTTTTGGAGGTGGGATTTGAATTTCAAGCGATGGTTCGTTATAGACAAAGCGATATTTTGGTTTTAAATCACTTTTATTCAGATGAATAGACCTTTTAAAATCAGCCAAAACATCTAAGGGAGCAATCAATTTAACTAGATTTTTGAAAGCGTTTTCTTGATTTTCCGACTGCTTTTTATTTGCCAGATTGTTTAGGTCGGCAAAAAGTAGAGTTTCCTGATAGTCGGTAATACAATAAAGAAAAGTATTCCCATTTTTATCTTCTACTCTCCTAACCACATCATACATTTGGCCTTTATAAATAAACTCGTGCTTATCTTTCCATCGGATCTGCGCACGCGTTTCGCTATTAAGCGCAATTACAGTCAAATTTTCGTCGGAAATACCGCCTTTGATTTGCTGTTTTATTTCTGTTTTATATTGATATTGCTTAATTTTAAACACAATTAGATAGCCTCCCGCATTAAAAGCGAATAGAATCAGGGTTAGTATGGCAAGTGTTTTTTTCAAACTATTGAAATATGAGCAAATATCCGTAAAATATGCCATTTTATATATATCCGGGCTAAAAAATTAGTTTTAAACACAATACTATTTTAAATAAGGCTTATCCACAAAAGAAAGCAGCTAGAAAACATATCGAATGTTCATAAATTTATTGAATAGTTCGCAAGTTTAGGATATCCGGGTCTATAATTATTTCTTTATTTTGCTACAAATGTAAAGTTAAAACTAGCATTATGGCCGAAAAAGAATTGATTGAACAATTAAAAGTTGGTGGCATTGTTTCGATAAGAGATTATTTGCTCGAACAACAAGCGAAAGGTTTAAAAATAGCCAGAACCGAATCGGGAGACCCTTCTTTTGCTATTCCTGATAATGTGAAAATAGCTATGAATAAAGCTTTGTCGGAAGACAAGACCCATTATACTGCAGGAGCAGGAATAGCTGAGTTGAGAAAGGCAATTTTTAAAAGAAGCACCGAACATAATCAATTGCATTTAAACAGTTTTGCTAATGTGATAATTACGAATGGTGCTATGAATGCACTTTTTGGCGTTTTTCATGCTATTGTAGACCATAAAGCCTATAAAATTCTGGTTCCTACACCAACCTGGACCGAAACAGCAACCAATGTAACGGAAGTCGGCGGCACACCCGTTTTCTATAAATTCGATCCTTTTTCTAAAACACCCATCGATTTAAACGAATTGGAGAACTTAGTGTGCGAAGATGATAAAATTAAAGCACTTATTATCAATTCGCCACATAATCCTACGGGAAAAATACTCGATTTAGCGAATTTAAAATCGATTATCGCTTTTTGTCAAAAACACGGTCTTTTTTTAATTTCGGATGAAGCTTACGAACAAGTAACTTTTGATGGCATTAAGCATATCAGCCCAGCTTCTTTATCTGATTATGACAAAATGATTACCATCTTTTCTTTTTCGAAAAGTTATGCCATGTCCGGTGTAAGGCTTGGATGTGTTTGCACAAAGCACGAATCGATTTTAAAAAAACTCAGCAAGATTGTTAGATGCTCTATCAATGGGGTGAGCAGTGTAACGCAATGGGGCGGCGTTTCGGCGGTTCTTGAAACTCCTCAATCCTATTTTGATGTGAATTTAGCTGAGTATACGAAAAGACGAAATGCAATCTACGAAGGCGCTTTAAAAAGCCCGTTTTTAAATCCGGTAAAACCGGAAGGCACATTTTATTTGTGGTGTAAAATTGATGCTAATTGGAGGCCTGACATCAAAGAAAATAGGAGTTGGTATATGACTTTAGAATACTTGAAATTGGGCGTTGGTTCAGCGCCCGGTGAAGTTTTTGGACCGGGAGGCGCTAATCATATCCGTTTTTCTTTCTCTTGTTCAACTGCGGATGTACTTTTTGCCGCTGAACAATTGCCTAAGCTGGTTTAATATGTTATATTCTTTTTAAGAGGAAGTAACCACTTATTAGCCAAAGGATAACAATTACGAATACGGAAAGCTTAAATGCTATATTTATGAGAGAAAACTGAACCAAGAGCTTAATGTGAAAAAGTAGAATAGTAAAAGCTCAATTATTCCAAGTTCTTAGGGCATATTTTCGAAAAAGCAAGGAAACAGGTTATGTACTTGCTGTTTTTTAACTAAATTTGAGCCTTATTGATGCTAAACCTAGCATGGGTA
>JAFGHU010000158.1 GCA_016929955.1 Bacteroidales bacterium | reverse complement strand
GTTCATTATGTCGTTTTCTTTTTCTGTCTTTATGTAGCAAATTGTCAATCGTTGTACTGTCTTTTTACACTTGGCGGTAACTCGTTATACCCCAACAAAAGCAACAGTTTAACAAGCATATTTGCCGGATAAACCATTGTTTTATGGCTTTAAAGGTCGTAAAATATTTAATACAAAAAGAAAGGGATGTACGAGCGTAGCACTTAATTGAACGAATGCAAGCATCTATTTATCAAGCGTAAAAAATTAGGACTGATTTTTTGTTTTTTTTGGCGACTAAAAAACGGCAGCGGGTAATAAAATTTTGGATTAAAAGCTACAATACTTTGCTTTTGAGGCTAAAGCTAAAGTGGGTTTTTAGTTCTTGTATTGATTTAGTATTTTGAATTGCTCTTTTCTTGCTTGATATGTTTTATCATTTTCCCAAAAGCTTTGTCTTTTTTTCTTTTTTCGGCAAGTGTGGATTCAAAGCGGATTTTCTCTCTTTCCATTTTTAGGTAATTGTCGTATATAGCTTGGTCTAGCTCTCCTTTTTCAAGCGCTTCAAGCACTTGGCATCCGCTTTCGCTGGTATGCGTGCAATCTTTAAATTTACAATTTTGCGATAAGCGATAAATTCGATCAAAAGTAGTCTCCATTCCGTCACTCGCATCAACAATGCCAACTTCTCGCATCCCCGGGTTATCGATAAGTATTCCTCCGTTTTCCAAAACAACCAGTTCGCGATGACTCGAAATATGTTTGCCTTTACTTGTGCTTTTACTTATTTCGTCTGTTTTCATTAGCTTTCTGCCTGATAGATTATTAAACAGCGTAGATTTTCCAACTCCTGAAGAACCAAGCATACAAAAGGTTTTTCCTTTTTCGATTATGGTTTTAAGCTCATTGTATCCATCAAGTGTTTCATTACTAATGGCAAATACAGGCACATTTTTTATTCTATGGTTTATCGTGCTGTATATTTCAGCAATTTTATTTTCGGGGAATAAGTCTGTTTTTGTCAGTACAATTATCGGACTTACTTTAGAGGCATAGCAAATTGTTAAATACCTTTCTAGTCTGTTCAGATTAAAATCTCTGTCAACGGCCTGAAGCAATAAGGCATAATCGATATTGCTTGCTATAATTTGGATTTCTCCAAACTGACCAACCGCTTGTCTGCTAAGCGTCGAAAATCGTGGTAAAATTCCGTGTATTATCGAAAAGTCGCCATCAAAAATGCTTAAGGCTACCCAATCGCCTACTGCAGGGTAATCAGCTCGAGTTTTGGCCGAAAACCTTAAATTACCGGTAATCTCAGCTTCAAACTCGCCTTTTTCAGTTTTTACTCCATAGCGTTCTTTGTGCTCTGCGTATACGCGGCCAATTTCAAAATGCTGTAGACTGTTTTCGATTCTTAAGCTTTCCAAATTTTTGGTATATCCTAAATCTTCTAAGGTCATTTTTTGTTGCTTGTGTATTACTTGGAACTTCCTAATTACGAAGATCGGATAAAATTTTGAATGGAAACTTAAAAAAGTTTAGAGAAGCCTGTTATTGGTTTAGACTTTATTTCTGATCGTCTGTTTTTTCAAAACAATAATCCGATCCGTCAACATAAGACAGACCGAGTTCCATGCGATTTGCTTTTGATTTATAGGTATAACTCAAGCTTCGAATTTTTACCGACCAAATTTCGGGATAATCCGCTCCGCCAGCATCTTCTTTTTCAAATACATAGGTATATGATCCGTTGGCATAGGCCCGATTTGTATAGGGATTGCCAGTAACAATCAGATTTCCGTCTGATTGAAAATTATAAATAATAGTGTCGTTTGTGTAATTGTAGGTGCTAGCTTCGAGCCAAGCTGTTTTTTCGCGAATGAGTTTCCATTGGCCCAAAATATGATCTGCCGAGCTAATGTGATCAGCTTCGCCATCAATGCAATCGGAGTTATCTGTTGCCAGTTGTATTTTATAAACTCCGGTCTGATAGTCGTATTCATAAACTGCGTTTTCAATTCGAAATTCGTCGTAGCGCGTAAACGAACAACAATTTTCGTTAACTCTTTTTGCATCCACATAAAAGCGAAAAATTTCGGTATTATTAATACTCAGGATACCTTCAACGATCTCGCTTTCCCATCCAATGGAAGCAATTTGAATGCAGTTGAGTGCATTTTCGCTTATAAAAGAAAAGTCGATTTGAGTGCTGTCTATCTCGTTAATAATTTCGATAGCATCAGATTTATAGGTTCCGTTGGTGAATAAATTTTCTCCCGTTGAACTATCAACCAATTCAAAATAAAAGGCTTGCGGAGGCGAAAAGCAAAGGTTATCCTCGCATCCAAAATCGGTACAGGATTGAAAGAAAATGAGCATTAAAAAGAGCGAAAATTTAAGTGTTTGATTCATTGTACAAAGTGTGTGGGATTTGCAATACAAATATATCGGTTTCTGTTCAGAAAATCGAAAATTCTTTATAGAGCTAGAAATCAAAATATTGAGGAGCTGTTTTTTTATTTAGTCGCAGCAACAGTGCACATCGTTTTCTGCTTTTTCAAAACACTCTTTTCCTTCTTTAAAAGCAAAATAGGCCAGTCCGAGTGTTCCGATACTGTCGATATAGGGAATTTGAAAGACTTCGTAAATTCCGCTGCTCACCAATAGAATTATCGACATATACACGCATACCAAGGTGCAATTTGCATCTGCTAAAATGGGTGCTGAGTTGAGTTGATGGCCAATTTTTCTTTTCCAAAGAACCAAAATCCACATAACGAGGATGGAGATTATTGAAATAACTACGCCCCAAAAAGTAGTTTGCGGTTTATGGCCGGTATAAATGGTATATGCACTTGATAGTACAAGTCCAACGACCAAAAAATAAAAAGCAAAGCCTGTAATTTTTAATGCTGTTCGTTCAAAATCATCTCTGTTGCTGTTTGGATTTTTCTTGATTCTAAGGATCATGTGGGCAATTCCCAGTCCCGAAATAACTTCGATAAAACTATCTGAGCCAAAACCAAATAAGGCCAGGCTTTCGTCTTCAAATCCCAGATAGGTGGATATCAATCCTTCGGCGATATTGTATAGAATGGTAAATAGTGCCAAACCAAAGGCAATGTTATAAGCTTTTTTATTTTTTGAATCCAAAAGCGTTTGCATAATCATTTAATTTTTGCGCTATGCGCCTGACAAGCTTTACTTATATTCGATTATTGCGCATAAGCAGAGTTAAAAAATAAATTCAGTATTGCTTGATTGCATTTCAAATATAAAGGATGTTGCGAGAAGTTAGGGCTTATTAACTTAAAAATAACAGTTTGTAAGAAGCCAAATCGAATTAAATAGCTTTTAGTTTGTCGTCCTTTTTCCTCGCGCCAAAGAAGCAAAAACGCCTAAAAAACAGAGTATGGCGAATAAGATAAATGCCATTTGCAAGGCACTTAACAATTGCGGCAAGTTAGTGCTGTCGATACTTTTTTGTCCGATATAAAAGGCAAAAAGCATCATGGCTATTCCCATACTGAGCATTTGGCCCACCATGCGCATAGTGCCTAAACTTGCTGAAGCAATGCCCAGGTGTTTTCGTTCTACCGAACTCATAATGGAATTGCTGTTGGGCGAAGAAAAGAGTGCAAATCCCAATCCGAGTAACATCAACGTTAATACCAAATGCAGAATGGTAGTTTCTGAAGAAATAAAAGCCAATAATCCTAAGCCCAGTGCTGATACGCCCATTCCAACTGAAGAAATTATTCTTGGGTCGATGCGGTCGGACAAACGTCCTGCCCATGGCGAGAAAATGGCCATTATAACGGGCTGAGCCACCAACACAAAACCGGCACCTTCGGGATCTAATCCTTTAAAATATTGCAGATAAAAGCTCAATAAAAAAGCCACGGCAAAAGTTGCGCTATAATTGATAAGTGCGGCTAAGTTGGAATATCTAAAAATGAGATTGTCTTTAAAGATGGTTAAATCCAGAATTGGGAATTTTACACGCAGTTCCCAGAAAATAAAGACAAAGAAAAAAACAGATCCGATGGCTAAAAAAGACAAGCCCATAATATCAGGCAATTTCGGAAATCCTATCATGATAAAAAACAAAGCCAAAGCATAGAAAACGCTTCCTGCCCAGTCGAATGGTTCTCCTTTGGCATCGGCCCAATTTGTTTTTAATTTTGTAAGGACAAAATAAATGGCGATTAACCCCAGAGGAACAACAGAAAAGAAAATGCTTCGCCATCCCAAATATTGGGTTAAAACGCCTCCTGCAAATGGGCCAAGCGAAAGGCCTAGGTATACAGCTGCTATGGCAATTCCCATAGCACGTCCTCTTTCTTTAGGTGGAAAAACTACGGTAATCATAGCCACGCTTGTGCTAAAAATCATAGCGCTTCCGATGGCTTGCAATACGCGGTAAACAATAAGTGTTGGCATATTTCGGGCTAATCCGCTTAACAGCGAAGCCAAAGTAAATAGTACGATTCCGTAGAGGAAGATTCTTTTTCGCCCATAGATATCGGCAATTCTTCCAAAAGGCATTAAAAAAATAGCTACGGCTAATAAATAAGCGGTGGCCACCCAACTTAATGTAATGGCATCGCTTGAAAATTCTGATCCTATAGTTGGTAAAGCAATATTGGTGGCCGAACCCATATAAGGGGTAATAAAACTGGCAACTGAAGCAACAAGAAGTGTGGAGTTCTTTTCTGTTGAAGATGATAGATTCATTGAATGATACTTTTTACGACGACCAATGTACTGTTTTTTTAATTCCCAAAAAAAGAAAGGCCAACAGAATTCAGGGCAAACACATACTTATTTAAAAAGCCACTTCCAAAGGAATGCCTTTGGCAGAATACACGAATTTATTTTTTAAAAACAGAAAATTATGATACCGCAAGCAAGTAAAACCCTTTGGGTTTTCAGAAATTCGTGTAATTTTTCAATACGACTTTAAGAAAGAGCTTTAATTCGTGTTTGTGGCAAAATATTTACACAAATAAAAGTGTACGTTTGCCCTGCAACAGAATTGAAATCAAAAAGGACAAAGAAGGAGATGCTTTCTTTCTCGCTTAATTGATAGCCATGTCTTCCGTTTCGAGCATCGTTTTTGCATGATTAATCGCGTGCTCGAAAGTGTCGAACATATTGGCTTTATCGATTAAATGTACGATCTCGCTTTTATTTAAACAGGCATAAACCGAAGGCTGAACGCCCGATAAAACCACATTAACTCCAGATCCTTTTAAGGTTTTTATAACTTCCTTAAAATTATGAATGCCGGTAGAGTCGATAAATGGAACATAGCGCATCCGAATGACTAAAACTTTGCTTTTAAATCCGATTTTTTTTAATACTTCGGTATATTCTTTGGCCGAAGCAAAAAAGAAAGGCCCGCTAATTTCGTAAACGGAAATGGCTTTAGGAATTCGGGAATAATCATCCAATAAATCCTGATCCAATTCTGCCGGTACATTTTCAGAGATATTTGCCATTCTTCGCATAAACAGTAAGGCCGACAACACCACACCAACTTCTATTGCAATAGTTAAATCGACCAATACGGTTAATAAGAAAGTAGTAATCAGTACAATGATATCAAAATAGGAACCGTTTAATATGGATCGAAAAGAGCGCCACTCGCTCATATTATAAGCCACTACGATTAGGATTCCGGCCAGTACCGACATAGGAATCAACTTTGCCCATTTCCCAAAGAAGAGCATAATCAAGAGCAGCGTTAGCGCATGCGCAATCCCTGCAATTGGAGTTCTTCCTCCATTTTTAACATTGGTAGCTGTTCTGGCAATTGCGCCTGTAGCGGGAATTCCGCCAAAAAATGGTGTAACAATATTGGCTATTCCCTGAGCAATAAGTTCTGTATTGGAGCGGTGATTGCCACCGATCATACCATCAGAAACAACAGCCGAAAGCAGCGATTCGATACCACCAAGTAATGCAATTGTAAGAGCAGGAGCAAAGTATTTTGATAGTGTTTGGATGTCGATAGATGGAATTACAAATTCGAACTTATTCGGGATTTCACCAAAAAAAGATTCGATATTGGTAACGGGTAAATCGGTTATCTGCACTACAAAAGTAACCAAGATAATGGCGATAAACGAACCCGGAATTTTTCGTGTGAGCTTTGCGGAATAAATACTTATCAGAATAGTAACAATAGTAATAATTAGCGCATAAACATTAATAGTGTGTACGTTGGAGAAATAGAGTTCCCATTTTTCGATAAACCCCGAAGGTACTTTGTTTATTTCCAATCCAAGTGCATCTTTTATCTGGGTAGAGAAAATAACCAGAGCAATGCCGCTGGTAAATCCAACAATCAGCGGCCGGGGGAAATATTTCAATAAAATACCTAGCTTTAATAATCCAAATGCGATAAGAATAAAACCGGCCAAAACCGTTGAAATAATTAGGCCGTCAATGCCGTATTTTTCAACAATGCCGTAAACGATGATAATAAATGCGCCTGTAGGGCCTCCAATCTGAACGCGGCTTCCTCCTAATAATGAAATTAGAAATCCGGCAACAATAGCGGTAATAATTCCTTTTTCGGGCGACACTCCGGAAGCAACAGCAAAAGCAATAGCCAAAGGCAATGCAACTATACCAACCACAATGCCGGCCATAATATCGCTCGAAAACTGCTTTTTGCTTATGCCCGTTTTTAAAAGCGTAAATAATTTTGGTTTAAAAAAGTGATCCACTTGATAGACGTTGTTAAAATTGAATCTGAATTAGTGTATGACGAAGAAACAAGGATAAAGTAGTATTAAACGAAGTAAGTAGAATACATCGGCAACTCTAATGTCGCTCTCTATCCATATCTCTTTGAATATCTTTTTGTTTGATGGTTTCTCTTTTGTCGTATGTATGTTTTCCCTTGGCAAGTGCAATCTCCAGCTTTGCCAATCCCCGATCATTAACAAATAATCGGGTGGGAATAATGGTAAATCCTTTTTCGTTGATTTTGATTTGTAGTTTTCGCAATTCCTTTTTGTTGAGTAGCAATTTGCGATCGCGTTTTACCACGTGATTATAATGCGTGCCTAAGCTGTATTCCGAAATATGCAAATTCCGAACAAACAACTCATTATCAATAAACACACAATAGGCATCAGAAAGGTTTGCTTTTCCGTAGCGGATCGATTTTATTTCGGTTCCTTGCAATTGTATGCCGGCAACAAAGCGTTCGACTAGAAAGTATTCGAAGCTGGCACGTTTGTTTTTTATGTTGACTATTGGGAGACTCATTTAATTGAAAATTCGCTGCAAAGATAGAGATTTAGGTTGATCTCTATCGATGATGACTCAGATTTATTTCTATCAAGAAAAGGAATGTATTGGCAAAATCAGTTTGCTGTGAATTTATTGGCGGATGGAAATGTAAAAGCTTCGAGTACGCTTGCTTTTTCTAAAGCCTCCATATCCAATCCCGGATCGATATTCCGTTCTTTGATAAAGCGTAATAAATTACGTGTTTTTAAATTGCCTATCATTTTTTGTTGCGACATAGGACAACCGCCTAAACCATTGATAACCGTATCGAAGCGTCGACAGCCACTGTCGAAGGCAGCACTGATATTTTCGATGCAATTTTCGTTTGTAGTATGCAAGTGTGCGCCAAATTCGATATGTGTAAATTCCGACATAACCGCATTAAACGAACTGCTGATGCTTGCTGAATTTCCCACGCCTGTAGTATCCGATAACGCAATAATTTTAACCCCGATTTGAGCGAGTTTTCGTGTCCACTCATATACAATTTCCGGACTCCATAAATCGCCATAAGGATTTCCGAAGGCCATTGAAATATAAAGCACCAGTTCTTTTCCGCTTTTCTGACAAAGGTTTAAGATTTGCTCAGTTTCTTTAAATGATTCGCCAATATTCGAATGGATATTGAGTTGTAAAAAAGTGTTAGAAATCGAAAAGGGATAGCCTAAATAATCGATTTGTTCAAAAGCTTCGGCCATTTTTGCACCTTTAAAATTAGGAACTATGGCCAGTAATTTAGTCTGAGTACTTGTTAAATCTAATCCTTCAATAACCTGAGCCGTATCTCTGAGCTGTGGAATTGCTTTTGGACTTACAAAACTTCCGAAATCGAGCGTATCAAAACCGACTTTTAATAATGCATTGAGGTAGGCAATTTTTTTTTCGGTAGGAATAAACGTTTTAATGCCCTGCATGGCATCGCGTGGAGTTTCTATAATTTTAAACATGGGTAAGCGCTTTTGTGGTGGAACCCAAAGTTAATAAAAAAAAGAATGTATGCATAATAAAATAAGAGGCGATACATTCTTTTTTTAAGCGTTTAACTAAACGAAATATTTATTTCTGATCGCCTAAGATAATTGGAAGACCATTTTTTCCGCTACCAACTACAACTACTTTTGTATTTGGCGATTGGGCTAATTTTAAGGTCGCTTCAATTCCCTTTTCGGTCAAAATTTTATCGGTCAAACTCGCACTCAAAATACGGTTTGCATTTGCTTTTCCTAAAGCGTCGATTTCAATACGCTGCGCTTCTTTCGTTGCTTTTTCGAGTTTAAACTCATATTCTAAACTCTCTTGCTCTTGTTTAAGCTTGTTTTCAATGGCCATTTTCAAAGTAGGAGGCAAAATAATATCGCGTACCAAAACTTCGTTAATCTGAACATACTGACTAATCAAGAGGTCTCTTGTTTCTTCAAAAATCTCGGATTGAATGGCATCTCTTTTGGAGGAGTAAATTTGCTCCGGTGTATAACGCCCAATAACCGAACGGGTTGCGGAACGAATGGCAGGTTTAACTACCGTGTTTAAATAATTTTGCCCTTTTTCTTGATGTAATTTTCCAAGTTCGGCATAGGAAGGCTGATACCAAATAGAAACATCTACGCTGATTTCCAATCCGTTAGATGATAAAACAGTCATTTTTTCGCCTTGTTCTTGCTGACGAACCTCATAAATAAACATGGTATTCCAGGGAAGAATAAAGTGGAATCCTTCTCCATACGTTGTTTCGGTATTTACACCATCGCCTAAGAGTTCAAAAAGAACTCCGCCTTCACCCGACTTGATGGTGGTGGTCATGGAATTCCACGAAATCAAAATAATAATCAAGGCCGCTATACCAATTCCTATTGGCAATACTTTTTTCATATCAAATTCTTGTTGTTGCATAGTTTCTCTCTTTTTTCTTCAAAGATACGTTTTTCTTTATGAATCTAAATTTATTTATCCCCTTTGCGACAATAAAACAAAACAATATATTGTATATATACAACAAAAAATAGTATATTTACATTATGGAAAGCAGAAATATTTACAATCGAATTGCAGTTTTGCGTCATGATAAAGGGATAAGTCGCAAAGACTTGGCTGAAATGGTTGGGGTTAATTTTCAAACCATTGGCTATCTGGAGCGCGAGGAATACAATCCCAGTTTAGATTTGGCATTTCGGTTTAGCGAAATTTTTAAGCAACCCGTAGAGTTTATTTTTTCTACGAAACCGCAAAAGCCATTAAGTCAATTAATTCAAGAACAAAACTAAGTAAAGGAGGCAATAATGAGTTTATCGAAGTTAAATAAAGCAAGATGGGGAATTGGGATTAATTATTTCAGCGTGCTGCTCACCTTTATTCTTTTTGAATTGGTCGAGAAAAACAATTTTGATCAGACTAAATATGCTTATTTGGGGCGGATATTGGCTTGGGGTTCTTTATTAGGATTTGTTTTGTGGCTAATCTCCTTTTATAAGATTTATTGGAAAACGAAATGGTGGAAGTATGTACATCAATCAATTAAAAATTTGGATGAGCGAGAAAGGCAGGCGGTAGGAGAGGCCGTAAGAAAATCGTATGGTTATTTTACAGTGCTTATTTTAACGGCTATTTGGGTTTTTTTGATTTTTAAATGGAATCCGGATTTTATTTTGTTTTGGATTGCCCTCTATATCGCCCATATTCTACCGGCCTCAATCTTAAAATGGCAAGGCTATAAGATTTAACTTGCTTCTTTTCCGGTTTTAAAAAATTATTTGTGTAGGCGCGATGTTTTATTTGCTTCGGAAACTAAAAATAGCCCTCCAAACATAAATAGTCCGTTAATAATTAATAATTCAAACCCGAACTGATAACCATTTAGTAGCTGAGGCGAATAAGCTTGAATGATATAGGAAAGCATTGGCGAAAGTACGGCAATATAAGGTACCCATTTGTCGTTTACTTTTCGATTTAGGAAAATGCCAAAGCTAAAGAGGCCTAG
>JAFGHU010000019.1 GCA_016929955.1 Bacteroidales bacterium | reverse complement strand
CCTTTTTGGGCAGGCTTAAAATATTTTAATGTTTACGGGCCAAACGAATACCACAAAGGTTCTATGGCTTCGGTAATTCTTCATGCTTTCAAGCAAATAAATAGTACAGGAAAAGTAAAACTGTTTCAATCGCATCACCCCGATTATGCAGATGGCATGCAATTGCGCGATTTTGTTTATGTTAAAGATGTTGTTGAGGTAATGCTATTTTTGAAATCGGCGCAGGCAACATCTGGCCTGTACAATGTTGGCACAGGCCATGCTCAGACTTTTTTAGATTTAGCTAATGCAACTTTTGCTGCTTTAAATCTGAAACCTAGTATTGAATTTATACCTACACCTGAAAATATCAGAGATAAATACCAATATTTTACCGAAGCAAAAATGGATAAACTAAGAAAACAAGGCTATCAATCTGCTTTTAAAACGCTGGATGAAGGGGTTAAGGATTATGTGCAAAAATATTTGATGGCGGATCAGATTTACTAAATCAACACTGCCATTTCTTGCTGTATCTTTAAAGCTTCTTCGCGTGCTTTTTCAGCAAAATCCGTACCTCTAGAAGCAAAAATAATTCCGCGCGAAGAATTAACCAAAAGCCCAACTTCTTTATTCATGCCATACTTGGCTACTTCCTGTAAGCTTCCTCCCTGAGCTCCTACTCCGGGAACCAATAAAAAATGATCGGGAATATGTTTTCGCACCTGGCCTAACAATTCAGCTTTTGTTGCACCAACCACAAACATCATATTTTCTGTACTGCCCCAGCTTTTTGTTTTTTTCAATACACTTTCGAAGAGTTTATCTTGATTTTCTTGATTCTGAATAAACTGAAAATCGAAGGCTCCTTGATTGGAAGTAAGTGCAAGCACTATCGCCCATTTATCCTTGAATTGCAAAAAAGGAGAAATAGAATCTTGTCCCATATAAGGTGCCAATGTTATCGCATCAAAATTCAATGCCTCAAAAAAGGCTTTGGCATATTGGGTGCTCGTATTGCCAATATCGCCTCGCTTGGCATCGGCAATGGTAAAAACGGGCTGGGCTAATTGGTTTAAATAATCGATGGTTTTTTTAAGACTGATCCACCCCTCTACTCCCCGACTTTCATAAAAGGCAGTATTGGGCTTATAAGCTACAGCCAAATCAGCAGTGGCATCAATAATTTGTTTGTTAAATTCAAAAACAGGATCAGCTTCGCTGAGAATATGTGTGGGAATCTTTGTTATATCGCTATCCAATCCAATACAAAGAAAAGATTTCTTTTTGTGTATTTGATTTACCAATTCCGCTCTTTTCATGCCCTTGTTTTATAAATTCTCTTCTTGCTCTTTTAGGCGTTCGTAATTTTCAGCCACTTGCAATTTGTCTATAATCTCCTGAATATCACCATTTACAATACTCGTTAAATTATAGAGTGTTAATCCAATACGATGATCGGTAACGCGGCCTTGCGGATAATTGTAGGTGCGGATTTTTGCCGAACGATCGCCCGTTGAAACCATAGTCTTTCTTTTAGAAGAAATCTCTTCCATATATTTGGCATATTCCAATTCGTAAATACGCGAGCGCAATACTTTCATTGCTTTGTCCAAATTCTTCAATTGCGATTTTTCATCCTGACAAGTAACTACAATACCTGTAGGTGCGTGGGTTAAACGAATTGCAGAATAGGTGGTATTTACACTCTGTCCGCCCGGTCCGGAAGAACAATAAGTATCTTTACGAATATCTGCCGGATTTAACTCAACATCAAACTCCTCAGCCTCAGGCAAAACGGCAACTGTAGCCGCAGACGTGTGTACGCGGCCCTGTGTTTCTGTTTGAGGTACGCGCTGAACGCGATGCACTCCGGATTCGTATTTCAAAGTGCCGTAAACGTCTTTACCACTAACGTTTACAATAACCTCTTTATAGCCACCCACAGTGCCTTCAGTCATATCTACAATATCAAATTTCCAGCCTTTTGTTTCGCAGTATTTTTGGTACATACGAAGCAAATCGCCGGCAAAAATACTGGCTTCGTCGCCACCAGTTCCGGCACGAATTTCAAGAATCGAATTCTTTGCGTCTTGAGGATCTTTTGGAATAAGTAATGTCTTTATATCTTCTTCAAGTTTTTCTTTTCGCTCAAGTAAATCGGCCAACTCTTCACGAGCCATTTCTTTAAACTCTTCGTCTTTTTCATTTTTGATTATTTCGCGCGAAGAGTCGATATTTTCGACAATATTTTTGTAGGTATCGTAAACCTTAGCAATAGGTTCCAGCTCTTTATAATCCTTATTGAGTTGAACAAACTTTTTCATGTCTGCCATAGAGGCAGGATCGGCCATTTGTTCACCTATTTCTTCGTAACGCCTTTTAATTGCGGCTAACTTATCTAACATCTAAAAAAATTTGTGCAAAAATACAAAATAATAAGATGTACTCAACACCGGTGAAACGCAGAAAAAAGAATCTTTTATTCGGCAAATTTTTACCTGATTTTAAAGGTCATCAAGCCTCTGTTTTGATAATACAAAGTAAGGAAATTTAATTTTTCAGGGCCAAAAGGCACTTCAACCTCATACAAATCGCCATTTTTTGTCACCTCCAAATCGTTGGTAGTCCATTCATCATCAAACGTATAAGAAATATCTTTAACGCCTATTTCTGATTTAAAGACAAAACGAACAGAACCTTCTTTCTCATAGTCTAAAATTCCTGATTGAGGCGATAAGAGTTCGTAATCCGATTTGATATAATTCCAATAAAAAATGGGTAAATTGGCAAAATCCTGCTTTGTTTTATTCACAAAAAGATATTCTTGATTTAAAGGAAAATGCTCCAAAAAAAAGCGGTCGGGAGAAGTTAGAAAATAGGTTTCGTCGAATTTTTGCCTGAATATTTTTGTGGAATGATCGAAAGATCCAGCGCCCCAGGTCACATCTACAAATTTCCATTCCTTATCAATCTTAATGGCATTCCAGGCATGATTTACACGCTCAGGAAGTTTTCCTATCTGATCTAAACTGGTTCTGGAAGTTCCGGGAATAACCACACATTCTATGCCTATCAAATCACATAGATAATAATAGAGGGTTGCGTATCCTTCACATTCAGCCATTCCTTTGGCCAATGTTTCTCTTCCCCACTTTTCTCTGATTTTCTTTTCTTTCGACAGCTTATTCCGTTTCGATTTATACGAAAAAGATTCTTCTAATGAAGTGGCTTCAACATCGTAAACAATATTTAACGATATCCAGGTATAGATGGCTCTTGCCTTTTCTACATCCGTTTTGAAATCGTAATTAATCATATTGATTAAATCGTAAGGGTTGGCTATAGATTTCGGGTAATTTTTAACTACCGAATCAATGGCTTGGTAATCTTGTGCAATCAGATTGCTACCAAACAACAAGGACAATACGTAAATGAGAATGATGCGTTTTTTCATAAACCTAAGTGCTTTATTAAACCAAAAATAAATGTGCTTTCACTGTTAAATTAAGAACGAATTCTATTTGTTTAAGCTATTTTTATGCTGTTATTTCTCTATCACAATGCAACTTTAAAGATACAATTTTTTTGTTTCATTTTATTTTTAACGAACTATTTATTCCTTTTAAGAAATAAAATTGATCGCACAATATCCTTACAGGTATTAATTACTTAGCACTTCGAGATGGCGCAAGATAGATTCAACACCTGTAAGCTGAAAGGAATTGATGAGTTCTCGAATGGTATCTCGCTTAGAAATGACCTCATCATACCTGTTTTGCTCAAGCAATAAACTAAAGTCGGCATAACAATCTTCCACCAACATTCTCATTTTCTTTTCGATTAATGAATTTGTAAGTATGAGTTCGGGATAGGTTTTCTGAATTTGATTGGCTTTAATGATATATTGCTCAGCCAAGCTTGTGTTTTTAAGGGCAATGGCTTTGTCGATGATATTGGCGTAAGAGTAATACATACCGTAAGCCGCTCTTGCTTTGTATTGGGTAAATAAATCGCTTTGCTTTATGCTGGCCGAATAAAATTTAAAATTTTCGATATTCTCTATGGCATACAAAGCTTCAGCAAATTGTTCATTTAAAATCAATTGTTCAATATTCGCTATGCTGTTTGTATAGATTTTGTTTTCGAACGCATCAATAATCTTTATCCGAGCAGCAGATTCAAATTCGATGATATCAAAATAGCCGAAAGTATCTGTATTTAAATTTTCGGGGTAATTTGTTTTTCTTATTTCCTGAAAAAGATGATCGTAAATGCCCGGATACGCTTGCTGTATCGTACGTATGCTTAGTTCTTCATCGACAAAAACTTGCACAAGATCATCAACAGAAACAGTATTTGGTTGGTTCGTTTCCAGCAATTCTTTTTTATATTTTTCGATATTTAAGGTATATAAAGTAGAAAGTATATTCATTTTTTGCCCCAATTCACCGGGATCAATTCCGGCAGCTATGGTCGCCTTGTAAAAAGGCAATTGGTAAAGCTTCTTTAGCTTATTTGCCTGAATAATACTTTTCATTAAAAACGACTGTGGTTTTTGCTCTTTTTGCTGAAGCGCTCTGTAATCGCTCAACAAACTTTCCGTAAGATAAAAAGCCGCTTTATAGTCATTCGTAAACTGAAACCATTTTTCAAAATCAAGTGTATTAAAATGGTATGCAAATTCTGCTTGATCAATTTCCATATACCAACCTTTGCTCCACCGCTGATGCGCAAAAGTAAAATTTGCTATCTGACCTACAGAGCCTACCGAAATTGGATTTTCATCGAAAATTTTTAAATAAACCAAGCTACTGTCTTCTTTAAAAATGCGCAAACGAAACGACTTTAAAACAGGAAGAATTGCTTCGGCCGAATTAAATTCGTATAAAGTTAAATCGCCTTCCGGCGCCTTGGGCTTGATAAAAATATCACTTTTAAAATTTCCTTTTTCTTCGCGAGTAACCTGATAGGAAGCAATCAACTCCCAGCTGGCGGCAATAGTTTCAACAGGCTTTTGATGCGAATAGGCAATAGAAGCCATCATCCTATTCAATTCCGCTTGCTGCTTATCGCCTCCTCTTTTGTATTTCAAATCCACTTTAAACGGCGCTAATTTTCCGTTCTCTATCCACTGCTGGGTATGTGCCGCAGATAAAAAACCAAAAAAGAAAAGCAATAGCATTAGTTTCGTGCGCATAGTTCTTCCAATATTTGTACAAAAATAGTTGGCAAAAGTACTACTTCTCAAAACAAATCCATTTTTTTTAAACAACTCAATGTAAACAAAACCATTATTTTGAGTACTAAAAACTTAGAAATAAAGCGTAAAAGAAAACTTGCTTCAAAGCATTCAAAAACTTATTCTATTTTTGTAAAAAATTATTCGAAAATGACATTAAAACGTGCACTTGAAGATTCGATAGCGCTCAAAAAACAAGTGCTTAGCCATGCCCCCACTACTGAAACGGTAAACAAGCTTGCTTCAGAAATGGTTCATGTATTAAAATCGGGAGGAAAAATTCTTTTTTGCGGTAATGGGGGCAGTGCTGCCGACGCCCAACATTTGGCTGCGGAACTTTCGGGACGCTTTTATTACGACAGACCTCCACTAGCCGCTGAAGCTCTGCATGTGAACACTTCTTTTTTAACTGCTGTTGCCAACGATTATTCGTTTGATGATGTTTATGCCCGTATGCTAAAAGCGTATGGAAGCAAGGCCGATTTATTAATTGCCATTAGCACTTCAGGAAATTCAACTAATATTGTAAAAGCTTTGGAAGCAGCGCAAGAATTAGGCATGAAAACTGCTTTATTGTCGGGAAAGACTGGCGGCAAGGCGAAAAATTTAGCTGAACATGCTATTCTAATTCCTTCAACAGACACACCGCGAATTCAGGAACTGCATATGATTATTGGACACACTTTATGCGAAATTGTTGAACAAACTATATTTCCACAATAAGCGATGATAAATAAAACAGAATTAAAAAACGAATGGAGCCTGTTTCTTGATCGGGATGGGGTAATAAACAAACGCTTTCCGGGTGGTTATGTAAGAAAACCTTCCGAATTCACTTTTCTTCCGGGCAGTTTGTTTGCCCTTAAACTTTTGTCTGGTATTTTTAAAAATATCTTTATCGTTACAAATCAGCAAGGCATTGGCAAGGGATTGATGAGCGCTTTTGATTTGCAAAATGTTCATCGGCAAATGATGGGCGAAATCAAAGACAAGGGCGGTAGAATTGACCGTATCTTTTTTTGTCCTGATTTAGAAAGCAAAGAACCCAATTGTCGCAAACCACGAATAGCAATGGCTCAAATGGCCAAAAAAGAATTTCCCTCCATCAATTTTCATAAAAGTTATATGGTTGGCGATTCGATGGTGGATATGGAATTTGGACAAAACGCTGAAATGCAATGCATTTATATACAATCGGAAGCGGAAGATGACTCACAGATCAAAAATATTCCAAAATATAAGTCTTTATTAGAATTTGCCCGAACCTTTAATTCCGTCTGATTTGTCTCCTCAATTAATCTTATTTAGTTTTATCGGCTATACCGTATTTTTATTTAGCATAAGCTGGATAACGGGTAGAAAGGCAAATAATGAAAGCTTTTTTGTCGGTAACAAAGTTTCGCCCTGGTATGTTGTAGCTTACGGAATGATTGGAGCCTCGCTTAGCGGTGTAACTTTTATTTCAATTCCGGGAGTAGTGGGCTCGACTAAATTTTCTTATCTGGTAATTGTTCTTGGTTATTTGGTTGGATACTTCGTGATTGCCAATGTTTTACTTCCCATCTATTACAAGCTCAACCTAACCTCCATCTATAGCTATTTGTTGCAGCGATTTGGCCTAAAATCGTATAAAACCGGCGCGTCTTTCTTTCTTTTATCGCGAATAATTGGCGCTTCTTTCCGTATGTTTTTGGTCGTTCATGTGCTCCAATATTTTGTGCTCGATAAATTTGGCGTTCCCTTTGCCATAACGGTAATTCTTTTTGTGGGATTAATCTTGCTTTATACCTGGAAAGGGGGAATAAAAACAATTGTTTGGACCGATATGCTGCAAACCACCTTTATGCTTTTGGCAGTGATCATTTCATTGTTCTTAATATCCAGTCAACTAGAAAAATCGATTCCGGATTTATTCAAAACAATAAAAGAAGCGAACTATACGCAAATGTTTTTCCTCGATTGGAGAGACAAATATTTCTTTGTCAAACAATTTGTTTCCGGGGCTTTTATAGCCATCGTAATGACCGGACTGGATCAGGATATGATGCAAAAAAACCTGAGTTGCAAGAACTTACCCGAGGCTAAAAAAAATATCTACTGGATGAGCTGGGCACTTGTCCCCGTTAATTTTATCTTTTTAACCCTTGGCGCTTTTCTGGCCTATTACGCCCAAATTAAAGGTATCACCATTACTGGAACCAGCGATAATCTATTTCCTGAAATTGCACTTAATTATTTAGGCAATTTTGCCGGCATCGTGTTTATCATTGGATTAATTGCCGCCGCATATAGCAGTGCCGATAGTGCACTAACTGCACTTACCACTTCGTTTACTATCGATATTTTAGGCATCGAAAGAAAAGACAATCTAAGTGATAACCAGAAAATAAACATCAGAATAAAGAGTCATTTGGGTATGGCCATGGTGCTTATTTTAGTCATTATCGGCTATGAACTGATTAACGACCAAGCCATTATTACCAAATTATTTACCATTGCTGGTTATACT
>JAFGHU010000157.1 GCA_016929955.1 Bacteroidales bacterium | reverse complement strand
TTGGAATCCATATGCGTATACTTACGTTTTTCCATTTGTGGCAGTGGTTGGAATAGGATCTATTCATTTATTATCTAAAATTCCGTACGAGATGATCCAAAAAGTAGAAATAAAAAAAGCTTTTTGGCAATCGATTCGGAGTTCTTGGGAACAAATGTGGTTGTTAATGAAAACCAATAAACCGTATCTGCATTTCGAAATAGGGTTTATGTTATATGGCTTTGCTTTTATGTCGACGGTGGCGGTAATAACGATCTATTTTGATCGAGCGTTGGGTTTGAATTATTCCAGTATTGCTTTTTACAAAAACGCCTACAATATTATTGCGATTCTTCTTCTGCCTTTCTTTGGTAAATTGCTGGGTCGGATGGATCCGCGGAAATTCTCGGTAATCACTTTTAGTGCGATGATGATGTATTTATTGTTTTTAGCACTCACGCAATATTTTCCGGCAAGTGTAGAAATACTAAATCTAAGAATCTACTATATGCTCTTATTCTACATTGTTTTTCATAGCATTTTTGCTGCAACCATGGCCTTGGTTTGGTATATTGGATCGGCGTATTTTGGAAAAGATGAAGAGGCCGGCGAATTGCAAGCAGTGCATTTATCATTAACTGGTGTTCGTGCAATGTTTGCTCCTTTGATAGGAGTTCTTTTTTATGAATTATTTGGCTATACCATCACCTTTGGGATTGCGATTTTTCTACTTTTTGTAGCTGTTATTTTGATGCTTTGGTCCTATAAAAAAGAAGGCAAATCGAATTAAGAAGAAGGTGATTTAGTTATTTTCGGAGCTCAAAATTTGTACCTAAATACACTTTCCGAACGTGTGGATCAGCTGCTAATTCCTCGGCAGTTCCAGTTTTTAAAACTGATCCTTCAAAAAGTAAATATGCTCTGTCAGTAATTTTTAACGTTTCGTGCACATTGTGATCTGTAATTAATATCCCAATATTTTTATCTCTTAATTTGGCTACAATTCCTTGAATATCTTCAACGGCAATGGGATCAACACCTGCAAAAGGTTCATCCAACAAGATAAAATTTGGGCTCATAGCTAATGCGCGAGCAATTTCTGTTCTTCTTCTTTCTCCACCTGATAATTGGATCCCTTTGCTTTTACGAATATGTTGCAAGCCAAATTCATCAAGAAGCGAGTTTAATTTCTCGATGCGCTCCTCTTTGGTAAGTTTGGTAAATTCTAGAACCGACCAAATATTATCTTCAACGGTCATGCTTCTAAATACGGAAGCTTCTTGTGCCAAATAACCAATTCCTAACTGAGCTCTTTTATACATAGGTTCGTTTGTAATTTCAATATCGTTTAGATATACTTTTCCAGTATTGGGCTTTATTAATCCAACAATCATATAGAAAGAAGTTGTTTTTCCGGCTCCATTTGGTCCAAGTAATCCAACAATTTCTCCTTGTTTTACTTCGATGCTGACTCCTTTTACAACGGTTCTTTTGCCGTATTTTTTTAAAATATTTTCGGTTCGTAAGAGCATAATAGTGTCTGGATTATAGGATACCTTCTTTTAAGATATCGTGTAAATGAAGCACTCCCAAATAGGTTTGTTCTGTGCAAACTAACAATTGTGTAATATTATTTTGGCGCATTGTACTCAAAGCATCTACCAAAAGCGTTTCCTGATCTATTTTTTTCGGATTCCGACTCATGATTTTCTCGGCAGTAATTGCTTCTAAAGGTTGGTTTTTATTTAGCATTCGCCTTAAATCGCCATCCGTAATAATTCCAATCAATTGGTTTCCGTTTAAAACGGCAGTAGCACCTAATCGTTTGCTCGTCATTTCTAGAATCACTTCTTGTAAGGTCGCGTTTAGCTGAACTACTGGTTTTTCGTTTATAGCAATAATATCCAATGCCCGCAAATAGAGTTGTTTACCAAGAGAACCTCCAGGATGAATTTTCGCAAAATCGGCCGTAGAAAAACCTTTCAATTCGAGCAAGCAAACGGCTAAAGCATCGCCTAAAACAAGCTGAGCTGTGGTACTGGAAGTGGGAGCTAGGTTATTTGGACAAGCTTCTTTATCCACTTTCGAATTTAAGATATAATCCGCTTGTAAAGCTAAAAAAGATGAGGGATTTCCGGTTAACGCAATTAAAGTATTTCCAAAGCTTTTGATAAGTGGAATTAATACTTTTATTTCAGGAGATTCTCCGCTTTTAGAGATGCAAAGCACTTGGTCGTTCTTCCGAATAATACCTAAATCACCATGAATGGCATCGGCAGCATGCATAAATACTGCAGGTGTTCCGGTTGAATTTAATGTAGAAACTATTTTATTCGCAATGTTAGCGCTTTTTCCAATGCCCGTAATAATCAATCTTCCCTTTGATTTTGCAATGCATTTTACGGCATTTTCAAATTCATCGTTGATGTAGGAGGCAAGTTGATCAATTGCAGAAGCTTCTTCTTTGATTGTTCGAATTGCAACTTTTTTGATGTTGATCGTATTTTCCACAGTTTCGCTTTTCTGTCACAAAGATAATTTCTTTTTAAAAGCCATCATTTTTTCATTCGGATAAAATTAAATTCGGATAAAATACAGTGGTATTTTTAGCCAAAATATCCCCAATTTTAAGTACGCATATCATAAAAAAAGTCGTACCTTCGCGCGCATTTTGAGTGAATTAGGGTTGCGTCAAACTTTAATTTTCTATTGTAATTCAAACTTTATTTTATTATATTTGT
>JAFGHU010000156.1 GCA_016929955.1 Bacteroidales bacterium | reverse complement strand
GCCAATTTTTCATCTCTTACCACATCCAAAGCAGCCATAGCTACTTTAGCGGCTAATGGATTACCTCCAAAAGTAGATCCATGTTCACCGGGTTTGATAACCAACATAATTTCATCATTGGCTAACACCGCAGAAACAGGAAGTACTCCTCCGGATAATGCTTTTCCTAAGATTAAAATATCTGGTTTTACATTTTCGTGATCGCAAGCCAGTAATTTTCCGGTACGTGCTATTCCGGTTTGAACTTCATCTGCAATAAAAAGCACATTCTTTGCTTTACAAGCATCATAGGCTTTCTTTAAATAGCCTTCGTCGGGAACATAAACACCCGCCTCGCCTTGGATGGGCTCAACCAAGAATGCAGCAACATTAGGATCTTCCAATTCTTTCTTTAATGCATCCAAATCGTTGTAAGGAACAGTAACAAATCCGGGCGTAAAAGGACCAAATCCTTTGTATGCATCCGGATCGGTTGACATAGAAATAATGGTTATTGTTCTGCCGTGGAAATTGTTGGCACAAACGATAATTTTTGCTTGATTTTCAGGAACACCTTTTACTTCATACGCCCATTTACGCGCTAATTTTAAAGCGGTTTCGTCAGCTTCAGCACCGGTATTCATCGGAAGCACTTTGTCATAACCAAAATATTCCGACATGTATTTTTCATAAACGCCCAATACATCGTTAAAAAAAGCACGAGACGTTAGTGTAAGCGTTTCTGCCTGGTCTTTTAAAGCACCAATGATTCTGGGGTGACAATGTCCCTGGTTAACTGCTGAATACGCAGATAGAAAATCGAAATATTCTTTTCCCTCTGCATCCCAAACTAAGGCTCCTTGTCCTTTTGATAACACTACTGGTAAGGGGTGGTAATTATGTGCGCCGTATTTGTTTTCCAGCTCAATAGCTGTTTTTGATGAAATTTTATTGGCCATTTCTTATTTGTTTTTAGAATTTATATTTTGCCGACAAAGATATGATTTCTTTAGTGATTAGAACGAAGATTATCATGAAGTTCTGAGTATAATCAGACTTAATTTTATTATTTTTGACAAAAATCAGCTAATTCCCCAACTATGAAATTCTCAAATCATTTACTTGTTTTTGTTTTCTTATGGAGTTTTTTTGGGAATCTTAACTCAAATTTCGCTCAGGAATTGCCTTATAATTCGGGCGAAGAACTCGATTTTCTCTTTTATTATGATGCACCCTTACTCGGAAAACTCTATGCCGGAAAAGCCTTTTTAGAACTGGAGAAAACGGGCGAAAAGATCGATGGAAAATCTGTTTTTCATGCTGTAGGAAGAGGAAATTCTATCGGTTCCTTCGATTTTTTCTATAAAGTACGCGATCGCTTTGAAAGCTGGTTTAGCGATGATACCATACGCACCTATAAATTCATCAGAAGAACAAACGAAGGTGGCTATAAAGTTGAAGATGATGTTGTTTTTGATTATAAGAGAAAAAAAGCGAAGAGCCGACAAAAAGAAATTGATATTCCGCAAGATGTTCAGGATTTAGTCTCTGCCTTTTATTTTGCAAGAACACTCGATATCTCTAACATTCCGGAAGGCGGGAATTTCCCCATCGATTTTTATCTGGACGATTCGCTCTACACTTCGGTAATTTTTTACGAAGGAAAAGAAGTTATTGAAACGCGTTTAGGGAAATTCAATACCATGAAGTTTAAACCTATGGTTGTAGAAGGCGAAGTATTTGCGCATCCATATCCTATGTATCTGTGGGTAACCGACGATAAAAATCGCATTCCTATCCTGATTAAATCGGAAGTTATTTTTGGAAGCGTGAAAGCCGAATTGTATAAGTTCAAGAATTTGAAATATCCGCTGGATTCGAAGATTGAAAAGAAAAAACGAAGGTAATCACACACTTTTTGGCGTTTGGGCTAAAGCCCGTTTTCTTTTCTGATTTGGTGCAGGACATAAATGTCGTGACTAATGATACAATAACAAAACAAGAAAAACATAATTAGCAACGTCATTTATGGCGTTGCTTAATAAACACGTTGAAACAGGGCTTTAGCCCAAACTATTATCACACAGAAATTCTTTCATCAAGTTTAGGTGACGTTTTTTGATTGAAGAACAAGAAACATCCAGTTTTGATTTTAGCAACCTTCACAAATCTTAAATCGTTAATCCTTGTTCGTTATTCTTTTTTTTTGATTGAAGAACAAGGAACATCCATTTTTGATTTTAGATTTTGGTAAACTTCCTAAATCTTAAATCGCTAATCCATGTTCTTTATTCATGTTTTTTTCGATTGAAGAACAAGGAACATCCATTTTTGATTTTAGATTTTGGTAAACTTCCTAAATCTTAAATCGTTAATCCTTATTCATTATTCATTTTTTTCGATTGAAGAACAAGGAAAACCCATTTTGGATTTTGGCAAACCTCCTAAATCTTAAATCGTTAATCCTTGTTCGGTATTCGAAAAAACAATCAGCGGCCAACTCCTAGAATAGAATTGGCCGCTGATTGCATAAAAATTAATCCATAATGGCTTTAATGCCCGGAAGTTCTTTCCCTTCCATAAATTCCAACATTGCACCACCGCCTGTTGAAACATAGCTAACGCTTTGTGCCAATTCGTATTTATTAATTGCCGCAACAGAATCGCCTCCGCCAATTAAGCTATAAGCACCTTTTGATGTTGCACCGGCAACCGCGTATGCAATGGCTTTGGTTCCTTCGGCAAAATTCTCCATCTCGAAAACGCCCATCGGGCCATTCCATAATATGGTGGCCGAATCAAGAATAACTTTCTTGAAATTTTCGCGACTCTTGCTTCCGATATCCAATCCCATCCATCCTGTTTCAATCTCAAAAGAAGCCACTTCTTTTCGATTGGCATCATTGCTGAAATTATCTGCTACAATGGCATCGGAAGGAAGATGAATAGAAACGCCGCGTTCTTTTGCTTTTGATAAAATGTCGTTGGCTGTATTTATCAAGTCGGTTTCAACCAATGAAGAGCCAATTTCGCCACCCATCGCTTTAATAAAAGTAAACATCATGCCCCCACCTATGATAAGGTGATCCACTTTTTGTAGCAAATTTTCGATAATGCCAAT
>JAFGHU010000155.1 GCA_016929955.1 Bacteroidales bacterium | reverse complement strand
GGCGAAATGCCCACTGAAATGTTTATGCACTTTTTTAAATCTTTTAGCGATGCCGCAAAGTGCAATATCAACATAAAAGCAGAAGGTGATAATGGGCATCATAAAATCGAGTCCATTTTTAAAGCATTTTCAAAAGCCCTAAAAATGGCCGTAAGTAAAACCGATAATTTCAGCATACCAAGTACAAAAGGAACATTATGATCGCCATAATCAAATACAATGCGGGCAATATTCAATCGGTGCAGAATGCGTTAAACCGATTAGGCTATGAAAGTGTAATAACGGATGATAGTGCCCTTATTTTGGCTGCTGATAAAGTAATATTTCCCGGCGTTGGAGAAGCAAGCTCCGCTATGAAATACTTAAAAGAAAGAGGACTCGATGAAGTGATTTATAAGATAACACAACCTTTTTTAGGAATTTGTTTGGGTTTACAGTTGATGTGCAAAAGCACCGAAGAAGGAAATACGAAATGCCTCGGTATTTTTGACACAGAAGTAAAGTTATTTCCGCCCAAAGAAAAAGTACCTCATATGGGATGGAACAATTTTGAACAAATCAAAGGAAAACTGTTTGAAAGTATTGATAGTAAAGAGGATGTATATTTTGTCCATAGCTATTATGCCGAACTATGCAAAGACACCGTAGCGACCTGTAATTACATCAAACCGTTTAGTGCGGCTATGCAAAAAGACAATTTTTATGCTACTCAATTTCATCCTGAAAAATCGGCCGGCATTGGTGAACAAATCCTTAAAAATTTCCTGGAATTATGAGAATTATACCTGCAATTGATATTATAGATGGGAAATGTGTAAGGCTTTCGAAAGGCGATTATACAAGCAAAAAAATCTACTACGAAAATCCATTAGATTTAGCCAAATTGTTTGAAGATAACGGAATGCGCTATTTGCATCTTGTCGATTTAGATGGTGCCAAATCGAAGCATATAATCAACCATAAAATACTGGAAAACATCTGTACCAAAACAAACTTAAAAGTCGATTTTGGAGGAGGTTTAAAAACAGAAAAAGATCTGATAATAGCATTTGAAAGTGGAGCAAAGCAAGTCACGGCAGGAAGTCTGGCTGTTCAAAATCCGATTTTATTCAAACGCCTTTTAAACAAATATGGAAATCAAAAAATTATTTTAGGAGCTGACTATAAGCAGCGAAAAATTGCGACATCCGGTTGGTTAGAAACTTCGGATTTGGATGTGCTTGATTTCATCAAACACTACGAACGTAAAGGTGTGGTTTATACCATTTGTACCGACATTGCAAAAGACGGAATGTTGCAAGGACCATCGAACGAAATATACAATGAGATCATCAGTGAAACACAAGTAAAACTGATTGCCAGTGGCGGAGTTAGCGGTATCGATGATCTTATCCAACTAAAAGCAATTGGTTGTGAAGGAGCCATTGTTGGTAAGGCATTTTATGAAGGAAGAATAACCTTAAAGCAATTACAAGAACTATGTTAAAAAAGCGAATAATACCCTGTTTGGACATAAAAAATGGACGAACAGTTAAAGGAATCAATTTCGAAGATATCCAAGATGCAGGCGATCCGATTGAATTGGCCAAAAAATATAGTGATCAAGGTGCTGATGAATTGGTCTTTCTCGACATTAGTGCAACACTGGAGCATAGAAAAACGCTCATTGATTTAGTAAAAAAAATTGCCGCTGAACTAAATATCCCTTTTACGGTAGGAGGAGGAATAAATTCTGTTGAGGATGTAAGCAATTTAATTAAAGCCGGAGCAGATAAAGTAAGTGTGAATTCATCTGCTGTAAAGCGTCCTGAATTAATCCGGGAAATTGCCAATGAGTTCGGCAATCAATGTGTTGTTGTAGCCATTGATACGAAATTTGAAAATGGAGAATGGAGCGTTTTTGTAAATGGAGGTCGAACACCTACAGGACTAAAAACGCTTGAATGGGCAAAACAAGTAGAAGACTTAGGTGCGGGCGAAATATTGTTGACTTCTATGAATAATGATGGAACCAAAAACGGTTTTGCTTTGGATATTACCAATCAAATTACTGATCTGGTCAATATTCCGGTAATTGCTTCGGGTGGTGCCGGAAACAAGCAACATTTTAAAGAAGTATTTGAACAAACCGGAGCAACCGGAGGATTGGCAGCGAGCATATTTCACTACGGAGAAATTCCCATCACTGAATTAAAAAATTATTTAAAAACTGAAAAAATAGCAATACGATGAACATAGATTATAGCAAAGAAAATGATTTAGTGCCAGTGATTATTCAAAACGATAAAACGCTACAGGTATTGATGTTGGGTTACATGAATGAAGAAGCTTTAAACAAAACAAAAGCAGAAAACAGAGTGACTTTTTTTAGCAGAAGTAAAAACCGACTTTGGACGAAAGGAGAACAGTCGGGAAATTATTTGGAAGTGGTTGACATTCAAATTGATTGTGATAGCGATACGATTTTGATAAAAGCAAATCCCAGCGGACCAACTTGTCATACGGGCAGCACCTCTTGCTTTAAAGAAGAAACTGCAAAAGGATTTGTTTACGATTTACAAACGGTAATCGACAAACGGATAGAAGAAAATGATATAAACTCTTACACGAATAAGCTCTTTAAAAAAGGCATCAATAAAGTCGCTCAAAAAGTGGGTGAAGAAGCTGTGGAATTGGTTATTGAAGCAAAAGACGAGAACGACAACCTTTTCTTAAACGAAGCCGCCGATTTAATCTATCATTTCTTAATCTTATTAAAAACAAAAAACTTTACTTTTGAAGACGTTGAAGCAATTTTAAAAGAAAGACATAGAAACAGTTAAATTCACAGTACCCATTCTGAGGTTTCTCCTCCAATTTGAAGTGTTATGTATATTGTAAAAACCTGAAAATTTGTCTTTTGAAAAATTAATATTCAAAGTAAATAGTGTTTTAAGCAAATTCAACATGAGTAGAAAAGTGCATTTAGGTAGTCGCTTCAAATAAAAAAAAACAGAAACAAAATGATCAAAATAAGGAAAGAATAAGGTTAGTCATCAACATCTAAATGCGCACAATGAGTATTACCACATTTAATTCATTAAAAAACCGAAACTTTCGCTTGTTTTTTATCGGTCAATCTGTTTCCCTAATGGGAACCTGGATGCAGAAAACCGCAGTCAGCTGGGTGGTTTATTCCTTAACGCAATCGAAATTGATGTTGGGAATAACCGTTTTTGCCACGCTGTTTCCAACGGCTCTATTTTCATTGTATGGAGGAATTGTAGCCGATCGATATAACCGTTACAAGATTTTATTGTCAACACAAATCATCTCCTTGTTGCAAGCCGTATTACTCACCTTGGCTATCGTATTTTTTAAGCAATACGCCGTTTGGGAAATCATTATTTTAAGTGCTGTATTGGGCGTTATTAATGGGTTTGATGCTCCTGCACGACAATCACTTATCAAAGATTTGATCATAAACAAAGCAAATTTGCCCAATGCGCTGGCCTTAAATTCTTCGATGGTTAATTTATCCAAATTGATTGGTCCTGCGATTGCCGGTTTTGTTTTAGAAACATACAGCGACCAAGTTTGTTTTGGTGTAAATGCCATCAGTTTTATACCCGTTATTATTTCTTTACTTTTTATAAAATTACCAAAACAAGAGGCAAAAATAAAAAAGGAAAAAAATATGAGAAAAGAATTCTCGGAGGCCTTTACTTATATAAAAAACACGCCGGTAGTAAGTTCTGTTATCATTTTTGCGGGTATTATGAGTTTTTTAGTGCTCCCTTTTTCCACTTTAACTCCCGTTTTTGCAAAAGATATTTTTAATGGATCGGCCTCCACGCTGGGTATTTTGGATGGTGTTATTGGACTTGGAGCTTTAATCAGTGCTTTGTATTTAGCTTCCTTAAAACAAAGTACGGATTTAAACAAAGTATTGACAATAAG
>JAFGHU010000154.1 GCA_016929955.1 Bacteroidales bacterium | reverse complement strand
TTTACACGTATTTTTATTCCAAGAGAATTGGACGGCAGCAAGGGAAAGGCTGTTTTTGAAATAGCCCATCGAAATCCAGAAACTAGTATTTTCTGGCACTTGGATCAGGAATATCTAGGAAGCACAAAAATCAATCACCGTATGGAATTAAATCCTAAACCTGGGAAGCATAAAATGACTCTGGTAGATGAACAAGGCGAAAGTATTAGCTGGAGTATTGAAGTGTTAGAGAAGTATTGATCTCCGTAAAAGTTTCTTAGGTTCTAGTCCTACCCAAGATTATTCCCGCAATCAGTCTGGGAAGTTTAAAAAATTAAGTTTTGGATAATTTTCCTCACGCACTCTCCTCACGCAAAATAAAAAAGGACTTAGATGATTTTCTAAGTCCTTGATTATCAGTAGCGGGATCGAGAATTGAACTCGAGACCTCCGGGTTATGAATCCGACGCTCTAACCAACTGAGCTACCCCGCCATTTTTTCTATACCGTTTTAAGAACTATATTCTCCTCTTTTTTAGGGTTGAACTCGAGTCCGTCAGCTGACGGATATGAATCCGACGCTCTAACCAAAGAGCTACCCCGCCATTTTTTGAGATTGCAAAAATAGAACTTTTTTTTAGTGTTCAAACCTAAATCTCAAAAAATACAAAACTTATTGCCTATTTTATTGTATGCTTGTAAAGAACACCTCGCTCTTTTAGTCCATTTAACATAAAATCTACATTTGCTTTTGAATATGCCAAAGCTTCGGGCGCAGAAACACCAATATCTTTAAATAAACCCGCATCCAATAAACGTAAAGCAACAGTAGCGGTATAGCCTGTAGTTCTGGCCATCGAATGAATCCCAGTTTCAGGACTATGTTCGTCGTACAAATCAAAAATATGGGTTTGTGGTTTCCCGTCTTTTATTCCGCTTACACGAATTTGCATAACCGTAAGATCACGATCGCCCTCGTTCAGTTTCCATTGATCGAAAAGTAAAGTGGACGTCAAATCGATTGGGCTCACCTCTACCCCATTTATCATTCTTTTCTCCGTATCGAAAAAACCACTATCGCGCAACAATTTAATTTTATCGATATAATGCGGATAACGCAATGTTTTTTCGATCATATTAGGCACTTTCAATGTATTCATCAA
The DNA here is from genome assembly GCA_016929955.1 of Bacteroidales bacterium. Taxonomy (GTDB): domain Bacteria; phylum Bacteroidota; class Bacteroidia; order Bacteroidales; family UBA12170; genus UBA12170. The sequence goes on along the minus strand of JAFGHU010000154.1, from coordinate 4,195 downwards.
AGAGCGCAAACCGTCGCTATTGAATGCTTCCAGCTCACCAACTACCGGAAAATCAATAATTTCCCCATCGGTAAGTGCCGCTTTAGTTACTACTTCGCCATCCACAACAAAACGAGCCGGACGGGTATACTCCTCAATCACATCCACAGGCGAAAAGGGCGCTTTATATTCCCAAGGAAGCTCTCGTTTTATAGGCAATCCTCCAACATAAATTTTTATATCTTCAGCCTCATCAAGCAAAGTTGTGCCATAGGCCGATAGCAGATTACTCATCCCCGGAGCTACACCAATATCAGAAATTACAGTTACTCCTTTTTCTTTAGCCAATTCATCAAGATCGAACATATCTTCGGGATAAAAAGCAATATCGATGCAATTCTTCCTCGAATTTATAATTCGTCTTAAACTTTCGAACCCCATAAATCCGGGAGTGGCATTAATTACAAAATCTGCCGCACCAATTTCAGATTCGATACTTCCTTTAGCAGACAAATCCATTTTTTTTGTTTGAACGCCTGCCTTTTGTAATTTGGTGAAATTCTGTTCGTTATAATCAACTGCTAAAACTGCGTATTCCTTATTTTTAGCTAAATCTAAAGCCATGGGAGCACCAACTAAACCGGCTCCAAGCACAACAACCTTTTTCATAAAAGAAATTTTTTATAAAAGTACAAAAACTCGTGTGTTTCGGCTCGAGAAAAAACATATTTCTGTTTTCGAAGTGTAACAATTTGTATCTTGAGTGGTCATTATAACAGATGTTGTTCAGCAAAACAAAATATCGCGATATCCATCATCAACTGATTGCCAATTGCAAGAATGGCGATAAGAAAGCGCAAATGGAAATCTACACGCTCTATTATAAAGCGATGTATAACTCCGCACTACGCATTCTTAAAAATCAGGAAGATGCAGAAGATGTAATGCAAGATTCGTTTATAGATGCGTTTTCGCGTATTCATCTTTATCGAGAAGAAGGAAGTTTTGGTGGATGGCTAAAAAGAATAGTAATAAACAATGCAATGGATTTCATTCGAAAACAAAAACCGACCAATGATATCGACGAGAGTTTGGTATTGCTTACGGAAGAAGAAACCGATTGCATAGAAAATGATTGCCGACTGGAAGATATTAAAGAAGCTATGAATAAACTAAAAGATGAATACCGGATTATTCTTTCGCTCTACCTTTTCGAAGGTTACGATCACGAAGAGATTGCCAGTATTCAAAAAATTAGTTATGGTTTATCCAGAACACGTTATTCCAGAGCACGACAAAGTCTATTGAAAGCAATTCGTCAAATTCAAACAGAAAGGGAAATGAAATGGGCTTAGTAAATTTAGAAAATAAAATACGCGAAAACCGCGCTTTTTTTGATGCCGAGCCATCAGAAAATCATTTGGAGAAATTCCAAAGCAAATTGGCTCAAGTGGAAGTAAAAAAAATAAAGTCTGGCAGAAAAAGGTTAAACGCCAATAAAATTTTTGCTGTCGCCGCTTCAGTAACGGTTCTTTTATTCATTTCGTTATTTGCCCTGCTCGAATATCCAAAGTTGAATAACGGGCCACAACTATCTGATGATCTTATGCATGTAAAAATGTATTATAGTGCGCAAACCAGCGAAAAGATGTCGGAAATCAAAAATTGTGCTAATCAATCCAGCGCGCAAGAGATGCTTTATGAATCTACCGAAGGCCGCTTACAAAAACTGGATAATAATACGCAGGAATTGGAGCGAAAACTAAGTCTTGCTCAAGGCAATAAACAACTGGAAAACGCTTATATTCTAAGTCTTAAAGCTAAATCGGAAGTTGTAAATCAGATATACGATCAAATGTGTGCCAACAACACAAACAATATAATTACGCAATAAAGCAAAAGGAGGGAATGATTATGAAAAATATTAAAAACAAATTAAAAATCGCAAGTCTTAGTCTTGTTTTTATGCTGCTTGCAAGCAGTCAGGTTTTGGCTACCGAATATACCAAAACAAGCACAAAAAGCTTTGCTGTTAAATCAGGTGCTTTACTCGATCTGAACACAGAGTTTGGAGATATAAAAGCCTATAACTGGGACAAGCAAGAAATCAGCATCGAAGCTATCATTACTGTAAATGCGAGCAGCCAATCTAATGCCAACGATCGTTTTAAACGTATCCAACTTGAAATAAGCGGAGATAAAAATATCGTGCGCGTTTTAAGTAAAATCGAGTCCGGTTTTTTTAATAAGAACAGCAACAATATCAGCATCGATTTTATTATCTATTACCCATCGGATATTCGTTTGAATATGAATCTGGATTTTGGCAGTGCTTTTTTCGAAGACATTAAAGGCGCAACTGATATTGAAGTAAGTTATGGCAGTTTTAATGCCAACAACTTATTGAGTGCCAACAATGAGATACAAATTAGTTTTGGGAAATTGCAAGTGGATACAGTGGAAGAAGGAAATATCGAAATTGAGTATGGCGGTTGCGAAATTGAAGAATCGAAAAACCTGGATTTGCGCACATCGTTTTCAGGGAATGTAAATATTGAAAAAGTAGGGAAATTAGCTTTAAAATCGGCTTACGACAAAGTAAGTATTGGCGAAGCCAACGAAATTAGTGGCGGTGTTGAATTTACCAGCTTTACGCTTCAAATGCTCAATACCAGCCTCGATATGAAGGCCGCTTATGGTGGATTTAAAGTGTATAGTATCAATCCCAATTTTAGATTAATCGATTTAAGAAGTGAGTTTTGTGGTTTAAAACTTTATGTCGATCCAAATTCCAATTTCACTTTCTATGCTGATGTAGAACTCGGATCATTCGATTATCCAAAAGAAAAAGTTGTTATCACTAATTTTCAAAAAGATGTCACCGAATTGATGATGGAAGGCTATTTCGGAACGAAGGAAAAAGCCAAAGGAAATATGCGTTTATCGGTTGAACACGCTAGTGCAACCATTAATTTAAAATAATTTTAGCTATGAAAAAATATTCAATAAGTGTAATTTTTCTATTGCTTGCCATAGTACTTCAGGCGGCAAATATGGAAAAGCAAAACAGGTCTACCAGTCCTTTTACCAGTATCCGTTCCTCTTCGTCTATCGATGTGGTTGTTGAACAAACAGGACAATATGCCCTTGAAGTTATCGCTCCTGAAAAATATTTAGCAAATATAATAACTGAGGTTACAGGCGGCGAACTCCATATTTACATGAATAAATCGATGAATTATTCGGGAGAAATCGTTGTACATGTTCAGGTTAAAGATCTCAAGAGCGTTTTTCTTTCAGGATCAGGCGATTTTGAAACAAGAGGCGAATTAAAGGCTCCTGAGTTTTTATTTCGCATTTCGGGTTCGGGCGACCTTTCTGCTCAGCTCAATTCAAGAGTTGTTAATGGCAGTGTAAACGGATCGGGCGACGCTGAAATTAGCGGAGTAACAGAACGTTTGGAATTGCATCAATCCGGCTCGGGAGATATTATTGCTACTAAGCTTCACCTGCTTTATGCCAAATTACGTATGAGTAGTTCGGGCGATTGCAAGTTTGTGGGTAACAGCGATTATTTTGAGTTGTCGCAATCTGGATCGGGCGATTTTCTGGGCAGAGATTTTGATACCGAAGATGCCAAAATCAGAAAATCGAGCTCCGGCGATACCCGCATAGTAGTTAACAAATCTATAGATATCAGCATTAGCGGATCGGGCGATTTGTATTATAGCGGAAAACCTGAATTTAACAATATAACCGTTACCGGTTCGGGAGATATAGTAAGAATTAATAAATAAACATAAACAATGAAAAACAAAGCAAAATTTTTAGGACTAAGTTTGATAACATTACTGTTTTTACAAACTTCTATAGCTGCAACACCAGGATTTGGGTGGATTAAAGGCAGTGGCAAAATCGTAAAAGAAACGCGCGATGTAAGTAATTTCCACGGCATAGAAGTTGGAGGCGCTTTCGAAGTTATCCTCATAAAATCAAACAACGAAAAAGTTGTTTTAGAGATGGACGACAATCTATTGCCTTATGTAACAACCAAAGTTTTTGGCGGCATCTTAGAAATCGACAATGAAAGAGACTTCCGCAATCCGAGTGAATTAAAAGTAACCATTTTTTACAAATCGATTGATGATATCGATATTTCAGGAGCAGCCTCGCTTACGAGTGAAGATGTATTAAAATGCGAAGATTTTGAGTTTGA
>JAFGHU010000153.1 GCA_016929955.1 Bacteroidales bacterium | reverse complement strand
TGGAATGCTGAAAGATATCGTACAATTACCGAAGGAGCAGAAACCTGGGGTTTTGCCGACAACCGGGTAGAAGTTACAGGTTCTTCGAATGGTGTAACTTCAGATGGTCAAACGTTTACCTCTGAAATTACCGAACCTTTGGTAAGAATATATCAAGAAGATTGTTTCCGTTTCTATGTTTCAGGCATCGTTAAAATAGTAAAAGCCGATGGAACCGAAATCATTATAGACTATGGCGATGGTACTTGCGACGACCTTGCTACAGTAACAACCAATGGCGAATCGGAAATTATTCAACTTGGAAATGGCCCACTTGTGAATTAAAAAAATAACTTTCTCAATAATTGGTAAGACTGCTCATCGCTAATTGGTGAGCAGTTATTTTAATTTTTACAAACTCAATTTTGTATATTTGTCATTGACAATGGGATTTATGTTATGAAAAAACAACTCTTTTTTTTGGTCATCTTTTTATTCCTTAGCGTTTTTGGATATAGTCAAACAACAAAAACCAAAGCAACAGAAACGAAAGTAACTAACACTAAAGTAGTAGACCCCCAAAAAAATACAACAAAAATAAACCAGACAAATCCCCAAAAAAATGCAGTTAAAGCCGTTCCTTCTGCAAGTAAAAATAAAGCCGCAATAAAAATGGCAAGTGAACAAGCCACTGCTGCTCGCAAACAACAACTAAAAAAAGCGGTAAGAAAATCTAAAATAACTCGGCGTTCGATAAAGAGAAGATAATCAAGCTTAAAAAACTCGAGCATGGCTAAATCACTGGTAACATTAGTTTTACTTCTATTTATTTTCCAAAGTAAGGCACAGGAATCAACAGTTTCTGACTCCGCAAATCTTTATGAGCCGACTAATCTATTGATGCTTAGTATAAGCTATACAAGCAACAATATGAAAACCAAAAATTACGAATACGATCGTATTCCGGCGCTATTGATGGATATTCATTATTTCAACAAAAAAGGATTTACGGGTGTAATTAACTACGCGAATTACTATAATGCCTTGCAAAATACTTACGAAGCTGAGTTTCAAATCGGGTATCAAAAAGAACTGCTTACAGATTTTACGATAAGCTCGCATTATACACGAAGAGCATTTGTTGGCGACACAACTTATGAAGGCCTGGCACAAAAAAATACCTTGGATTTAGCCTTGGCTTACAGCTGGAAATTTATAGATTTCGAAGCAAGCAATTCCTACCTCAACGGGAAATCGAACAATTATTTTTTGGATCTCGATTTAGGACTTTCTTTCGATATCGATCACCTGCTATTTAAAAATGATTTCTTACTCATAAATCCTACGATCTCAGCGACTTTTGGAACGGATTATTGGGTCTATCAAAACCTAAAACCAAAATTTGAACGCGCCGTTATTAATTATTTAAGCAATCACGGTTTTAAAAGTCAACGTTTTGAATATCAAAACATAAGCGTTTTCATCCCTGTGGTTTATAGTGTTGGAAATGTGGGCTTTATGTTCAATTGGTTTTACAGTTGGCCCTCAGCAAAATTGGCTCAACTGAGTTGGAAAGATCAAACTGGAGTTTTGTTTTCCGTATTTTTTACGCCAAATAGTTAAGCTATGCGAATTCTTATTGTAGAAGACGAGAAAAATATGGCCAATGAAATAATTCAATTTCTTGAAAGCGAACAATTTAATTGCGACTGGGGGAAAACCAAATATGAAGCCTCCGAATTATTAGCCAGTAATCCTTACGATTTTGTGTTGCTAGATATCGGTCTTCCGGATGGAAATGGACTCAGTCTGATTGAAGAAGCCAGGAACAATGAATCGGAAGCCTATTTTATCGTAATTACGGCCAAAGGCGAATTGGAAGACAAACTGAAAGGATTTGAATTAGGTGCTGATGATTATTTGGCAAAACCATTTTCTTTACTCGAGCTAAACTCGCGATTACAAGCTATTATTCGTCGCAAATTCGGACAAAAAAGCACAGAAATTAAATTTGGCAATTTTATACTTGATACGAGCAGCAAACAATTGCTATATAAAAAAGAAACCGTAGATTTAACCAAGAAAGAATACGAATTACTACGCTACCTCGTGCTTAACAGCAATCGGGTTTTAGATCGACTTCAACTTACAGAACATATTTGGGGCGATTTTTTTGAAGACGATTTTGACTCCAACTACATCGATGTTCATATTAAAAATATAAGAAAAAAATTGGCTAAATTTGATGATAATAAATGGATAAAAACACTCCGAGGAATCGGGTATAAATTTATTTCGGCCGATGCTTCTTCCTAAAACCAAACTTAAAAATCAGCTGGCAATCATCAATGCTATTTCTAAAGTCATTATTATTGGCCTCGCTATTTTTGTAATTCCGTGGTTGGTTAGCAAAATTAGTATTGATGAAACCGATGATCAATTGATTCAAAAATTAGATCAGGTTTACGATCTGATAGAAACAAATGGAATCGATGTTTTTATCAATGAAGACAATAACAACCAGGGATTTGGAAGTTATAATATTTTAAAGGAAGAATATATTTCGATTGAAAAGACAAACGACACGCTTTTATACGAATTTATCGACAATCAAAAGCGTGAAATTGATAGCGAGATATACGATTACCGCGTTATATCAGCAACGTTTAGTGTTGATAATCAGACCTATTTATTGGAAATAGGAAAAAGCCTGACCACTATTATTAGTATAGAGCAAAATATGAAGCGCCTCGCGTTTTATTTGCTTTTGTTTTTATTGACGATCAGCATATTTATCGACCTATCGATAACACGAATCTTATTAAAACCCTTCGAAAAAATCATTGCAAAACTTAAAAACACGCAGCATCCCAAGCATTTCGATTATTCGATAATTCCAACACAAAGTACCGATTTCAATTATTTGCAAGAAAGCATTGGCGATTTAATGCATCAGATCGAACAAGCCTTTGAAAGCGAGCGCGAATTTATCGGGAATGTTTCTCACGAATTGCTTACACCAATAAGCATACTTAAAATTAAACTAGACAACTTTACGAGCAATACCGAACTCCCTGTAGATGAAATGCTTAAAATATACGAAGCGAAAACAACTCTGAGTCGCTTAACTAAAATGGTGCGTGCCTTGCTCCTTCTTTCTCGCATTGAGAACAGAGAATATATGAAAAACGAGCGCATTCATTTGCCAATTATTCTAAGCGATATCCATAACGAATTTCAAGATAGAGCCGAATTAAAAAAGCAAAATTTAAGCTTTACAAATTCAATTGGCGAAGCGCATTTTACAGGAAATGCAGAGCTGTTTCGGATATTAATAAGCAACCTGATTAGCAATGCCATTAAGTACACCCCCGAAAAAGGACGTATCGAACTAATTCTTAAAAAACAGGCCGACAAAATAAATATAAGCATTACAGACAATGGCCCGGGTATTAACGAAAAAGATTTAGGTGCCATTTTCGATCGGTTTAAAAAATTTGGCAAACAAAAAGAAAGTTTTGGTTTGGGTTTAGCCCTGGCTAAAGAAATAGCTGATTATCTCCATATCGAATTAAAAGTAATATCTGCGCAGCATAAGGGAACAAGTTTCGAACTAAGTATCCATTAAGAAGTTTTATAAAAAACAACCAAGACAACGCCGTTTTTAGTACTTTTAAAGTTCAAATACAGCTAAAGAATGAGCGATAAAAAACTAATTTATGGATGCATGGGACTGGGAGGTTCATGGGATACTTCTTCGCTAAGCAAAGCACAACAAAAGCAAGCCGATAATGTACTGGAAACCGCGATAAATGAAGGAATACGACATTTTGATCATGCCGATATTTATACTTTTGGAAAAGCAGAACAAGCTTTTGGTTCTTATCTCAAAAGGAATTCCTCGCTCCGCGAAAAACTGTTTATCCAATCCAAAACAGGAATCGTTTTAAAAGCAGGTCCTTTAAATTCGAGTATTTATAACCTATCAAAACCTTACGTCTTGCGTCAAGTCGACCAGATTTTAAAGCGTTTATCTATTGACTATTTAGATGCTTTGCTTTTCCATAGACCCGATCCGCTGACTTCGATGGAAGCTTTGGCAGAGACAGTGCAGCTATTAAAAGAATCAGGAAAAGTAAAGCGTTTTGGCGTAAGCAATATGTCGGCTTCGCAAATTCAACTGCTTCAATCTTATTTAAAAGAACCTTTATTCAGCAATCAAATACAATTTAGCCTGGCGCATGCTTTTTTGCTTGATTTGGAAGTGTGGGTAAACCGACAAGAATCGCCAAAAGAAGCAGGGTTAAGTGATTTATTAGCCTATTCGCAAAAAAATAAATTGAGTATTCAAGCCTATAGTCCACTGGCGCAAGGAAAGTATAGAAAAAAAGAAATTAGGGAAGACCAAGAAACATTTACGCTTTTAGCCGAATTGGCAGAAAAATACAACACAAGTATATCGGGAATTCTGCTGGCTTGGCTTTGGAAAATTCCGGCTGATATTCAGCCTATTATTGGGACTACCAATCTACAGCGTATACAAGAATGCACTGCAGCAACAGAAATAAATTTATCGAGAGAAGAATGGTATGCTTTGTGGATTTTGGCAAATGGCAAAAAATTACCCTAGTTTAAGCACTCATTATACTTACTTTTTTTTCAACGATATCCGCCAGGCTGGTCGATTTTAGATAATCGATAATTTGCGTATTTAATCCTTTCCAGAAATCGAGAACAGCACATTCTTGTTCCCGTTCACACTCAAAATTTTCACATAAACAATCAATAACACAGATCCCGCTTTCAAAAGCTAAATGGATATCATACATGGTGATTGATTCTGCACTTCTATTTAATTTATAACCGCTTTTTCGGCCTTTAAAAGAACTAATTAATCCGGCTATTTTTAATGCGGAAATAATATGATCGAGGTATTTAACCGATAAGTTTTGCTTTTCGGCGATGTCTTTTTGAAAAACACCTTCTTTTCCATCTTCCAAAGCTATTTCAATCATAGCTCTAATTCCATACCTTGTTTTTGTACTAAATCGCATACATATTCTTTTTAAGATGAGCGCACTAGAACCTCAAAGGTAATCAAAATTGTATCCTTAACCTGAACCAATCCAAAAAATTTATTCGGTGGTATGAGTCCAAAATCCGTAAGCTTAATACTTGCGAGTCCCTTGTATAAGCGCTCGGTTTTCGATACTTTTTCTGCTTGACACTGCACCTCGACAAGTCTTTTTATACCACCTATCTGAATCTGAACATAGCCTTTTTTATGCTTTTCGATATGCTCTTCGGATTTACAAAACTCCTCTTTAAACTGAATAAAGATGGAAGGGAATTCATCAGCCCGAACCAATTGCTTAAAGTTTCTTTTTATTTGATTGTTTTGTGCATCAAACTCATTTATGGGCAACTCAAAAACCTGGTCGGTTTGCGAGCTATCGGCAGGAATCTTATTTTCGAAAAGATTTAGCTTGATATGGCCTGCATATTTTAGCCAAAAATCACTTAAGTTTGATTCTCCATGAATCATTACATTTTTCAGCTCGAAATTAGTCAATTCTGCGTGTGTTCTTATCGCCATCATTGGCCCGACAAAAAAAAGAAGTAAGAATATCTTCTTGGATATCATTAATTTAACAAATACATTTATTTTGTAAAGCATAGCATAGATAAAAAAAGAACGGATGTGAACAAGCCACATCCGTTCTACAACAAAAAACCAATTAAAATGAAATTGCAGCCTCAATAACTAAGCCTTTAAATTCACCACCATCTAGATCGCCATGAGCAGCACCATCGTATTGTTGATTTACATAATCAAGTTTTACCAATACGCTACTTAGCATATTCCATCCACCACCAAAATTGGTACGAACAACTGTTGAACCTTCATTATCAGAAACTCTGTTATAGCGAGTACCAAAATAAAAGCTGCCTGTGCGATAAATAGCCTGAACTGCAGTTTGTGTAAAATGTTGATCAAGCTCTCTTCTAACGCCATTCATATTTTCATAAATTCCGAATACTTCTAATCCATGGAATTTAACAAAAACGTTAGCCATTAAAGAAGTCATTTCTGTTTGTCCACTAGAAGGGTCCCAACGTCCTGAGCGGAAATTGTCATCAGCATCAGCAGCTTGCATAACATTGTAATAACGGGCACCTGCACGATCGCCACCCCAAAGATAAGAACCACTATGTCCTTTTGGAACATGGTATCCTGATAAAGTAGCACGCAAACGTAAATCTTCATTCACCTGGGTATCATAACCTAATTTCCAGTTGAAAACCAAATCTTTGCCCAAATCATTACCTCTACCATAGTTCATACGACCGTTGTTTGTACCAACCATAGCAATAATGCCATTGTTGCGGTACATAATCTCCATACCGGGATTGGTTGTATAAGCATCCATAATCCAGTTACCAACAAATGGATTTGTAGTAACAGCACCGTTTGTAGAACGATAAAAATGAGCATCGCCATAATTCGGATTGAAAACACCCGCTTTAATGGTGATATACTTCATAATGTCCTTAGCAGCAGGAAGGAAAGGTAAATAATCGATAACCATATAACCACCTTCTACCCATGCTTCGTTATGGTGACGAGAAGACATAAAGTTATTGATATGAACACTGATACCAGGAGCTAAATCGGCGTTAACGCTCAAATTGGCTGTTGGCAGGTTAAAGTTATTTTTGATATCCAATAACGGAATAGAAGCTGAGTGACTAATTGCCTGATACTGAAGCGCAAAATCAGCTCCCATATATACTCTTACGTCTTTAAAATTATCAGGATTGATTTTTTCCTGTTCAAATTGTTGAGCAAAAACGCTAAGTCCAAAAAATAAGCTAAATAAAATTAATAATGATTTCTTCATTTTGTGATTGTTTGAAATTTGTAAATTTTTTGAGTTGTAATAGATTTGAATTTGTTCTTATTATTGATTTATTTTATTAAAATGCAATTCAAAATTTGCTTGTATATCGCTTCCCGTAGTAATTGCACCAAACATTAGTTTAGGAGGATCTACTTCATAATCTTCCATATGAATAGGAAAACTAAATGAAAACGATAGTCCTTGCTCGTTTTTTGCCAATACATCGAGCTCAACTTCTTTTTTAACTCCTGCAATTTCTAAAACACCTTTAATGGTATTTCTAATGCCTGAACTATTGATATTTATTTTTTGAGGGCCATTTGCTTGGAATCGAATGCTTGCAAAATCTTTCATTTTTAAAGCCTTTTGAGCTACTTCATCCATCTTTTTGTGCTCGCTTTTTAATTGATCTACAGGCAGTTGAAATTCAACTCCGGTCAATTCCAAACTATTTGCATCCGCAGAGCTTAACACATCTATTTGACAATGCTGAATGGGAGCATCCATTTCCCAATCGTGCAAACTGGAAGTTCCGGTAATTTGCACCTTGCTATCGGCTGATACTTTATAGGTTAGGGCTTGTGAAAATCCGAAATTTAATCCGGTTAATACAAGAGTAAAGCTAAATATAGCTTTTAAAAGATTGATTTTTAGTGTTTTATACATATCCTATTTTTCCTATTGATTTGATAGGACAAAAGTACAAACCCTTAAATTTTCTGCTGTTATACAATTAACAGAAAAACTTATACAATTTTCAGTTTTGAAGTTTATCGGTTCGTGTTAGCCTAAGAAAAACATTGCGCTGAGCAAGGAATCAGGGTTTTGTATAAAACAATTCGGCGCCCGGTCCCAGAGGCCAGCCAAAATAAATCCAAACGACTAACAATAAAGACCAACTGATAAAAAACAAGATGGAATAAGGAATCATTGTTGAAATAATTGTCCCAATACCTGCTTTAGAATCGTATTTCTGAACATAGGCAATAATTAGCGCAAAAAAGCTCATCATAGGAGAAATTAAATTGGTAACACTGTCCCCTATTCGATAAACCGCCTGAGAAAGCTCGGGAGAATAGCCCATCAGCATAAAAATAGGTATAAAAACCGGCGCCATAATCGCCCATTTGGCAGAAGCGCTTCCCATGAGCATATTAATGGTAGCCGCAAAAATAATGAACAATATCATCAATACATAGATGTTCAAGTCGGCAGCTTTTAAAGCTTCAGCACCTCTAACTGCCACATAAATTCCCAAATTGCTCTCTTTAAAATAAGCCACGAATTGTGCGGCAAAAAAGACAAGGACAATATAGGTAGCCAGCGATTTCATGCTTTCGGCCATACCTTTCATTACGTCGGCATCATTTTTAAATTTTTTTACGATAAAACCAAAAACCACCCCTGCAATTCCGGCGACTAGAAATAGAAGCGTTACCACGCCTTTAAGCAATGGAGATTTGAGTAAGGCGCCATTTGGACCACGGAAAAATCCATCTTCGGGTATAAGACCCAGTAAAATAATCGCAGTAAAAGCAATAAAAATACCGCTTACCCATTTTAATCCATTTCTTTCATCTTGCGTTAAGGGATGCATATCTTCAACAGTCACCCCTTCTTGTGGTGTGTAGGTGCCCAGGCGGGGGACTACTATTTTTTCAGTTACCCAAGTACCGATTCCCGCGATAATAAAGGTAGATACAACCATAAAATAATAATTAGCCGTAGGGTTTACATGGTAACCCGGCTCGATAATCTGCGCAGCTTCTTCAGATAAACCGGCAATTAGAGGATCGATAGTACCAAGAATAAGATTTGCACTAAACCCACCGGAAACTCCGGCAAAAGCAGCAGCCATTCCGGCAATCGGGTGGCGCCCAACCGCCATAAAAATAACTCCGGCCAAAGGAATTAATAATACATAGCCCACATCAGAGGCCGCATTACTTACTATTCCTGAAAAAACCAATACAAAAGTGAGCATACTTTTAGGCGAATTTAAAACCAGCATACGAATAACCACACCGATCAGTCCGCTGTGTTCTGCAATTCCGATACCCAACATAGCGACTAAAACAATTCCCAAGGGAGCGAAATCCGTAAAATTCTCAACGGTTTTCTCAAGAATAAACCGCATACCTTCGAGCGATAGAAGATTATTTACAGGAATAATTTCGTGCGTACTTGGATGCGCTACCTGCCAACCCAGCAAATAACCAATCCAGCTTATAACAAGCGTACTCAGTGCAAATAATAAAAATAATGTAGCCGGATGGGGCAATGCATTACCTCCACGTTCGATAATATTCAAAAACCTTTGAAATAATGTAATCCTTGCTTTAGTTGCCATAGTAGTTTCGATTTGTGTTTAAAACATTGGCCAACAAAAATAAACATTTCGTTTTAATAACGATTAGCAGTTTTTAAAGCAAAGCGATAAGCTCATCATCGTTAAAAAGGCCGTTATATGGATTCCATTTTCAATCTTCCAATTTCAAGCTATTCCACAGTTTTTCTGATTGTTGAATTCGCTGATGAATAGCAAAAAACAAAAATGAAATCAATGCAATTCTACTAATAGATTGGAAAAGCGATTTTATACAAAAGTGATGGCAGGATGTTGTTTTTGAACTTTCTTATCAGACTGTAAGCCAATAGCCACATAAAAATAAAGGAATAGTAGAAAAAATTAAGAAAAAAAAATACCTTTGTAAAAACACAAAATCAAACGATGTTCTACACTAAAAACCTAACGATTTTTCTGCTTTTCTTTCTCCTAAGCACTATAGGATTTGCACAAAACAGTATTGATGATACCGATATCTACGGCTTAAATCCAATCGTTTATAATGGAGAAGTTTATAATTATTTTCCCGGCGTTGGAGTTCTTGGTCATCAATATTTCGATCAGGAAACCTTTACATCAGGCTGTATTCATATTCGCGGAACGAAATACGATAACGTACTTTTAAACTACGATATTTTAAATCAAGAACTTATACTAAAATACACCGATCAACAAGGTGCCAATCGTTTATTAAAAGTTTCTAAGGCCTGGCTGCAAAAATTTAAAATTGGCGATGAAGAATTTTCGTTTATCACAAGCCCCGAAAACAAGAAACTTATTGTTCAAATTGTTCAAGAAGGTACTTTTCAATTGTCCGTTTTCTGGAGTAAAAAATTGGTTGCCGATATCAACTTTGTTTCTGAACATTATGTATTCGACAAAAAGCATCGCACGTTATTTATTGCCTTTAAAAACAAATTAATCGAATATAAATCAAGCAAAACCATAATGGCTCTGCTTTCTAAAGCCGAGCAAGAAAAAGCTAAAAACTTTATGAAAATCAATAAAATAAAATCACGCACCAGCTCGCTCGATCAAATTGGAGAGCTAATCGCCTATTGTAATACCCTGGTTCAATGAAAGCAATACTAGTATACCTCCAATTGCTTTGGATTCCTTTCTTTTTGAATGCTTCTGATGCCCACAAAACAATTCGTATCCACGCGGACAATCTGCCTTTTACCGAATTTATTAAACAAATTGAGGAGAAAGCTCAACTTAAAGTGTATTACCAAACAACCTGGGTTAAGGATTTAAAAGTTACCATGCATGAAGATGCCATATTGCCCAAAGCCGCTTTAGAAAAAGCACTTGCAGGTACCGATATAAAAGTTTCGGTTTGGGAAAACAGTCTGGTTCTTTTACCCGCCACTAAACTGATAAGCGAGCTCCCTCCTTTTCGGAAAATCAAAATAGAAGACAGTACGGATACGTATCCTCTGCAAAGTAAACCAGAAAATACTTCAGAATACTTAAAAGGCAGAGAAGCTGATTTACTGGTAATTACGCTTGGTAAAAGAGAGCAAGTTTCTAAACAGAGAACGGTTGAAATTTCAGGTACAATCAAGGAATCGATTTCGGAAGAACCTATTCCCGGAGCAACGGTATATATCGAAGAAACAAAGAATGGAGCTGCTGCCGATAGTAAGGGACATTTTGCGCTCAATATCAAACCTGGGAAATATACTGCACGAGCCAATTTTCTGGGTATGGAAGAGAAGAAATTTCATTTGAATGTATTTTCCAGTGGAACTTTTGATATTGAAATGAAGCAAGCCAATTTCGAAATGGACGAAGTTGTTGTATATGGCGATAAGCAAATGAATATTCGTGCCAAAGACCCCGGATTGGAAAAAATTGCCGTTAAAAGCATACGCGAAATACCAATGATGATGGGCGAACAAGATATTTTAAAGGTATCGGAAATGCTGCCCGGAATTGTGAGCGTTGGCGAAGGTTCTTCGGGCGTTAATGTGCGCGGCGGAAATGCCGATCAAAATGCTTTTTATATCAACAATATCCCCATTTACAATACTTCTCATCTTTTTGGATTCTTTCCGGCCTTTAATTCTGAAATCGTTAAAGATTTTTCCATTTACAAAGGTTATATCCCTGCCTCTTTTGGCGGCAGATTATCATCCGTTTTTGATATTAAAACACGCGAAGGCAATAAAAAAGATTTTACTTTGCACGGAGGATTAAGTCCAATTTCGGCCAATTTAATTTTTGAAGGGCCTATCATTAAAGAAAAAGCCTCTTTCTTACTCAGTGGACGAAAAAGTTATTCGGATTGGATCTTAGCCAAAATCGATGACCCAACAATCAATACGAGCTCAGCCAAATTTTCTGATTTTACGGCTTCGCTGAATTACGATACCCAAAAAACACAATTGGCACTTTTTGCTTATTATAGCGATGACTATTTCCAATTGTCCGATTTAAATACGTTCAGCTATTATAATAAGGGGGCTTCCGTAAACTACGGACATAGTTTTTCGGAGTCGAAACGAATGAATATATCTTTAGTGGGCTCTATTTATGGTTTTAATACGGTAGATACTCAACAAGAATCGACCTCCTACGCCCACGATTATCAAATCTCCGATTTTGAAACACGTTTTGAGTTTGAGCATCAGCTCAGCGACAAACACGATTTACTTTACGGAGCCACCATTATCTCTTATAATTTAGATAGAGGAGTTGTTAATCCTTATGGAAATCAATCGCTAAAAATAAAAACCGATTTAGGAAAAGAACAGTCGTTAGAAACAGCACTTTATATTATGGATAATTATAAAATTACGCCAAAATTAAGTGCAAATGTGGGCCTTCGTTTTGGGGCTTTTGCAGCATTGGGAGAAAAAACCGTTTATACGTATTTGGAAAATTACCCAAAAGAAGATCGTTATATTCTGGATTCTATTCACTATAACAAAGGCGAAATTATCAAATGGTATTTTGCACCCGATATTCGAGCAGCTCTGAATTACGAAACCGATCAGAATGGAAGTATAAAACTTTCGTTTAACCGAACCCATCAGAATATATTTATGCTCAATAATACCATCGCAATTGCGCCTAATACGCAATGGAAATTAGCTGATTATTATTTAAAACCGGCCGAAAGCAATCAAATTTCAGCAGGTGTTTTCAGAACAATTCCGCAGGGCGATTGGGAAACTTCTTTGGAACTGTTCTATAAAAAAACCAAGAATTATACAGAATTTAGAGATGGTGCCGAGTTTATTGATAATGCCAATGTAGAGCAATCGGTTTTGCAAGGCGATCAAAACGCCTATGGTTTCGAATTTTTAATAAAACGCAGCGGTCATAAACTGAATGGATGGTTTGCTTATACTTTTTCGCGCGCATTTGTTAAAGTAGCGAACGATAATAGTTGGGATCAGATTAACCAGGGCGAAGAATATCCGGCAAGTTTTGATATTCCGCATGTGATCAACGCTATGATTAATTACAAAATCAGAAAACGCATAAGTTTATCGACTACAGTAACCTACCAAAGTGGAAAACCGGTTACTTACCCAATAGCCACCTATACACTGGAAGATTTAGAGTTTATCGATTATTCGAGTCGAAACAAATACCGTATTCCGCATTATTTCAGAACCGATATTTCGCTTAAAATAGAAGGCAATTTAAGAAAAGACAAACTCATTCACAGCTCTTTCTTATTTAGTATTTATAATTTAACCGGACGAGACAATCCCTATTCGGTATATTTCGATCAAGTGAATGGAAGATTATGGAGCTATCAATATTCTATTATCGGAGTCCCTTTATTTACAGCCACCTGGTTATTTAAATTAGGAAATTATGCGTCAGAATAGACTACTCATATTTATCGTTCCGCTACTGCTATTTACAGCATGCATAAAATCGTATACTCCCGTTATTGATAGCAGCGCAGCCTATAAAATTGTTGTTTCAGGCAGAGTAAGCAATATAACAGATGATTGGCAATACATTACGATTTCAAAATCCATTCCTCTTGATGAAACGCATTACGTAGGATTTACAGGATGCCAAGTCAGCGTTTTTGACGAATTCGATAATGAATATAAAGCCCAAGATATTAATGGAAACGGGAAATATCGGTTTTCTATTGGGTCTGCAAATTTAAATATTGGAACATCCTATTATTTAAAAATCACTACACCTGATGGGGATATTCTTCAATCGGAACCTGAAAAAATGATTGCCGTAGCTCCAATCAAAGAGCCGAAATATCACATCGACAGCATTTATAATGGCGCCTTTAATTACTTTACACGAGGTTTGCAATTTACGGTTGATGTTGATGCTAGCGAAATGGAAAGCCCTTATTATCTTTTTGAGCTGGAAGCTACTTACGAACACCATGCCAAATATGCGCGAGAATGGTATTACGATGGTAGTGTACATCATATTTATCCTCCAGACTCTTCTTTGATGTATTGCTGGACAACCAAACAGATTCCTGAGATCATCACGCTATCTACCGCAAATTTGGAAATCAATAAATACTACAATCTAAATCTTCACTTTGTTCCATTCAATAGAGACGACCTGACCTATGGATATAGCTTGTTGGCTCGTCAGATTGGTTTATCCAGAAAAGCCTTTTTATATTGGGAGAGTATGCGCTTGAATAACAATCAGAATGCCGAGCTTTACAGCAAACAGCCAGTTGATACACAAGGTAATATTAAAAATATTACTCATCCCGAAAAGGAAGTTTTAGGTTTCTTTAGTGCCTCAGAAATTAGCGAATCTCGCATTTTTATCGAAGCACAAGATACTTACCCTATTCCTTTGTGTACTCCTTGGCCATTAGGCCGCCTGGGATTTAGAGAAATTGGCAGAGAAAATTATCCGGGATTTTTAATGAATAATCCAATGGGAAGCTATTTTATGATCTGGTTACCCGATCCTTGTGTAGATTGTTCGTCCTACAGTGGAACTACAGTTAAACCAAATTTCTGGCCTTATTAAAAAAAACATATGAAAACATTTAAATATATCTTCTTAATTTTCCTGTTACCCATTATGGGACAAAGCTGGCTTCAGGCTCAAAATTTTGATTTTGGTTTGGAAAAAGTTCACTTATTTACCTACAGAACCCTATTCATAAGTGGCGAATCACTTGGTTTTGAAGCCCTTGTTGAAAATGATCACGACCAAAGTAAAACGCTTTATATCGAATTGATTTTGCCCGATGGAACTCCCCTTCTATCTCAAAAACAGGCGATTGCCAACAAAAGGAGTTCCGGTCGACTTGAAATTCCACAGGATATACTAAGCGGCGTATATTATATAAAAGCCTATACCAAATATATGCGTAATTTCGGAGCTAAAAGCTTTGCTTATTTACCTATAAAAATTATCAATCCTTATTCAACAGAATTTTTGAGCGGAAATGATGCTGATATTTTTGATAGTGTCCACTATTATACCGTAACATCGATTATTAAAAATTCAAACCCTTCAGATACTTATCAAATCGAGCTGGATCCAAAAGCATGGAGTGGTTTTGAAAATCTGTTTGTGAGTGTTGTACCGGCTTTTAGCGTTCAGCAAGCGCATAGCATAAGCCCTCAATATAACACTCCGGCAAACAAGTATTTCCCGGAAACTCGGGGTTTGTCTTTAAGCGGTATATTGGTTGATAGTATTAGCAACCAGCCACTTGCTTTTAAAAATATTACTTTGTCCATTATTGATCAGAAAAATTTTATACCCCGACTCACCGATGCTGAAGGTCGGTTTTATTTTGCGCTTCCTGATTTAAATGGCAATCACGATTTGTTTATCAGTACAAAAAAAGAAGATGATGTTCATCCAAAAATTTTAGTTGATAAAGATTATGATACGGAAAGGATTTCGCTTCCAAACCCCGTTTTTTCCTTGTCGGAACAAGAACGGAAAACGGCATTGGCAATGGCTCAATCATTGCAAATAACGCAGAATTACTATATACAATCTACTACCAATCAGTTAGATACTTTTTTAATCCCATTTTATGGCCATACCGAAAACGTATTAAATTTAGACCGATATATTGCTTTGGAAACTTTAGAAGAATATTTTACTGAATTGCCGGGATTAATTCGGATTAAAAATCAAAAAAAGCGAAAATTCTTTAACATTGCCAGTACGGTGCGCGATATGTCAATATACGATCCGCTTGTATTAATGGATATGGTAGCCGTAGAAGATTATGACCGAATTTTAGCCGTTTCGCCCCATGGAATCGAGAAAGTGGAAATTGTTCCACAGCCCTATGTTTATGGCAATTTTATCTACGGAGGGATTATTAGTTTACGCTCGCGAAATGGCGATTTTGGAGGCATTAGTCTGCCAAAAACAGGTTTGTTTTTTAATTACGATTTTTATCAAGCAAAATCAGAATATAAGCAATTAAGTGCAATCGATGAAACTCCAGATTCAAGAAATACTTTATTCAGTAAAATGATGAGCGTAAATCCAGATAAAGCAATCACATTTGAAATTAAAAAAGCATCTTCTACTAAAAAGTATTGGCTAGTTATTCAAGGAATAAATACGCAAGGCGAAATTATAAGTAAAATAGGTACTTTGGAGTAGAAAAATCAGAATATAGCTTGATTTTAAGCTGCAATTTAAAAGAATAAAAAATTAATTCTAAATAGAATAAAATGCTTCGGAAAGCTACTTTTTTCTTACTCTTTCTGCTTTTATCGGGCTGTATAAAACAGTATATCCCCATTATTGAAAGCAACGAAGTTTCAAAAATTCTAATTTCGGGTAGAATAACCGATCAGGAAGGATTTCAATACATTAAAATATCCAAATCCATTCCGATTGACGAGGAAGATAATGTAATGGTAACCAACTGTAGAGGAAGTATTTGGGACGAAAATGGCAAAGAATTTCCTTTGGAAGAAATTGCTCCAGGAAAATATCGGTTCTTTGTAAACAAAGAAGATATTCAGATTGGCCGGTCTTATTTTATTCAAATATTTACTCCTGATGGTGAAGAACTTATTTCTGAACCAGATATAATGACTGCCGTTGCCCCTGCAAACTATCCTACTTATCATATCGACAGCATCTATAATTCGATTTACAATACGTATGCAAAGGGATTACAATTTAACGTTGATATTAGTGGTGACGAAACGTCAAGTAAATTCTATTTATTTGAACTCTATGCAACCTATGAACACCATGCCAAATATCCCCGCGAATGGTATTATGATGGATGGGGGTTACATCATATTTCTCCACCGGATTCCTCTTTAATGTATTGTTGGACTACTGAGCGCATTCCTGAAGTTTTGACCTTGTCAACCGAAAACCTCACAGCCAATCAATACAAAAATTTCGGCCTTCATTTTGTTACTTTTTATATAAATGAGAGACTGTCAATCGGATACAGCCTGCTATTGCGTCAATTTGGCGTATCAAAAGAAGCCTTTATTTATTGGGAAAGCATGCGATTGAATAATAACGGTACGGCTTCATTATACAATAAACAGCCTATAGATACCAAGGGAAATATTACAAATCTGACTCATCCAGAAAAAGAAGTTCTTGGATTTTTCAGTGCCTCGGCAGTTAGCGAATCTCGAATTTTTGTTGATGCACAAGCTACTAAAACCTATGAACAATGTTTTCCAGAACCTCTGGATGGAAGGCTTGGCGGTTTAAACCAAATTAACAGCTCAAATTGGCCCGCATTTTTAATGACTAGTCCAGACGGTACTTATGAAATGATTTATTTACCCGAACTTTGTGTTAATTGTGCCACCTACCATGGCTCACCTATTAAACCGGAATTCTGGCCTTATTAAATTATGCATATGAAAAATTTAAAAAAATATAAAATACATCGAAATAGTGTTACTCTTATTTTTCTGCTTTTTCTGTTTTTATCGGCTTGCATAAAACCCTATACACCAAAAATTGAGAGTAACGAAGCTTCAAAAATGGTGGTTTCTGGTCGGATTACTAATCAAATTGGCTTTCAAGCCATTAAGATTTCCAAATCGATTCCTCTAGATGAATCGCACTATATTCCTGTATCCAATTGTAAAGGTAGTATTTGGGACGAAAACGGCAAAGAATTTCCACTTGTTGAAACTGATCCGGGCGTTTATCAATTTGAAGTTAAGGATGGAGATATCCAAATAGGCTTGTCTTATGCCATTCAGATTATTACTCCGGATGGAGAAGAACTTCGATCTGAACCCGATACTATGACTACCGTTGCACCCATTGAAACACCAAACTATGTTATTGACAGTATTTACAATGGAGCGTATAACTATTTTACGCCGGGTTTGCAATTCCAAATCGATATAAATGGAAACGAAAACACCAGCCCCTATTATTTATTTGAGATTGATGCCACTTACGAGCATCACGCAAAATTTGCCCGCGAATGGTATTACGATTATATTGATGAATGGCATTATCGTGCCGGTGTTTTTCATATTTATCCTCCCGATTCCTCGCTTTTCTATTGTTGGACAACTCAACGTGTACCTGAAATCTTTACTTTAAGCACAGAAAATTTAGCTGAAAATAAATTTACTAATTTTCCACTCCAATTTGTTCCGTTTAATAGACCTTATTTAACCTATGGTTATAGTATGATGGTTCGTCAGATTGGCTTATCTCGAAAAGCTTACGAATATTGGGAAAATATGCGCTTAAACAACAATCAAAATGGCGAACTATACGCCAAACAACCTGTTGATACACAGGGAAATATTAAAAACTTAACCAATCCTGAAAAAGAAGTTCTAGGCTATTTTGGGGCATCGATAATTAGCGAAATGAGAATTTTTATCGATCCCATGCCCACAAATCCAAATCCATTTTGTGGACCCGTAAAACTTGAACAAGGTTTTAGAGAAATAGGCAAAGAGAATTATCCTGCTTTTTTAATGAATAATCCGCTTGGCGATTATTTAATGACCTGGCTTCCTGATCCTTGCGTTAATTGCGCTTCATACTCTGGTTCGACTACCAAACCCGATTTCTGGCCCTATTAATTTAATCCTACCCGAATCTTAAACTTTATGCAAAATACAAACGGCTTGAGCACTTATTCCTTCCTCACGTCCTTCAAATCCTAAGCCTTCAGTGCTTGTTGCCTTAACCGAAATTTGATCGATACTCAGTTCCAATAGATCAGCAATTTTCCGACGCATTTCCATTCGGTATTCTGCTATCTTGGGCTTTTGAATAATAAGTGTAGCATCGATATTTCCAATTTTGAAACCTTCTTTACGGATAAGCGTCTGCACCTTGCTTAATAAAATTAAACTCGAGCTGTCTTTCCATTTGTCATCGGTATCCGGAAAATGTGAACCAATATCGCCTAGCGCAAGGGCTCCAAGCAAAGCATCGCAAATGGCGTGCACCAAAACATCGGCATCCGAATGACCCAGACATCCTTTTTCGTGGGGAATATGAACCCCGCCAAGTATTAATGGCCTTTCTTTAACCAAACGGTGGACATCAAAACCGGTTCCAATTCTGTAATTTATCATCCGTTAAAAATAAAAAAAAGCCTCGACTTGGAGCCAAAGCTTTTCTATTATTCGTAAATTGCTTTTACAACTCGTACGACAAAGTAAAACGCAAAGTATTTTTAAGTGGATTGTTTGGATTGGTCGATATTAAATACGAAAAGTCCAAACCAAAAACATTGTATTTCAATCCGGCACCCAAGGTAAAATACTGTCTGTTTCCTTTAGCTTCAGACTCATAGAAATAACCGCCACGAAGAGCGAACTGCTTATCGTACCAATATTCTACACCTCCGGCAATATTAATTTCTTGCATCTCTTCGCTAAATGGTGCATCGTAAAACGATTGCAACATACCCGTAAATACAGATACATCATTCTCTCTGTAAGGACTAATCGGATTACCATCATCATCAACTACAGGAGGCGTAGGCACTAATAATTTTGTGAGTTCAAAAGTTAAAGATAAGGTGTTGTAAGCATCCAATTCCATTTCGCCACCCAAACCAATACGCATATTCGTTGGAATAAAATCTTTTTGTGTGTTGGAAGTATAGGAGATTTTATTTCCCATATTGTTAATCGACATTCCCGCAGTTATTCTTACATCGTTTCTTCCAATTTCTACAATATTGCGATAATACATAGAAACATCGGCAGCAACTGAAGTTCCTGCATTAGTGGCAACACCCGCCCCAGTGGATTGACCAAGTGTAAGGTTAGAATAAATAAATTTTCCGGTGATGGCCGCTGAAAAATTATCGCTCAATTTTCGGGCATATGCTAAATCAATGGCCCATTCGTTAGGCTTGTATACACCCATAGAAGTGCCTTCCTCATTGGTAAACGTAATATTTCCTAATGAAAAATAACGCAAAGAAGCACCTATTGTTTGATCACCGCCCATTTGCTTATAAAAAGATACATAGCCTAAGCCGATATCATCAACCAGACCTTTTAGCCAAGGCACATAAGATACATTATAGCCCATATCGTTTTCTACAAAGGCTAACTTGGAGGCATTCCAATAAATAGCATTTCCATCAGGCGATGTAGCAACGCCAATATCGCCCATTCCGCCTGCACGGGCATCAGGACCTATCATTAAAAAAGGAACCGCTGTAGTTATCGTACCAAAATCGCGACTTGTTTCTGAATCTTGAGCGAAAACGCTTGTGCAAGTTAAAAGCACGAGTAGAGAAAGAATTGAATATTTTTTCATTCTTGAATTATTTGTCATTAGCTATTAAATCAGTTTTATTAAAAGTTCACAAAAATAACGAATAAAAATCGGCTTTAGTATAGCTGGTATCGGCTTATTTCAGATAAACCAATTTTGCTGTTTTTACAATTTTAAGGCCTTGTTCGTCTGCTAATTGAATGCGATAGATATACATGCCTTTGCTGATTTTACTTCCATTATCATCCTTTCCGTCCCAATGCATATGATTAATCCGCGACGAATAAGCCTTGAAATTATCTTCTAAATGCTTTACAAGTCGGCCATCCATAGCATAGATATCGATAAAAACCTGCAATTGTTGCTCACCGGCATTGTGCTCAAAAGAAAAAACAGTTTCTTCGTAAAAAGGATTCGGATAATTCATTAGCGCCTCCAAGGCAAGCTTTGCAGATGTCGACACAAAAAACTTCAGCTTTGCCGTGGAAGAATTATTATAAATATCCCAAACTTTAAAACTGAGCTCATGCTCTCCGCTTTCCAGATTAGAAAAAGGATAGCGTATGACTCCACTTTTAAATGTATTGATATCCGATTCGTAAAAATTATTTAAGATCTTTAAGTCTGTTGGATTCGTATCGAGAAAAGCCGTAATATCGTGGCCTATGCCATTTCCAATGGTATTGATTCCATTTTCATCACTCACTTTAGCAATAAGTATCGGATTTTCATCGGTCATACCGCCTTCAACAAAATTCTCGTCGTTCATATAAAGCGCTATATCAGGTCCTTTAGTATCGCCGGGACTTGTATCGTCAAAACCACCAATAATTAGAGATCGATTAAAACCGGTAGCCTCTTGATTTTCGCTCGAAGCATAGACACTCAATTTACCGGTTCCATAATTGTAGTCGATGTCTTTGGGAACAACAAAAGCAAATTCAAAATCTCCATTTTTTACTTCCGCCTTGCCCTTATAAAGCACGTTTTCTTGCAGTTTAAAAGGAAAAGCCTGACTTCCAGGATCATTTGCAAGCGTAGTTATCGTCGAAAATTTATCAAAGACCATAGGAAAAACAAAGCCATTAAATAATTCCAGTTTATTGCCATTCACATCATTTATCTGCCCGCGAATTTGAACATAAGAAAGCGCTTTCAGCGTATCATTTTCTTTATTTAATGCTGATTCGTTAATTTGTGTGATTTGAACTTTATTTTCAGGAATGCTCAATTTTAGGGCAGGATCGCCGAGCAAGACGAATTTCATTACATTAAACCCGGAACCACTTGCACGTTTTGTTCGTTTTAAAATATCACCCATTCTTAAATAGTGCTGATCCGGATGATTGAGTGCATTATCAAAAAAATGCTTGCTCATAATAAAGTTTGAACCCGCGTAAGTGGCACGCGAAGTTGTAAAAAGTGCTATTCCTCCTCCATTCGGATTCAAGAAAATAGATTCGCCAGCTGAAACGCGCTGTGGATCGTCGAAACGGGCAAATTCACATGTGGCCGTAAGAAAAGCAGGTAATTTGTATTTATTTGTCCAGCCTTCCAAATCCGGCATATCCAGATAACGCTCCTGTCCCCAGCCGGTTTCACCCCCATGACCGGTATAACTTACGATTAAAGCTCCCTGATCAATCCGTTCATTAATCGCCTCATTTACTTTAGGATAGCGTTGTCCGGCAGGCGTTGAAACCTGTGGAAAAGCATCCGCATAGATTTTGTCGATATTTCCATCAGGAAAAATAGTATCCACCATATTGGCCAATTCATCTGCTTGGCGAATATGCAGGTTATTGTCTTCGTCATCGGCTACAAAACAGAGCGTATTGCGCCAATCTCCAAAAATTTCAGGTGCCAATGTAGCATAGCGCTTTATTTTTTGCACAGCTTCATCGGCCTCTTGAGCACTAATAACGGGCAAGCGTCCAATGCCAATATCCACATCGTCGTAATACAAATCGCCTTCGTCTTCATCCAAGAATCCAAAATAATCATCGATAGCAATAGAATTTATCGGATCAAAACTTTCAAAAGATTCATAAGTAGGAACCTTATTTGTATTGATGGCCGTTCTATTCAGGTAATCGAAGGAGGCATCGCCAAAAAGCAACAGGTAACGTAAGGGCTTTGATTCGGGCGCATGCATATAAACGGCACGCACATAATCGCGAATAGCAGTAACGTCTTGCGATCCGCTGGAAAACTCATTATAAATCTGATCCAATGTATTTACCTGAACATCTAACCCATCCCATTGATGAAAATCGGCTAAAGCTTGAGCTTGTGCTGAAAATTCATCGGGACAAACAATAAGCATATCCACCTGGCTTATTCCATGAAGATTCTGATTTGCAACTTCGCTAACAAATTCCACATTATAAGCCTGTTCGGGTGTAAAGGCAATAAATTCGTGCAAAACATCGGTTCTTGTTTTAAACTTTCCATCGCTCAGCAAAATCTTTTTCGCCTGCTCAAAATCTGAAATATCCCAAAGCAAGACCTTGCTGCTTGTATTCCCTATCGAAAACTGAATGATTTTATCTTGACCCAGCGATTCGGACGAACGGAATGCCAATTGATTAGATCCAAACATAAGAAATCGCTTTACATTCAGTTCTAAATAATCGAGCCAGCCAATGGCACTTGAAAGCGGCCGATTATAAGTCAATTCGATCGTTAAATCCGCATCAGTACTTAAATCAAAATATTTTTCAAAAGTATTGTCGTAAGCATAGGTAGGATAAGATCCTGCCGGAATTTTTCCGATGCTGGTGCTTCCTAATTCCTGCTCGTTATATTTCAAGAGAAAGGAACTGGTTGCAGTTGATCTGGCCACCAAAACAGCCTTCAAGTATGCTTCTGAATTGGGTACTAAATTTTCAAAATCAAAAGGAAAGGCAAGGGAATTTGTAAATTCGAATTTATCTCCTACCCAGCGCCTACCAGAACTGATAAGGTTATATGTTTCGTCTTCGATAATTGCAAAATCCGTATAAGTATCCAACCTTATATCGGCCTCATCTTCAGGCTGATTATATTGCAGAATGTGTTTTCCATCGGCAGCTCCTATACGCACAAAATAATAAGCATAGCGATCGTAGATATTCAATGTATGCTCAAAAACCTTTTTAGATGAATTGTAATTCCACAGGTCTGGGCCTTGCGCATAAAAAAGCAAATAATCGTTAGCATCAAATTTGCCATCGTTTCCATCTACTATATCTATAGCCAGTTCAGGAATATCGGCATATCTGAAATTCGAATTTTTTTCGGGTAGCATACCTCCAAAACCAAACACCGAAATTTTAGACGGATTTAAACCGGATAATGCAATCCCGGCCTTCTGCAAATCGGCTCCCGTAATTTTGTGGATACCACTTTTTTCAACGCTAAATTTATACCAGGCTCCATTTGCCATGACCGACTCACTTGCAAATTCGAAAGTTTTTTGCGCCTTTTTTTCCTGATCTTTTAGCAATGTAATGTTCAGATTAAAAGAATCCAAGAGCCGAAAAAACATTTTTTTTTGATCGCGAATGATAGGAATAAATGAGATTTGGGCAATCTTACCTTGTGCCGTTTTTTTTATTCGGGTTTGGATATTTAGTGTATCGGCGATTTGATTAAAAACCTGACTCAAAGCTCCAGAATCAGGCAAGGACTGTGTTCTATATCGCTCATTATCAATATTAATCGCAATACTGTATACATCCTGGTCAATATCAATTTCAAAACTATAAAAAGGGAGCAAACCACTTGGATCGTTAAAAACAGCACCTTCAAAAGACAAGAGAGGGACTTGCGTAGGCTCGTCCTGACGGGCAAAAACTAAAGGCTTCCAATCTATTTGAAAAGCTTTCTGAAGCCTTTGTGAATAGAGTGAAAAACTCACAAAATACAAAAAAACAAATACGATTTTTTTTAGCATTTATTAGACCCTTTTAATTATTCGCTATGGTTTTAATTATGCAGTACAATGATACGCAATTTTTAAAAGTCAATAAATCAAACTTTACTTTTGCGTATATCAAACGCCATAAAATATCTGCGTCTGTCAAGATTAAAAAGACTTCGCAAAGGATTACAATAGATCTAAAATCTTAACGTTAATAGAATATTGATATTGTAAAATGGCCTGCTTTATTTTGCTGTTTTATTTTTTATCAATACGAAATATATTTGTAATATTGTTTGTTAATAATAGTGGCCAAGTTTCTTTCTTGATGAGGTTAAAAGGCAATGTTAATTAGATCGATAGCTATCGAAAAATATGAAGATTAGCTAACGCAAAAAGAATTCAGCAAAACAGATAGCCTTTAGCAAGAAGAAAACGCGGATTTAAGTATAGAATTAGAAAAGAATATTGTTTTAAAAATAAGAATAAATGTACATTTTTCGAAAAATAAGCGGATGGGTTTTGATGGCTATTCTGATGATTGCAATTGCTTCTTGTGGAAAAAAGAATCAAAATGCATCGCGAACTACAGGATGGAAATACAACGATCCTGAAAACGGAGGATTTGAAGTTGCTAAATATGTCGACCAAGAGCCGGGACCCGGATTGGTTTTTATTGAAGGCGGAACGTTTACGATGGGAGCAACAGAGGAACCGACCATCTTTACAAGAAACAACCAACCTACAAGAATAACCGTTCGTTCGTTTTATATGGATCAAACGGAAGTGTCGAATGTAGATTATTTAGAATATTTACATTGGTTAAGCCGCGTGTTTGGAAGCAGGTATCCCGAAGTATTACGAAAAGCACTTCCTGATACTTTGGTTTGGCGTCAGCGCCTAGCCTATAACGAGCCTTTAGTGAATAATTATTTACGTCATCCGGCCTTTAAAAATTATCCTGTTGTCGGTGTTTCGTGGGTGCAAGCCAACGATTTTGCAAAATGGCGCTCCGACAGGGTAAACGAGTTGCGATTAGTTAAGGCAGGCGTTATTGGCTTGGATTTAAATCAATCGGGAGCTGATAATTTTAATACGGAAGCCTACTTGTTAAATCAATACACAAGTGCAGTTGAAGGGAAAAAACCAATTCAAAATTTATCCTATAATCCTGAAGATCCAAACAGTCAGGAATTTCGTGCCTCGCGATTCGAGGATGGTATTTTACTACCTAACTATCGACTTCCTACCGAAGCAGAATGGGAATATGCCGCGTTGGGTTTAGTTGGAAACTCTAAAGATGAGCGAATTACACAGCGAAAAAAATACCCTTGGAATGGAAATTATTTACGTTCCGATGATAAAAAACATTATGGCGCTTTTGTGGCTAATTTTAAACGTGGCCGCGGCGATTATATGGGTATCGCAGGCTCCTTAAACGATGGCGCAGATATCACTGCCGAAGTGGGATCGTATTATCCCAACGATTTTGGTTTATACAATATGGGTGGAAATGTTAGCGAATGGGTATTAGACGTTTACAGACCTCAAACTTTCGAAGATTGGGACGATATGGGTTCCTTCCGCGGTAATGTTTTTCAAACTCAAGTGCGCGATCAAAATGGATATATTGCCATAAAAGATTCCTTGGGTAGAATTCGCTATCGCGATATTACGGTTGAAGAAAGCGAAAATCGCAAAAATTACCGTCAGGCAAATAATATTGATTATTTAGATGGCGATTATACTTCTGCAGCTCGAACGGATGGAAATTGGCATGCCACAGAAGATTCGATAAGAATGTATAACTACAGCAAGACTTCGATGATTAATAATCAGGCAAGAGTATACAAAGGTGGATCGTGGCGCGATGGTGCTTATTTTTTAAGTCCAAGTGTACGTCGCTTTTTAGACGAAAATGAGTCGGCAAATTATATCGGATTCCGTTGTGCTATGGATCGGGTTGGAGCACCAAATTCGCGTAAAAGATAAATAGTAAGTAAATAAAACTTAACCCCATTGGCTATTGCTAATGGGGTTTGTTTTTATCAAATATGCAAATCGAAGAACTATATACCTTATTCTTAACGTATCCTAAAATTGAAACGGACACACGCAAAGAAGTTAAGCAAAGCCTATTCTTTTGCTTGAGCGGCGAAAATTTTAATGGCAATCAATTTGCAGATGAAGCCACAGAAAAAGGAGCCGCCTA
The DNA here is from genome assembly GCA_016929955.1 of Bacteroidales bacterium. GTDB lineage: Bacteria > Bacteroidota > Bacteroidia > Bacteroidales > UBA12170 > UBA12170. Next base: position 2,339 of record JAFGHU010000153.1, on the reverse strand, counting down.
CGTAATTGTGGATGATAAAAACTATTGGAGAAATGATTCTCGTTGGATATTGGTAGATCATAGTTTAAATACACTTCAAGAATTAGCCCTTTATCACCGCAATCAATTTAAGATTCCGATTATCGGGATAACAGGCAGCAACGGAAAAACAACAAGCAAAGAACTTATAGCTGCTGTTTTATCTACTAAATATAATACCATTGCCACTCAAGGAAACCTGAATAATCATATTGGTGTTCCGCTTACTTTATTGAGATTGACCAGCGAAACAGAAATTGCCGTTATAGAAATGGGCGCTAATCATCCTGACGAAATTGCATTTCTTTGCGCGCTGTCGCTACCTACTTTTGGATTAATTACGAATATAGGAAAAGCACACCTTGAGGGTTTTGGTTCGCTCGAAATCATTAAAAGAACAAAATTGGCACTCTATAAATCAGTGGCTAATCAAAAAGGTAAGCTCTTTGTAAACTTCGATGATCAACTACTAAAACAAGAGGCTCAAGCGTATTCCGCAGTTTCTTACGGAAAAGACAATATTTATGATTTTCATGGCCGAATAACAAAAGAATATCCATTTTTAGCCATTGAATGGGGCTTTAAAAATAAGGACTCTAAACACACTATAAACTCCAGACTCTTTGGCAATTATAACTTTCCAAATTTGATGGCGGCAGTCGCTATAGGAAATTATTTCGACATTTCTCCGGAGCAAATCGCCTTTGCACTGGCAGCCTATCAACCACAAAATAATCGCTCTCAATTGATAAAAGGGAAACAAAATGAACTGATAATGGATGCCTACAATGCCAATCCTGAAAGTTTAAAACTGGCTTTAGCAAATTTCGAAAGAGATGAATATCCGAAAAAAGTCGTCATATTAGGCGATATGTTTGAACTCGGTGACTATGCTTTTGAAGAGCATAAAATCATACTCGATTCACTTTTACAGGCGCATTTCGGTAAAGTTATTTTAATCGGATCGATTTTTAAACAATTCGAAAAAAAATATACGAATTTTGTTTTCTTTGAAAATACAGCAGATTTTATCCAAAACAGAAATCAGCTGAACATCAAAAATATGCGGGTTTTAATTAAAGGTTCGCGCGGAATTAAATTAGAAACTATTCAGAAATACCTATTATAATGAAAAGCTATCACGTAATAGGGACAATGTCAGGAACCTCGCTCGATGGTTTAGATATGGCCTATTGCGAATTTTACGTTGAGAAGGGAAAATGGAGTTTTCAGCTTAAAAAAGCGGAAACCATCCCGTATAGTGCGGAGTGGAGAGCCCGTTTAGCAAATCTTCCAAAAAAAAGCGCTTTAGATTTTTCTCAAACACATAGCGATTATGGCCATTTTATTGGTGAGGAAGTTCGGAAATTCATCAAAAAAAATAGCCTAAACGCCGATTTTATTAGCAGTCACGGACACACTATTTTTCATCAGCCCGAAAAAGGATTTACAGCTCAAATTGGCGATGGATCAGCCATTGCAGCAGAAACGGGCCTGGACGTAGTGTGTGATTTCAGAAGCCTTGATATTGCGCTTAAAGGACAAGGCGCTCCTTTGGTACCGATAGGTGATCGGTTTTTATTTTCGGAATTCGATTATCGCTTAAACCTTGGTGGTTTTGCGAATATATCGTACGAAGAAAATGAAAAAACCTTTGCATTTGATATTGCGCCTGCTAATATGGGTTTCAACTTTTTTGCACAGAAACTAGGCTATGATTACGATAAGAATGGCCAAATTGCCGAATCAGGGAGCTTAATTCCGGCCTTACTTCGCATCCTTAATGAGCTCGATTTTTATCAAATAAAAGGAGCAAAATCATTAGGTAGAGAGTGGTTCGAAAGTGAGTTTCTATCAAGTATCTCAGATGTTTATGCCATTGAGGATTTACTTCACACCTTGGTCGTGCATAGTAGCGAACAAATTGCTAAAATTATTATTCCGCCTTCCGGTCAGAAAAAAAAGCTATTAATTACAGGCGGGGGCGCTTATAATACTTTTCTAATCAAACAATTAAAAGAGATGACGCGTGCCGAGCTTGTAATGCCATCACCTGAAATTATCGATTTTAAAGAAGCCTTGATTTTTGCCTTTTTAGGTGTTTTGAGAATAGAAAATAATATCAATACATTAAAAGAAGTGACCGGAGCAAAAGCGCATTCTATTGGAGGTGCCGTGTATAAAAGCCTATAAAAAAGCCCGCACAAAATGCGCGAGCTCTTTTCTGAATTAAATATTATTTTCTAGTGTTCATGTAGAATTATTGCTTGTAACCAATAGGTTGCAATTCCTGCAAAATAACCCAATAAGGCCAATAAGCT
>JAFGHU010000018.1 GCA_016929955.1 Bacteroidales bacterium | reverse complement strand
GAAGTTCATTTCTTTATTAAAATTAAAAATATTCAAACCAAAGAAGAAATTGAAGCCGAACACGCTGCTTATGTTAATGCACGTAAATATGCTGAACAAATCGAGATAGAAAAGTTTAAAGCCGATAATGATTGGAATATTAAACCTTTAGAAAGCGGTTTGTATTTTAATAAAATCAAAAGTACCAACGGACGTAAAGTGAAAGACGGCATGTATCTTACTTTCGATTTTGTAATCAGTTTGTTGGATGGAAATACCATTTATTCTTCTATCGATGCCAATCACCCCGGTAGTTTTGAATATGGAAAACGTTTTGATACTGAGGGTTTAATGCAAGGTCTTGGTATGATGCGTCAGGGCGAAGAAGTTGAATTACTTATTCCTTCTGCATTGGCATTTAAAGATGGTGGTCGCCCAGGTATGATCGAACCTTATACTCCGCTTCATTATTTTGTGCGATTAACCAGTGTTAAAACTAAAGCCGAGCATGAAGCCGAACTAGAGGCAAAGAAAAAAAAGGCAGAAGCTGAAAAAATGGCGCTAAAAATGCAAGAAGCTTCTATATTGGCAAAATATATTGCTGATAATGAAATTACTGTAGAACCTACTGCCAGCGGATTGTATTTTATTTCTACGCAAGAAGGCGACGGAGAACAAGCTAAAGCAGGTGATAAAGTAAAAGTACATTATACGGGTACTTTGCTCGATGGTACAAAATTCGACTCTTCACTTGATCGTGATCAACCCTTTGAATTTGTTCTGGGTCAAGGACAAGTAATTAAAGGTTGGGACGAAGGTATTGCTATGCTTAAAGTGGGTGGAAAAGCAACATTGATCATCCCCTCGAGTATTGCTTATGGCGATCGTCAGGCCGGAGAAATTATTAAACCATATTCTCCTTTAAAATTCGATGTGGAATTGATAGAGATTGTAAAATAATTGCATGTGGATGCAGTTTATTCAGCACGCTTCCGACCAGAAGCGTGCTTTTTTTTTGAATCGAAATCGGCACTTTTTTCTAAATTTGTATCAAACAGTGTAAACAAATCCGAAACCTGAATAGTACAATTGCCAAGTAACTGTTATTGAGTATTTTTCGAGTGTTAAGAAAATATGGGCAAAAAGATGAATCTAAATGCAAATCAGAAAACCGAATTATTAAAAAAGCTACTGAGTTTTATTTCAGATCATAAAAACCACTTATTTGACGAAGTAATCCAAAATAGAACACGCTATTTAACTGTAGTTTTAGAAGATATTTACCAACCTCAAAATGCAAGTGCCGTATTACGCACAGCCGATTGTTTTGGTATTCAGGATGTGCATATCATCGAAAACAGAAATGAATATATGATTAACCCTGAAGTGGCTTTAGGCGCCTCGAAATGGCTTAGTATTCATCGATATAATCAAAAGGAAAACAATACCTTAGATGCCATTAAAAGCTTAAAATCAAATGGTTACCGTATTGTAGCCACGATGCCGCATAGCAATGATGTTTTATTACCTGAAATGGATATGACTGAAAAAACGGCATTGTTTTTCGGAAACGAATTAAATGGCTTGTCTGAAATGGTTCAGGAACATGCCGATCTTTTTGTAAAAATTCCGATGTATGGCTTTACCGAAAGTTATAATATTAGTGTTTCTGCCGCACTTTGTCTGCAGCAACTTACAAATAAAATGCGTTCCGGAGCTCAACAATGGAAATTAAACGATTCAGAATTATTGGATGTTAAGTTGGCCTGGGCCAAATCAGTCGTAAAAGAGTCGGAAAAAATCGAAAAATTAATGTTTGCACTATAATTTAAGATTTTTTAAGGGAAAAAGCGCTGCGATTAATTGTTCTAGTGAGAATTAGACTTGAGCTTTTCGGTAATTCTCACTACATTTACCCTTTATATTTAATAAATAAATTTTTGCTATGGGAAAAGGAGATAAAAAAACAAAAAGGGGAAAAATCATAATGGGTTCATATGGTAAAAGACGCCCTCGTAAAGTTGTAAAAACAAATATTGAAGCTGCAAAACCGAAGAAAGCAAAAGTTGTAAAAGAAGAAGCACCTGTTAAAAAAGAGTCTGCAAAAAAAGTAGTTGCCAAGAAAAAGACGGAAGAAGTTCCAGCTCCTAAAGCAACCGCAAAAACAACTGCTAAAACTACGGCAATAAAAAAAGAAACAGCCAAGAAAAAGCCAGTAAAAAAGGAGACTAAAGCCGAAGGCGAAAAAGAAAAAAAAGAGGCCTAAAAATTCAGAATTTAAATTGTTTACATAAACCATCTGCTAATTTGTGGATGGTTTATTTTTTTTAAAGAACTTGGCTTAGTTTATTTTTACTTGTATATCGCTGAATTTTCGTATGCCCATTAAAAATTCCTTAGGGCTCACTTTTATTTTTGCAGCTCTAAAGGCCAGCCTATCTTCATTGTCGATAATATGAAAATACACATTGGCACTTCCCGGATGATTTTTAGCCAATCGACTTAGCGAAGCCGCCATTTTTTCTGAAATTGACGTTAAAGGGATACCTAAAGTTAATTTACTTACATATTTATTAAACACATCGGTAAGGAGCTCTATTTGAGTGATTTTAAGCTCAAAATCGTCCGATTCTTTTTTCCATTTTGGTTTGGTAACCAATGCTTTTACCATTAAAAACTGACCCGCTCTATCCAGCAAATCTTTGTATTTCTCAAAATCTTCGCCAAATAAAGTAATACTAATGCTGCCTGAGTAATCGGTTACTTGAAACGATCCAAATGGTTTCCCGTTTTTAGTCGTTTTGTTTTTATCGGCAGGGCTAGTAATAATACCCGCAAAAGTAAGCGACTGATTTTTAAATTTATCTAAATTATCAGCAAAATTGCCGATGTTTTGATTGGTAAAATAGTTGATTTCTTCCTTGAAATTATCGAGTGGATGACCCGTTAAATAAAAGCCAACAACCTCTTTTTCTTTAGCCAGTTTCTCCAATTCTGCCCATTCTTCTACGACAGGAATTTCAGGGTCGGGGAGTTCAACAGGGCCTAAATCGCCAAAAAGACTTACCTGTGCTGAGTTTTGCTCGTCTTGATATTTATGACCAAAACTGATAAGTTGTTCGAGAAAGTTTAAATTACTATCGGGTAATCTGGAATAAAAAGTAGCACGATTAATGTTTTTTATATCGTCGAAAGCTCCGGCTAAAATCATCGATTCAATGCTTTTTTTATTAACCGTTCTTAGATTGATCCGTTTTACAAAATCAAAAATATTATTGATATTGCCATTTTTCTCTCTTTCTTCAATTAAACTGAGCACGGCAGCTTCGCCAACGCCTTTAATCGCAGCCAATCCAAAGCGAATATTACCTTCTTTATTTACCGTAAAATTCGTTCTCGACTCATTAATACTTGGTCCCAATACCTTGATTCCGATCCGATTACATTCGTTGATAAAGAAGGTAACCTTATCGATATTATTCATATTATTGCTCAATACTGCGGCCATAAACTCGGCTGGATAATTGGCCTTGAGGAAAGCCGTTTGAAAGGAAACATAAGAATAACAGGTGGCATGCGATTTATTAAAGGCATATTTTGCAAAAGCTTCCCAGTCGCTCCAAATCTTATTGATTATGGTATCCACATCTTTATTATTTTCCTGACATTCTTTAATAAATTGCGGATTTTCCTTACAACCGTTGATAAACAAAACTTTAAGTTCGTCCATCATCGATTTTATTTTCTTACCCATCGCCTTACGCAAAGAATCGGATTGACCACGTGTAAATCCGGCAAGCTTTCTGGAAAGCAACATTACCTGTTCCTGATAAACAGTAATACCATAGGTTTCTTCCAGGTATTCTTTCATCATAGGCAAGTCATATTCTATTTTTTCTTTTCCATTTTTCCGTTTTGTAAATTGAGGAATATATTCCATTGGTCCCGGACGGTAGAGCGCATTCATCGCAATTAAATCCTCAAACTTATTGGGCTTAAGTTCTTTAAGATGTTTTTTCATCCCGTCTGACTCGAATTGAAATAAGGCCGTTGTTTCGCCATTCGAATACAATTCGTAGGTTTTTTTGTCCTCTAAATCAACATTGTCGATATCTATGGTAATCCCTTTTGAAAGTTTAATGTTTTCGATGGCATGCTTTATAATAGAAAGCGTTTTCAAACCCAGGAAATCCATTTTTAGCAAGCCGATATCCTCTACATGCTTTCCATCGTATTGCGTAACATAGGTCAATTCCGAGTCTTTTGCCGTACTTATCGGAATATAGTTTTCCAGATCGTCTTTACCAATGATGATTCCGCAGGCATGTGTGCCTGTATTTCGAACCGTACCTTCTAAAGTTTCGGCGTATTGGAGAACTTTGGCAGCATCGGTCTGCGATTCTTTAATATCACGGAGTTCTTTTACTTCTTTAAAAGCATCTTTTAAACTTACACCCGGACGTTCGGGGACTAATTTTGCAATCTTATCCGTTTCGGCGAGTGGATATTCCTGAACTCTTGCGACATCTCGAATGGATGATTTTGCAGCCATGGTTCCAATGGTAACAATATGAGCCACTCTTTTTTCGCCGTATTTTTCTACAACCCATTTTAGAATTTTGGAGCGTCCCTCATCATCAAAATCGATATCAATATCGGGCATTGAAATACGATCAGGATTAAGAAAGCGCTCAAAAAGCAGGTTGTATTTTAAAGGATCTATTTCCGTGATGCGCAGCGAATAAGCAACGGCAGAACCAGCCGCAGATCCGCGACCCGGGCCTACAATTACACCCATATCTCGCGCGGCTTTTAAAAAGTCCCATACGATAAGAAAATAGCCTGGAAATCCCATTTTTTCTATGGTTTCCAGCTCAAAATCCAGACGTTCAATAAGCTCTGGCTTGAGTTCGTCGCCCCAACGTTTATGTGCACCTTCATAAACGATATGACGCAAATATTTATTCTCATCATCAAACCCATTAGGTAGTTTGAAATCGGGCATAATGGGCTTTTTGTTCAGCTTAAAGTTTTCGACCTTATCAACGATTTCTTGTGTATTTGCAAGGGCTTCAGGAAAATCCTGAAAGAGTGATTTCATTTCATCCTGCGTTTTAAACCACTCTTTTCCGGTATATCGCAGTCGCTTGGTATCGCTCAGGTACTTGCCTGTACTAATGCATAATAAACGATCCTGGGCTTCGGCATCTTCTTCGTTTAGAAAATGAACATCGTTGGTCGCAATAATTTTAATTTGATGTTTTCTTCCGATTTCAATAAGCTTCTGATTAACAAATACCTGATCATTGTAAACCTTCTCATTCATCTCCTCGTTATTGCTCTTATGCCGCATAATTTCGAGGTAAAAATCATCGCCAAAGAGATTTTTATACCATAAGGTGGCTTCTTCAGCAGCTTCAAAACTTTCGTTCATAAGCTTTTGCGAGATCTCGCCGCCTAAACAAGCCGACGAAGCAATAATGCCTTCGTGGTATTTCTCCAGCAGCTCTTTATCAATTCGAGGCCGGTAATATTGTCCCTCGAGCCAAGCTAAAGAAACCAGTTTCATAAGGTTTTTATAGCCTACCGGATTTTTGGCCAGCAAAACCAAATGCCAACCCGAAGCATCAATTTTTCCTTCTTTTTTTTCTCTACCGCGTTTGGCAACGTAAGCTTCGCAACCAATAATGGGTTTAAGCCCGATTTTTGTGAGTGTTTTATGAAACTCTTTTACACCAAACATATTGCCATGATCGGTAATGGCAACGGCTTCCATACCATCTGCTTTTGCTTTTTTTGCCAACAAATTGATATTTGTTGCCCCATCAAGTATAGAGTATTGTGTATGGACATGCAAATGGGCAAATGTGTAGGGCTTTTCTGTTTTCTTTTCCTTAGCAAAATCACTTAAATCTTCCTGCGAAGCATCGGGCAAGCTCTTGTCTTCAGCAATGGAATCCGCTTCGATTAAATCTTCAGGATCGTAGGGCTGGGTATTAAGTCCAATAGCTTTAATTGGCTTGGGATTATGTGTTTTAAAAGTGTCGAGCTCTTCCTGTTCGAAACCAATTTTTTCTTTAGCAATTACCTCCAAACGTACCAATTCCAAAAAGCATCGCGAAGTAGCTTCCACATCAGCCGCGGCATTATGTGCCTCGCTAAATTTTTCGCCAAAAAGTTTTTCGTGCAGCTCTTCTAGTTTTGGCCATTTGAATCCGCCACCACGTCCACCCGGAAGTGCACAATAACTCGTTGAATCGTCTTTAGTATCTATGGTTTTTCTTCGGTGTAGCGTAGTATCTATTTCTTTTCTAACATATTCAGCACCAAGTACATTAACATCGAAATCGATATTGTGACCAACAATATAAATACATTGATCTAAAGCCTTGTTAAATTCAGCTAAAACAAATTTTAAATCCATTCCTTGCTTCTCGGCGCGCTCGGTTGTAATGCCATGCAATTTAACAACGGAATAGGGGATTTCGTAATCTTCTGGTTTTATAATGTAGTTTTTAACTTCGATTAAATGACCTCTAACATCGTGTATTTGCCACGAAATCTGAACCATACGCGGCCAATTTTCTGTATCCTTATAACTTGCTTTATAGTCTTGAGGTAAGCCGGTGGTTTCGGTATCGAAAATTAAAAACATGCTAATTCTAACTTTTTATGAGTAAACAAAAATAGAGAAAAAGTAGTGTTAAAGCGGGGTTGTTAATAAGTAATAGCAATCCGTTTTAGCCGTAAATAGGCAGCTGTAGATATGAGAAATTATGCAATATAGAATTTTGTCGTACAGTTTATATAAGTATTATAAAGTGAGTAAATACAGTACTATATTATATCGAAATATTATATAAAAATTGTATATGTTAAATTAAATTAACAAATTGTTAATAAAATACATGTTATACACGTAATTATATACAATTCTTTCTCTACTTTTAGCCCGCAAAAAATTACTAACAATTAAACATTACAATTTATGAAAAGAAGATTATTAATTGCAGTTGTAGCCTTAGGCCTTGCCTTTACAGCTTGTGAGAAAAGTAAAATCAGTGTGGATCAATCCATTAAGCAAAACGAAGTAACATATACCGATGTAGTGATTCCCGGTAGTTATGTGGTTGTACTGAACGATGGCGATAACTTTAAAAAAATGCCTGCGGATATGGAAGGTAGAAATGAATTGGTATTGGAGGTGAGTAAGGAAATTTTTAAGCGTGCTTCGGTGGCCTATATTCAACCTTCTTATGTGTATGGATCTTCAATTAAAGGCTTAGCTATTCAGTTAAGCGATGATGAAGTTGATCGTTTAAAGAATGATCCTGCTGTTAAAGGTGTGTATCCAGATAAAATGGTTACGCTAGGTAGACCTGTTCCTGCTCCGGTTGAGCAACCTGCTCAAGTGGTTCAATATGGGGTTATTCGCACAGGTTATGCAAGTTATACCGGAAGTCACAAGGCCTGGATTTTAGATACCGGTATTGATATGGATCATCCTGATTTAAATGTAGATCAAGAAAACGGAACTACCTATATAGCACGTACTTATACGCCAAATGACGATAATGGACATGGGACGCATTGTGCCGGAATTGTAGCTGCCATTGATAATGAAATTGGTGTGGTAGGTGTTGCAGCAGGAGCTACTGTAGTTCCTGTAAAAGTGCTCGATAAAAGAGGTTCCGGTGCATACAGTGGAATAATTGCCGGCGTTGATTATGTTGGTGCCAATGCTACAGCCGGTGATGCGGCCAATATGAGTTTAGGCGGTGGGATTTATGAGCCAATAGACTTGGCCGTTGTTGCCTTAGGAGCCAAAGGAGTTTTTGTCGCTTTAGCCGCCGGAAACGAATCGGATGATGCTGAAAATCATTCTCCTGCAAGAGCTGAGGGTGCAAATTTATATACCGTATCGGCAATGGATAGCAATGATGATTTTGCTTATTTCTCTAATTATGGCGATCATGTAGATTATTGCGCTCCAGGTGTAAATATTTTCTCGACCTATTTAAATGCAAATTATGCAACCATGAGTGGAACTTCTATGGCAGCTCCTCATGTATGCGGATTATTACTTTTAACCGGCGGAAATTTAACTACCGATGGCTATGTAAATCTTGATCCTGACGGAAATCCAGATCCTATTGCTCATAACTAAAACATAATTTTTCCATAAAAGAAGGCTGTCTCCTAAGTGGAGATGGCCTTTTTTTTGTTTTGATTTAACCGATTTATCCTTTTTCTAGCTTTTAAAAGCACCGCAAAAAATACGTTTATCCTGAAAATATAGACGCCTGATAAATAGATGCTAACGCTTGATAAACGCTTAGGAATATCTTTTTTTAATTCGTAAATTTGAAAGCCACTACTAAATTTTAAGGTTAAAAATGGAAATTAAATCCGAACCAAGATTATTTATTGACAATAAAGATGCAGATTTCCTTTTTTAGAGGTATTTATTATTTAGTTATATATATAAAGGAGTTATTGAATATTAAAATAAAGGGTTATGCCAGAGTTTATTTTTACTGAAGATGAACCTAGTGACAATTCAAGCTTATGGAAATTTTTGAATAAGGATAAATTCTTATCAATGATTCTCAATCAGAAACTTCATTTAACAAGATTGGATGTTTTTGATGATAATAATGAAGGGATTTCTGCTAATCAAATTCTCTTTGAAAGATATTCAGAATACTTAATTGACTCTATTCCTGAATTAAATGAGGCAAGAGAAAATGGATTTAGTATTGAAATTGGGTCATCTAAAATAGATTCTTTTGCTCAAGAATTAGAACTATTTCAAAAAAGCAATTTTGCAAATTGTTGGTTTATTAGTGAAGATGGCCAAGAATCAGCAGCTATGTGGAATTTGTTTTCATCTCCGAACAGTGCAGCATTGAAAATAAAGTACAAAGAATTCAAAAAAAACTTGGTGGAATCAGGCTTAT
>JAFGHU010000152.1 GCA_016929955.1 Bacteroidales bacterium | reverse complement strand
GTAAACGTTTCGCCATTGAGTGTATAGCTCTCACAAGCAGTTTCTGTGATTTCAACACTTGTTGGCTGATTAATCGTTAAATGCAAAGTCAGCGTACTATCGCAACCATTTATAGCGACTAAATTTTGAGTATAAATTCCTGATTCCTTAAAAGTCTCGCCATTGAGTGTAATGCTCTCGCAAGTAGTTTCGAATAGCTCGGAAACCGTTGGTTGGTTGATGGTCAAATGCAAAGTCAACGTGCTATCGCAACCATTTATACCGACTAAGTTTTGAGTATATATTCCTGATTCTGTAAACGTTTCGCCATTGCTAGTAAAACTTTCACAAGCGGTTTCTGTAATTTCGGAAGTCGTAGGTTGCTTGATACTCAAATGCAAAGTCAAGGTACTATCGCAACCATTTATAGCGACTAAATTCTGAGTGAATATTCCTGACTCTGTAAACGTTTCGCCATTGATTGTAAAACTTTCGCAAGCAGTTTCGAATAGCTCCGAACTTGAAGGTTGATTAATTGTGAGATTTAAAGTCAATATACTATCACAACCCAGATAATTAGTAAGCGTTTGATTATAAATTCCCGATTCTGTAAAAGTCTCGCCGTTGATTGTAAAGCTCTCACAAGCGGTTTCTGTAATCTCAGCACTTGTAGGTTGATTAATCGTTAAATGCAAAATCAGCGTGCTATCGCAACCATTTATACCGACTAAATTTTGAGTGTATGTTCCAGATTCCGTAAAAGTCTCGCCATTTATTGTAAATCTTTCGCAAGCGGTTTCAGTAATCTCCGCACTTGTAGGTTGATTGATCGTTAAATTTAAAGTCAATATACTATCACAACCCAGATAATTTGTAAGCGTCTGGGTATAAATGCCTGATTCTGTAAACGTTTCACCATTGATTGTATAGCTCTCACAAGCAGTTTCAGTAATTTCAGAAGTCGTAGATTGATTGATAGTTAAATGCAAAGTCAGCGTACTATCGCAACCATTTATACCGACTAAATTTTGAGTGTATGTTCCAGATTCCGTAAAAGTCTCTCCATTGAGTGTAAAGCTTTCACATTCAGTTTCTGTAATTTCAGAAGTCGTAGGTTGATTAATCGTTAAATGTAAAGTCAAGGTACTATCGCAGCCATTTACACCGACTAAGTTTTGAGTAAATATTCCTGATTCTGTAAACGTTTCGCCATTGCTAGTAAAGCTTTCACAGGCGCTTTCAGTGATTTCGGAAACAGAAGCTTCGTTAACAATTACCGTGGTTGATGCACTTTGCATTTCACAGCCATAAGCATCAGAAAATACCAAAGTATAAGTTCCTTCATTGCTTTTGTCAGCATTTTCAATAATGGGGTTTTCCTCGTTTGATGTAAACCCATTTGGCCCTGTCCATGAAAAAACATAAGGTGTTTTTCCTCCGGAAACATTTGCCATCAATTCTATTGTTTCTCCTTCGCACAACTGGTTAATAAGAGCTTGGGGATTAATTGTTGCGGGAATTACATCCAAAGTACCAAAAGAAATATCGTCGATACCAAAATCATTACCGGCGGCATAATCCACATTATTAACTATTCGAATGGTAATTGGACCGCTAATCGAACCTGAATTCCATAAGGTAGTGCTATAAAATCTTTTCCAATACGTGTTTGCTTCTGCTTGAGCCGCATTTTTTGGTCCGGGGCCTAAAACGGCTTCTGAACCTACTCTTACACCATTAACTTCAAATTGCAAACGGGCATAATTGCCTGCAGTATTTAAACTCATAGCCCAGGCAGAAAAATAATAATTTGTGTTAGGTACAACATTTACGGTTTGTTGCCAAATAGTTAAGGTGCTTCCATGTCCGTTTACAAGCAAGAAATTTCGGTTTCCCTCAGCATTATTTGTATGATCTATTCCCCAAAAATTAGAGTGGTAGTTTTGGCCGTTCGTTCCTACGCCATAACCATTTGTGCCATCATCGGGTACAAGTTCATTGTTAACTAGTGGATTATCAGCATAGTAGGTGTAGTCGCTGTAAAAACTGGTGTTACCATTCGTAAAATCTCCGTTGATTACCATTTCATTAGAGACTTCTATAGAGGCGCTATTCGAAAAGCCGTCGAGAGTAACGATTACACTATAGGTGCCAACAAGATCAACGTCGATATATTGATCTGTTGAGCCATTATAAGGCCAGTAATAGGTGCCGCCTCCCGTTGCGCTTAGTCTGACTTTTCCCGGAACAAGGCAATAATTTGCTGTAATAGTAGCGTTTGGCGTTTGCGCAAATACTTTATTGATCGATATAGCAAAAAGAAATGAATATATTGTGAGTGTTGCGAGCCAAAAAGTCGCATTCGGTAATGTTAACGAGAAAGAAGCACGTTTACTTTCACCCATTTTTCTATTCCTTTAATACTTGTTCAATTTCTTTCCGACGCTATTCGATGTGTGGTTATCTACATCAATCTGATAAGAAATAGCTTATGCCACAAAGTTAAGTTCGATTATGAGGGAATCAAAAAGGAATTAATGCGATTAACGTATAATACGCGTCCATATCATGGAAAATCATAATAGCTATCCATGAGGTGGAAAACATTAACTATTTCAATGAAAGTAGACCAAGCAAATTGATAGAATAATTTAGAGAGAGAAATGATTATTTAAACTTTTCGATTAGTGAAAAGTTGGACATGGAAGTGAGCCTCTGTATGTTTTTTGATTGTTTTTAAAACTATACTTAATTACAATTTCATGATTGCCTCCATTATAAATTTCTGATTTATTATTAATTACCATATCGAAAGAATATCCAAACTCAATTTCCTTAGTTAACATCATACCTGCAAGAAAAGCCAATACATTATTTGAACGGTACATTATACCCCCTGCAAATTTATTATCAATAATAAACAAACTGCTGATATCAGCTTGCATATTGAGCTTTTTTGGCGAATTTTGTTGCTTGCTGATGCTCACAAATGAGGATGGTTTTATGATAATTCGATCAGAAAGGGAAAAAGATGCTCCACCCATAAAATAGTAATTCTTCATATCAAGGGATAAATTTGAAGAATAAAATACAGTATTGTTTATGTAATCAAGCTGTACAATATCCGGGACGGAGAATCCAAAATAGTAATCAGAGGTATACATAAGCACACCGAATCCAAAACTTGGCAGAATTGCACTTTGTATATTATTTCTAAATGCAGGGTCATCAGGGTAGTCTAATACAAGATTAGTAAGATTAACGCGCAACATATTTAAACTAGCTTTCAAACCAAAACTAATTTTAAGTCTTTTGTTTGATCGGATAGTGTATGAATAATATGTTTTTATCGCAAGATTTCTTTCTGGACCAATCTGGTTCTTAACAAGAGATAAACCTCCTCCTACTTTTTCGCCAAGTGCCGATTGCATAATAAAAGTTTCAGAAATAGGAGCTCCGGGAAAAAAAGCCCATTGAGAGCGATGCAACAAAGTAGCTGTAGTAATTTCTTCTTTACCTGCATAAGCAGGATTAACGGCTATTAAATTATACATATAATGGGTGTACATAGCTTCTTGCTGTGCGCTAGCTAAGTATCCATTAAATAGTACAAATAATAATATGATTTTTTTCATTCCGTTTTTTTAGCTATTAAAACCTTGATATTTGCTACTTTATCACAGTTCATTATCAATAATATTCTCGAGTTATATATATAAAACCTTTAACTTTTGTGGATTTATCACCTTTATCAAGAAGAAAAAAGTAAGTACCTGAAGACAAAATTTCGCCAGTAAACATATCAGTTCCATTCCAATCGTTTTGGTAAGGTTTTGCCTCATAAACAGTTTGGCCAGTCTTGTCAAAAATCACTATCGAATTCATTGGGTAATAGGATAAACCCCGTATATAGAATAGATCATTTATCCCATCTCCGTTAGGAGAAAATCCTTCTGGAAATGACAATCCTTGATTTGCAACAAATTCAATGCACACCATAGCCATTGCCTGATCTCCATACTTATCGGTGATAGAATATACAATAGTATCATTTATTAAATTATTCCATTCAGGAGTGTAAGTTAGAAAGTCATCAGACGGAATGAAAGGACTATTATTATTGCTTATAGATGCATTTCCATATTTTGGTTGTCCAATGATTTTGATAACAAATTCGCCCCAACCATCACAGCCTATATCATCGTTATCCAAGACATAGAAAATATTATTTTGACTGTTTTCATCAATCGTATAATAATCATCTACTGGATGAGGCAAACCATTTATCAAGATGAATTGATTAACAAAAGTCTGATTTCCACAATTATCTGTTACGGAATAAGTGCGAATAATTGTTCTTATATCAGCAAGTCCATCTGTTGAATCGCGAACAAATGCAATATCAAGATTTGAGTCGCAATTATCGGAAGCGTCTACAACTACTGAAACATCGGGATCGGGAACATCTTCAATGCATTCAATATAAATAGTTGGCGGGTTAGCTGCTTCAGGAGCAATGCTATCGTTTATATAAATAATATGATCAAACCCTTGACTTTCATTCCCACATTTGTCTTGTACAGTATAAGTTCGTGTAATCACTATTGGACAGATACCAGTTACATTGTCAATATTATTTACACTCATTTCTTCAGGTGAACTGCAATTATCAGATATCGTAAGATTACCTAACAAAGATTCTAATCCAATTACAGTTGTTTCAGCAGGAGAAGCCAAACTTATATCACATCCCTCAATTGTAGTTGGTGAAATAGAGCCGGAAATTATTGGCGCTTCTATATCAACAATATGTATAGTTTGCGGGATATCAATACTCTGATTGCCACATGGATCAGTCACGGTATATGTTCTCTGTAAAACAATTGGACACATTCCGGATGAGCTATCTGAGTAAGTTACTATAAGATCAGAGGAAGGCGTACAGGCATCAGTAATATTTAGATCTCCTGTCAAACTCTCCAATTCAGCAACAGTACTTACAACAGGAGCCACACTGATATCACAACCTTCAATAGTTGATGTTGTAATTGATCCTGAAACTTCCGGAGCTACTGTATCGTTAATATTTATAATATGTACAAATTCTAAGCTAGCATTTCCACATGGATCTGTAATTGTGTACGTTCTAACAATTACTTTAGGACAAATTCCCGAAGACACCTCCTTTGATGTAACAGTCAGATCTTCATCTGCGTGACAATCTGTAATAGTAAGATTTCCTGCTAAAGACTCAATTTCAGCAACCGTTGTAGCTGCAAAAGCACCACCAATTTCGCAAATTTCAACAGTAGAATTTTCGATTGATCCAGTTATAACCGGAGCCTGTGTATCGTTTATATATATCTTCTGAATAATATCCACACTAACATTTCCACAAGGGTCTGCAACAGTATATGTTCTAGTTATTTCAATTGGACAAGTGCCAACAGAAATATCAGAATGAGTTACGATTAGATTTTCGTCTACATTGCAATCTGTAATTGTAAGATCACCGCTAAGTGCCTCAATACCGGCAACAGTAGTTTCAGCTTGTGAAGCACTTACATCACAACCTTCAATTAGTAAATCAGATATTGATCCCGCAACAACAGGAGCCTGAGTATCGTTAATTTCAATAACGTGAACAATTTCCGCACTAGTATTGCCACAAGGATCGGTTACGGTATATTTTCTAATAACAATTATTGGACAGCTTCCAACTATTTCATCAACATAACTAACAACGAGGGAAGTATCATTTTGGCAATCGGTAATTTTAATGTCTCCATCCAGTGCTTCGAGTTCGGCAACTGTACTTGCAGCAGCAGCATCATTCACAGAACATCCCTCGATGGCCGTGGAGGTTATAGACCCAGTTACTTCTGGTGCTTGTGTATCAATAACGTTGATTACATGAACAATATCAATACTGGCATTAGAGCATACGTCTGTTGCTGTATAGGTTCTCGTAACAACAATGGGGCATCTATTTGTTGAATCATCAATGTGAGTAATAATGATTTTTTCATCAGAAGTACAGTTGTCTGTTATTGTAAGGTTTCCAGCTAAATTCTCTAATTCAGCTACAGAAGATACAGCTTCAGGAGCCGCAGTTATGTCGCACCCTTCAACATTTGTATCCATAATTGAGCCTGAAACAACTGGTGCTTGGGTATCGATAATAGTAACGTTCTGTACAATATCAACACTTTTGTTACCACATGGATCAGCTATTGTATATGTTCTTGTGAGTTGTATTGGGCATATTCCTATGGAATCATCGATATATGATACAACCAATAATGAGTCCGGGTAACAATCTGTAATTGAAAGATTTCCATCCAGAGCCTCTAGCCCTGAAACTGTTGTTTCTGCCGGAACGGCGCTGAGATTACAACCTTCTATTTCCATATCAGAAATTAATCCTGATATTTCGGGTTTGATGGTATCATTTACATAGAGTATATGTACAAATTCAACAGTATTATTACACTGATCAGATACTGAGTATGTTCTGGTAATTTCTATTGGACAAGTATATCTAGAAACATCGACATGAGTTACTTTAAGCTGTTCATTTGTATTACAATTATCTGTAATGGCAAGGTTTCCAGGTAAAGATTCAAGTCCGGCAATTGTTGTATCCGCTTCAAAAGCAGAGCTAAGGTCACAGTTTTCTATAAATGTTGTATCAATGGATCCAACAATTACAGGAGCTATTGTATCAATTATATTAATGGTATGGATTATATCTACACTATTGTCACATAAATCGGTTAGCGTATATGTTCTTTTTATTACAATAGGACAAGTGCCTTCATAAGTATCTTGATGAGTAACGCTTATGTTTTCGTCACTACTACAAGCATCGGTAATTGATAAATCTCCATCCAAAAACTCTAATCCGGCAACAGTTGTTTCTGCAGGTTGAGCATTCACATCACAGGCTTCAACCGAGATTGTTGTTAATGATCCCGAAACTACAGGAGCCTGAGTATCATTTACATTAATTCTATGAATAATTTGCGAATTTGAGTTGCCACAAGGGTCTGTTACGGTATATGTTCTCAATATTATTAGGGGACAGGTTCCCGTTGTTACGTCACGTGCTGTTACTGTTAGATCTTCGTCGGGATAACAATCGTTGATTTGTAAATCTCCTGCCAAGGCTTCCAAGCCTGCTACTGTATTTTCTGGAGGAGCTGCACTTACATCACAACCTTCAATTGTCGAATCGTCCAAAAATCCGGTAATCGTGGGAGGCTGCGTATCTTGAATGATTATTTCTTGTGAGAATTCTACGCTTTTATTTCCACAAAGATCGGTTATCGTATATATTCTTTTAATTTGAATTGGACAACTTCCATATATGGAATCGCTGTTAGTAATAATCAGATCAGCAGAGGCACTGCAATTATCTGAAATGCTAAGATTTCCACTTAAAGCCATTAAATCAGATACCGTGGTCGATGCTGGAAATGCATTCAAATTACAACCTTCAACCGTCATATTATCCAGACTTCCAGTGACATTTGGAGCTAATGTATCATTTAAAGTAATAAAATGGATTAATCCTTCACTAAGATTTCCGCATACATCTTCAACAGTGTAGGTACGCTTAATTATTAATGGACAGATACCGATTGTATCATCAATATGGTTTACAATTAGATTTGTATCTTCACTGCAAGCATCGGTTATAATTAAGGAATTATCCAGAGCTTCAAGGCCTGCGACGGTTGTTTCTGCATAAGTGGCAGTATTATCACAAGAATAAGTTGAACTTGGTTGAATCGTTCCTGTTATTATCGGTGCTTGGGAATCTTTTATTGTAATTCTGTGAATAAAATCGGTGCTTCTATTACCGCATGGATCTGTAACATTATAAACCCTAACAATTTCAATAGGACAGGTTGATGTTGGATAATCAACATAATTTACGCTTAAATTTTCATCTAGACTGCAATCTGTAATTAACAGGTCTCCTGGTAAAGCCTGAAGTCCTGCGACCGTATTTTCAGCGGGGGGGCATACAGAAGATCACAACCTTCAATTATTGTTTCATCTATGAGTCCTGAAATTTGTGGAGCCTCAGTATCTTCTATCGTTATTATCTGTACAATTTCTGATGAGGAATTACCGCATTGATCTGTGATAATATAAGTTCTTTTAAGTGTTGTTATTTCACATGCGCTAGGACCAGACATAGTTACGCTATCACTATAACTCACAATTAAATCAGCATCATTGTCACAGTCATTAATTATAAGATTACCTGAACCAGATAAGTTTTCTAGTCCCGTTATCGTTGTTTCAGCCTCCGGTGCATCATTTACACTACAACCTTGAACAACAATAGAGTCCATTGATCCTTCAAATTCTGGAGGACTTGATTCTTCAATAGAAATAATATGATAAATAGGTGCGCTTACATTGCCTGCTATATCTGTAATGCGATATTCTCTTGTAATTATTATTGGACAAGTACCAATCGCCACATCCGTATTACTTACCACTAGATATTCATCAGGCGTACAGGCATCATCAATTTTCACGCCCAAAGCCTCAAGTTCAGCTACAGTGTTCTTAGGATCAGGAGCATAGCTTGTACTACAACCTACAACTGCTGTCGGTGCAATTGAATCTGAAATAGCCGGAGGCGTTATATCATTAAGACTAACATTTTGATTTTGTGTAGTAATATTACCATTATCATCAGTATAAATCCAAGTGATATATGAATCACCTTGTCTTGTTATAGGGAATATTGTATTAGTTGTAGCCGTAATACTTTCGCCTGTGCAGTAATCTGATGCTGTTGGTGCTGTTGGCGAAATAGAACAAACCCCAACTAAAGGACTCAACTCTAAAATATCGGGGACAGGACCTGTTACTTTATTGATAATTACTTTTTGCGTAGCAGTTGTATCATTTCCATTCCCATCATCGAAAGTCCAAGTAACGATATGAGTTCCTTGAGTTGTATAAGTTAATAAATCAGTAGTAGTTCCGGTTATTTCACCTGCACAAGCATCTATAGTAATAGGTCTTGTTACTGTAACTGAGCACTCTCCTGTTAAATCCTCAAGAACAGGAATTAAAGGAGGTTCATTATCCACAAAATCGATAATTACATTTTGTGTTTGAGAGGATGAATTTCCGAAACCATCTGTATAGGTCCAAGTTATTACAGTTGTTTCTAATATAGGTAAGGAAGTTGAAGTTGTACCGATAATAGGACCACAATTATCCGAAGCTGTTGGAGCTGTTAAAACAAGGGCTTCACATCCAACATGAATATCAGGCAAAGGGGATACATTTGGTACAGGCTTTTCTTTATCTTGCTGGATTAATACAACATTACTCTCCGCTTTACAAGAAACCCCATTCAAAATGCTTGTAGTAATTCGTTTATAGCGAACATCGACAAATGCGGTACTTAAATTAATCAAATTATCGATATTGCTATATTCTAAATTTGTACCATACGAAATTGCACTATACCCTTCTTCGGAACCAGAACTTACCCACTGATAGGCTAAATTTGTTGCCGATCCGGTTGGGAGGGTAATGGCTCTTAAAGTATCGAGTGTATTTGATCCATAACAATAGGTTTGGTCATTTCCAATTGTTCCGCCCGTAACATAATTAATGACAACGGTTACTGACAGCCTTTCAATAGATTCTTCATTGTCAATTGTTTGTGAGGCATAATAGACTTGATTGTCATTTAATATTTCTGACGTATCCAATGGACTTCCTCCAGTGGAAACATCATACCATTGAATAGCACTGCCTGTTGCTACTAAATCAGCAACCGTAGCATTTTCACAAAATGTTTGGGTAGATGCCCCACTCGGTGGGCTTGGACTTGCTGGTTGCGCATTAATTACAACAACATTGCTTAGATCAGAAATATAGCCTGAAGCGTCTGTTACTGTAAAGGTATATGTTCCACTTGCTAAGCCCGTGATTGTTGTACTAGTCCCAGTACCTGTTATTGATCCAGGGTTAATGATCCAACTAGTAGAAGGCAGTCCTTGTAAGACTACGCTACCAGTGCTTAGGTCAATAGTTGGCTGAGTAATTGTTCCAATTGTTGGCGGATTTGGAGGCAGGTGGTTTTTCGCTTTCAATCTGTCAAGCTTTGGTGGCGACGTATTGTATTTCTCTGAAGTAATATAATACTGATTACTTCTATATCTAGTAATCCCCTCTATTTGAAAAGATCCAGAAGGAGATATTTCATAACGCTCAAAAGACCCTTCAGAAAATCTGTTTGAATTAACACCATTTATTTCATAGATGAAAGCTTTGGAAAAAATGGTGTACCCTGTTAACATTATGGTTTTACAATTCGAATTATATGTGGCTCCCGTAATTAGTCCCTGTGCATTGATATTGTCCACTTTTGTTATTTCGTAAGTTCCAGGGCTTTTTGAAACAGAATAGATATTTGACTGATAATCCCCCCAATTTTTAGTAAAAATATAGAGGCTATCGTTATAGGAAATTAAAGCCTCAGCATCAAAGTTTGTCGAAAATTGTGCCGATGTGAAGCTATCCTGATCTTTGTAAGTAAAATTGATAATTTCAGCTAATACATGGTTGTCTGTTGTAGTATTATAATCTGCTATCGAAATGCGATATATTTTTAAATCTTGTCTAGTCCCTAAATTATTTCCAAAATCTCCGATATAAATATAGGAATCATCAAAACAAATATCTTCCCAGTCCACATTTGTTGCATTATCAATTACAACCGTACGAGTAATATTTCCAGTGATCGTATCTATTTCATATAGGGCGGCTTCTCCTCCTGAATCATTATGTGCTATCAATTTCTGATTTAAATAAATTAGTCCAGAACTTTCATTAATACTCCCTTCTAAGTTTACTACTTCAGTAATTTCTTGACCAATAGATTGATTTATCGGAAGAAAAATGTTAAGTACAGAAAATATAATGATTGACATGAGCCTAAAGGGCACACGCTTGAATTTGAACAAGAAAGTAGTTGTATGACTTTCTCTCATTTTTATTTTTTAAATAATATTCGTTTTCTTTTGACGCATTTTGATGCATTGTTATGCACATCAATAAAGTAAGAAACCGCTTATATCACAAAGATAATATTGATTAGAAGCGAATCAAAAAGAATTCGTTATTTTACTGTTAAATCCGCGTCCATAATATGGAAAATCCCAACCGTTGTCCGATAAGTGGAAAAACTAACAATAAGAAAGGGAAAAAATGATAAAATAAGCTAAATGCTTAGACCAACAAATAATCAATTTGCTTTTTCTGGACATCGATATTCTTGACTTGGATTTTAACTTTATCACCAAGTTTATATTTTTTTCCAAATTTCTGGCCCATAACCTGATAGTTATCTTCATCTAGGAAATAGAAATCGTCAGCCATGTCTTTCATGCGTACCATGCCTTCCACTTTACTACCGATAAGCTCGACATAAATACCCCATTTACTTACACCTGAAATCTGACCATCGAATTTTTGTCCAACTTTGTCGAGCATATAAACTGCTTGCATATACTTTACGGAAGCACGTTCAGCCTCAATTGCAGAGCGCTCCATATCGGAACTGTGTTTACATTTTTCTTCCAAATCTCCTACATTTGTTCCACTTCCGCCATTCAGATAAAGTGCTAAAAGTCGGTGAACCATTAAATCGGGATAGCGCCGAATTGGAGATGTAAAATGGGTGTAAAAAGGAAAGGATAATCCATAGTGTCCGTTATTTTCGGTTGAATAAATCGCTTTCGCCATCGTACGAATAGCAATAGTCTCAATCATATTTTTTTCGCCTTTTCCGGCAACGGCTTTAAAAAGACTATTGTACGATTTAACTATATTCTGACGAGAACTGATATTCATTTCATAACCCAATTTACTAACAAACTGAGCAAAGGTGTTTAGTTTTTCGGGACTAGGCTCATCGTGTACGCGATATACAAAAGGTTTAACTTTTCTACCTCCATTTGGTTTGCCAATAAATTCAGCTACTTTTTTATTGGCTAAAAGCATAAAATCCTCAACTAACCAGTTCGCTTCTTTTTGTTCCTTGATATAAACACCAATGGGATTGCTTTTTTCGTCCAGTTTAAATTTGACTTCAGTCGATTCAAAATTGATAGAGCCCTTACGGAAACGTTCCTTTCGTAATTTTGAGGATAAATCATGAAAAACCAATATTTCATCTTTATGAGGGCCGTCTCCTCCTTCAATAATCGTTTGAACTTCTTCATAAGTAAAACGATGGTTGGAATTTATAACCGTCCGTCCGAACCACTCTGCATGAATGGTAGCTTCGTTATCCATTTCGAAAACAGCTGAAAAAGTTAACTTTTCTTCGTTCGGCCGTAAAGAACAAACCAAATTAGACAAATGTTCGGGGAGCATTGGAATTACACGATCAACCAAATAAATCGATGTGGCTCGTTCATAAGCTTCTGTATCGATAATAGAACCTTCTGTAACATAGTGCGATACATCGGCAATATGAATGCCAACTTCCCACAAATTGTCTTTTATTTTTCTAAGACTGATTGCATCGTCAAAATCTTTGGCATCAAAAGGGTCGATAGTAATTGTAAACACATCACGAAAATCGCGCCGTTTGGCAATTTCCAGAGCTGTAACTTCATTCGGAATTTCAGCTGCAGCTTTTTCTATAAAATCAGGAAAGGTTAAATCGAAATTATAATCCAAAACAATGGATTGGATTTCTACTCCGTGATTGCCGGGATCGCCTAGTACCTGCACTATTTTCCCAAATGGATTCTTGGCATGTTCGGGCCATAAATCAAGCTCTGTCACTACTTTTTGTCCGTCTTTTGCTCCGTTTAATTTATCTTTCGGAATAAAAAAATCAACCGGAACTTTAGGGTCATCAGGAATAACAAAGCCAAAACCTTTCGAGATTTGTATCGTGCCTACGAATTTTGTTTTTGCACGTTCCAATACTTCCGTGATTTGCCCTTCGAGCTTACGATCCCTTCGCTTGGGAAAAATAAACACTTTGACTTTGTCGCCATTTAAAGCGTCTTTTGTATTGTTGGGAGATATAAAAATATCGTCGCCGCCTTCGCTATTAATCACATAGGCTTTCCCGGTCGACATCATATCTACATGTCCGGTAGTATAGGATTTGCCTTTGCCATAGGTTGTTATGTGTTTGGGGCTAATCTTAAATTTTCCTGTCTTCGATTCAATTAATATTTTTTGTTTTGCCAAATCGGCTAATAAGCTGATAATTTGAGCTTTTCCTCCAGGATCTTTCACGCCCATTCGTTTTGCCAATTGCTTGTAATTAAACGAACTATAAGGATTATTTGCAAATTCGCTTAAGATATTTTTGGTAAATGGATTGGCTATTGGACTTTTTGATTTTTTCATAACGAATGGATATTTTTTGATAGTGTAAAGGTATAAAAAATGGAAGAGGAGGATGGGAAAAGCATATTAAGAAATAATTAAAGTCAGGGTTATACTTAACTAAAAACCCTGACTTTAATGCTATTGATTCCTATTGAAAAAGGAAATCTATTTCTTCACAAAATTCTCCATATAAAGATAGATTTTTTCGAGTAAATGAGCCCGATCCATACCGCGCATATTGTGTTCTTGTTGTGGATAAACAAAATAATCGACTTGCACACCGGCATCAATTGCTGATTCTAAAAAACGTAAGCTGTTTTGCCAAACTACCGTATTATCAATATCTCCGTGAATAATTAATACTTTGTCTTTAATATTCTTTGCTTTTTCTAAAAGACTATTTTGCTTATAACCTTCCGGATTTTGCTCTGGCGTATCCATATAGCGTTCGCCATACATAATCTCATAAAATTTCCAATCGGTAACCGGACCGCCTGCAACGCCGGCTTTAAAAATGCCCGGATGATCTGCTAACATCGACAAAGTCATAAATCCACCATAACTCCAACCCTGAATTCCCATTCTTGTTTCGTCAACATAAGGTAAATCTATAAGGTAGTTAATGCCTACCATTTGGTCTTCCTCTTCTTTTTGCCCCAGTTTACGGTGGATAATATTTTCAAAAGCAAAGCCGCGGTTTGGCGTTCCACGATTATCCAAGGTAAAAACAATATAACCTCGCTGAGCCATTAAATGCATAAAAATATTGGCGCCGCCCAACCAGGAATCGGTTACCAATTGTGCGTGAGGACCGCCATATAAATAATAGAAAACCGGATATTGTTGTGTACTATCAAAATTAGGAGGTAAAATCATACGGTAATATAAATCGATATCTTGATTATTTTTTAGCGTTCCCATAATGGTTTTACCCATCTGATATTCCTTTAATGGATCGGTATCGCGAAGCAATTCCTTGTTTGTTTTTCCATTTGTTCCCAGAATTGAAATCACGCGAGCCGTTTCGGTGTTTGAATATGAGTCAAATAGATAATCGCCTGATGGAGACAAGGTTCCGTAGTGTGTTCCGTGCACTTTGCTTAGCTTTTCAAGCTTGCCCTTATTGATGTCTATACTGTAAATTTGATTTTCGATAGGACTTTCTTTTGTTCCTTGAATGATTAGCTTATTTCCACTTTTATCAAAGCCTAAAATGGAAGTAACGGTCCACTCTCCTTTAGTTAATTGGCGCACAATTTGCCCTTCAGTAGTATAGATATAGAGGTGTTGCCAACCATCGCGTTCGCTAAACCATATAAACTGATTGGGCTTGTTTTTTAAAAAAGTGAGCGGAAATTCAGGTTCAACCCAGGTATCTGCTTTTTCTTCAAAAAGAGTTAGTAAAAATTGACCATTGCTAGCATCGTATTTGTTCAATTTCAGGTGGTTTTGATCGCGATTTAAAACGGCTATATAAATTTCTTTTTCGTCGGGCGACCAACTTATATTTGTTAAATACTGATCTATCCCTTCGCCTGTTTCTAAATAAATGGTTGTTTTGTTTTGAATATCATATACAGCCACTTTTACAACTTCGTTTGTTGTTCCAGCCATCGGATATTTAATATTTTTTAAAGTGGCTTCAGGTGTTGTTATATCCACCAAAGGATAATCGCCAACCATGCGCTCATCTTTATGATAATAAGCAAGGTAGTTTCCTTTTGGCGACCAAAAAATTCCGCCTGTTATTCCAAATTCCGAACGATGCACGGTCTGACCGTTTACAACATTTTTTGGATCATCAGTCAGTTGAATTTGCTTTTTATTATCCGCTATAAATAAATTATTGGCTAGCGTATAAGCCACTCTTTTTGTATGAGGTTCTATTTCGCTTATTTGAGCCGAATCCGGCCAAACATTGAGTAAAGAAGCTGTTTTAGATTGATAATCAACTTGATAAAGTTTGCTTTCGTTTTGAAAAGTAAAGGCAGTTTCTGATTCCCATTGGATGGATGGAAATTGGCTTAAAGGCTCTTGTAAAGGCTTTAAAGCCATATTTAAATTGTCTAATGATAAGATTGATTTTGGTGGAATATCATCATCAGCCGAAGCTTTCATTAAGGCATTCTTTTCGATAAAACTGTAGTTCGAACTTTTTTCTATCCATTGCAAATTGTTGATTCTTTTTGGCAGAATAGCACGATTGAAATAAATAGCATCTTTAAAATCAAATAGTTTTTCTTGTGCGATTCCCGCAAACGACAATATCACAAAGCTTAAAATAAGCAGGTGTTTTATTCTTTTCATAGCTTGGTTTTGTTTGTTTTAGGTCAACAAAATTACAAAATGATTAAAGACGGAAACTATTTTTGTTTTATAGGGCTGAAAATCAGGAAAAAGATTAAAAAAATATGAAAGATGTGTAAAAAAATGTACCTTTGCAGCGTTTTTCGGAAATGAAAATTTCTAAAAACAAGACCCTCCTTATTTGTAAGGAGTTTTTTATGTCGATAGGCGTTAAAAAATAGAATAAGATGAGGGGGCTACTGTCCCCTCTTTTTGTAGAAAAAATTGAAAATGATAACAAAGGATAAAATTCTTAAACTCGCAGAAGAGCATTTGCTCAATACATCGCAATTTTTAGTCGATCTTAGCGTAAGCGCCGACAATAAAATTATGATCTATATTGATGGAGATGAGAGTGTTTCGATTGACGATTGTGTTGATTTGAGTCGACATGTGGAATTCAGTCTCGATCGCGAAGAAGAAGATTTTGCACTTAATGTTTCCAGTGCCGGAGTGGATATGCCGCTTAAATTTATACGTCAGTATCCGAAATATATAGGAAAGAATTTTGAAATCGTCCTGAATTCTGGCGAAAAATTATGGGCTCGTTTGCAAGCCGTTAATGAAGAAAATATTGAGCTTGTACCCTTGAAAAAAAATCCAAATGCAAAAAAGGGAACAGCAAAAAAGCTTGAAGAAGCTGAGCCAATAAAATTAACCCTCGATCAAATAGCAGAAAGTAAAATAGAAATTACCTTTTAATACAATAGCAAAAAATGGCAAAGAAGGAAGAAAAAATCAGTTTGATATCCACCTTTCAGGAGTTTAAGGAGTTCAAAAATATTGACAGAGAAACCATGATGCGTATTCTCGAAGATGTTTTTCGGCACATGCTGATTAAACTTTATGGTTCAGATGATAATTTTGATATTATTGTTAATATCGATAAAGGAGATTTAGAGATTTGGCGAAATCGCGAAATCGTTCCGGATGGCGAAGTAGAAGATGAAAATTTGCAGATTCCACTGTCTGAAGCAACTAAAATAGAACCTGATTTTGAAATCGGAGAAGAAGTTTCGGAAGCTTTAAAAATGGCCGACTTTGGCCGAAGAGAAATTTTATCCATTCGTCAGAATTTAGCCGCAAAAATTTTAGAGCTTGAAAAAGACAATATCTATAAAAAATACAGCGAAAAAATTGGAGAAATCGTTACCGGCGAAGTGTATCAGGTTTGGAAAAAAGAAGTCTTGGTATTGGATGATGAATATTACGAATTGATACTTCCTAAATCCGAGCAAATTCCGAACGATTATTACCGAAAAGGCGATGTTATTCGTGCCGTTGTATTAAAAGTTGATGTTCGGAACAACAGTCCTGTAATTATTCTTTCGCGTACTACCGAAGTATTTCTTGAGCGATTATTCGAGCAAGAAGTTCCCGAAGTATACGACGGATTAATTACGATTAAAAATATTAAACGAGTTCCGGGCGAACGTGCTAAAATTGCCGTTGAATCTTACGACGACCGTATCGACCCCGTTGGGGCCTGTGTTGGAATGAAAGGCTCTCGAATTCACGGAATTGTTCGCGAATTAAGAAACGAAAATATCGACGTTATTAATTATACAACCAACACTTCCTTATATATTCAACGCGCTTTAAGTCCTGCTAAATTGAGTTCTATCGAGATTGACGAAGAAAACAAAAGAGCCGATGTTTATATGAAACCCGATCAGGTTTCTTTGGCTATTGGAAAAGGCGGATTTAATATTAAATTAGCGGGAAAACTAACCGGTTATGAAATAGATGTTTATCGCGATACGGATGTTGATCTGGAAGATGTTGATTTAACCGAATTCTCCGACGAAATTGATAAGTGGATCATCGATGAGCTTATGCAAATAGGTTGCGATACCGCAAAAAGTGTATTGGCTGTTCCTGTTGAAGAATTAGTTAAAAGAACCGACCTCGAAGAGGAAACAATTAATGAAGTTATTCGTATTCTGAAAAATGAGTTTGAATAATTTGATAAGCAGAAACAAAAACGAATAAATAAAAGGGATCGAAAATAAAGTAGTATGGCAGAAGATATTAAAATAATGCGATTAAGCAAAGCCTCTAAAGAATTCAATGTGGGACTTTCCACCATTGTTGATTTCTTAAGTAAAAAAGGTTTTGACATTGATCCAAAACCAAACACTAAGCTTACGTCTGAAATGACTGAATTACTTTTTAATGAGTATAAGATGGAGCGCCAAGTGAAGCAAATTGCTAAGGAAAAAGTAATTTCTACGGAGCGAACAACACTTTCTATTGCTCAAGAAGAGGAAAAAGCGGAAGTGCCAAAAGAAGAAAAAGGGAAGGAGTTATTTATTCGTGATTCACGATTAACAGAAACTTATGAAAAGCCCACGGAAAAAAGCGAAGAAAAGGCGCCCCAAAAGCCTGTTTCAAAACCTGATGTGCAATCGGAACCTGTAAGCCATACTCCCGAAGCACCCAAAAAAGAAACGCCGGCACCTGAGCCTGTTGCAGAAGCTAAAAAAGAACCCATTGCCAAAAAAGATCCTGAAGTCGAAAAAGCGATTCCCGATGCTACTCAATCTAAAGAAAGCGAAGCCATTGATCAAGAAGGAATCAAAATCGTAGATAAAATTGATTTGGATAGTCAAAATTGGTCAACGCGCCCAAAACCAAAATCAAAGGCTCAAAAAATAAAAGAGCGTCAAGAGAAACAAGAGGAAAAAGCAAAAGCCGATAAAAAAGCAAGAGCACACGTTAAAACGCAGCAAAAATCTGAAGCCCCAAATAAAGTGGCAGAAGAGAAAAAAGCTGAACAAGAAAAGAAACGGGTTGTTGATGAAAAACCAGATGAACCAGAATTAATTAAAGCGGTTTCTAAAAAGTTAGAAGGCCCAAAAATTATGGGTAAAATTGTGCTTCCAGAAAAGAAAAAGAAAGATCCGGTAGCAACTTCGTCAGATAGAGATGTGGCAGGTAAAAAGAAAAAACGCAGAAGAATTAAACCGGCTAATCAACCAAATACGCCTGGTGGCGACACAAAAACAAGTAGTACCGGTCGTACGGTTAGAAAAATTGCCGATCGTAAAACAGATAATAAAGGCGGAGGCCGCGGAAAATTTGATAACCGATCAAAAGTAGTTCCAAAACACGAGCCTACCGAAGAAGAAATCCAACAACAAATAAAAGAAACTTTAGCCCGCTTAACACCAACCGGAAAATCTAAAGCATCAAAACACCGCCGTTCTAAAAGAGATGCTGTTCATCAGCATTCTCAAGATGAAATGGAAAAAATGATAGAAGAACAAGGTGTAATTAAAGCCACCGAGTTTGTTACTGCAAACGAATTAGCAACAATGATGGATGTTCCTGTAACCAAGGTTATTGGAGCTTGTATGACCATTGGTTTGTTTGTTTCTATCAATCAGCGATTGGATGCAGAAACAATTAGTATTGTGGCTGAAGAATTTGGTTTTAAAGTCGAATTTGTTGGTGTTGAAGTGCAAGAAACATTGCACGAGTTTGATCACGAAGATAGCGAAGAAGATTTAGTGCCTCGTTCGCCTGTTGTTACTGTTATGGGACACGTTGACCACGGTAAAACAAAACTGCTCGACTTTGTTCGTAAAGCCAATGTAGTTGCCGGCGAAGCCGGAGGTATAACGCAGCATATTGGAGCTTATGAAGTTCAGCGCGAAGATGGACGGAGAATCACTTTCCTAGATACACCGGGTCACGAAGCTTTTACAGCTATGCGTGCTCGTGGAGCTAAAGTAACCGACGTTGCCATTATCGTTATTGCAGCTGATGATGATGTGATGCCTCAAACAAAAGAAGCGATCAATCATGCCCAAGCTGCCAATATTCCTATCGTATTTGCAATTAACAAAGTGGATAAACCTAATGCTAATCCAGACAATATTCGCAACCAATTATCTACAATGAATATTTTGGTCGAAGAATGGGGCGGTAAATATCAAAGTCAGGAAATATCAGCACTTAAAGGGGATGGAATCGACGAATTATTGGAAAAGGTTTTACTCGAAGCAGAAATGCTCGAATTAAAAGCAAACCCTAATAAAAATGCAGTTGGAACAATTATCGAATCATCATTGGATAAAGGTCGCGGCTACGTTTCAAAAATTCTTGTACAAGCCGGAACACTTAAAATTGGGGATATGGTTTTGGCCGGCTCCACCTACGGAAAAGTGAAAGCAATGTACAACGAAAGAAATAAAGCACTTAAAGAAGCCGGTCCTTCAACACCTGTTTTGATGCTTGGATTAAATGCAGCACCTCAAGCAGGTGATGGATTTAATGCTATAAGCGATGAAAGAGAAGCCAAAGCCATTGCTACTAAACGTCAGCAATTGCAGCGTGAACAGGGAATTCGTACGCAAAAACACATCACACTCGATGAAATTGGCCGTCGTTTAGCTATTGGCGACTTTAAAGAATTAAACGTAATTGTGAAAGCCGATGTGGATGGTTCTGTTGAAGCGCTTTCCGATTCTTTAATTAAATTATCGACCGATGAAATTCAACTGAATGTTATTCATAAATCCGTTGGTCAAATTAGCGAATCGGATGTTTTGTTAGCTTCTGCTTCTGATGCCATTATTGTTGGTTTCCAAGTAAGAGCAAATGTTCAGGCTCGCCGATTGGCAGAAACTGAAGGTATTCAGATTAAATATTATTCCATTATCTATCAGGCAATTGAAGAGTTGAAATTAGCACTCGAAGGGATGTTGGCTCCAACGGAAGAAGAGAAAATTGTGGCCAATGTTGAGATTAGAGAAACATTCAAAATTCCTAAGATTGGAACTGTTGCCGGTTGTATGGTTACCAGTGGAAAAATTTCCAGAAACAGTCAGATTCGTCTTATTCGCGATGGTATTGTTATTTACTCAGGAAAACTTGGCTCATTAAAACGTTTTAAAGACGATGTGAAAGAAGTGAGTCACGGCTACGAATGTGGTATGAATATCGATAATTTTAATGATATCCAAATAGGAGATGTTATTGAAGCCTACGAAATTATCGAAATAAAACGTACACTATAAACGATAAATTTTAAATAAAAACGTCTTTGAATTGATTTTCAGAGGCGTTTTTTTGTGCTTATAAATGAATTAGGAATATATCGATGGACGAAAAAACAAAGCTTTCTTTTTTTATTTAACGTTCTCTCTACCAATATTATGTCCCGCTGGGACTATTCTGTAGTAGTGTAATAGTATCAAGAGTTTCATTATTATGCTTTTAGAACAAGGAACACCCATTTTTGATTTCGGATAATTTGGATACACTTCTTAAATCAAAAATCGTTAATCCTTGTTGGATATTCATTTTTTTTGATTTAAGAACAAGGAACACCAATCAACGAATTTCGATTCTAATTTTGAATTTGTAATACTTTAAAAATCTGCAATCGTTAATGCTTATAGGATATTCTAAATAATAGTTTTTAAAACAGAAGGTACTCCAATAAAATTGAGCTATTCCCTCATATTAGCGAAATAAAAAACCCCCAACCAAAGGCTGAGGGTTTCCACTACTATTATGAAAAGCTATTATTATTTTACTTCTTCAAAATCTACATCGGTAACTTCTCCATCTGCTCCGGCATCTTGTTTCGGACTGCCATTAGCACCTGCTTGTGCACCTGCTTGAGCTTCGGTATCTTGATACATATTTTGACTTGCTTCTTGCCACAATTGATTTAAGGTGGCCATATGTGTATCGATAGCAGCTAAATCTTTTTTCTGGTGTGCTTCTTTTAAAGCAGCAGCCTCTTTTTCAATAGCTTCTTTTTTATCAGCCGGAACTTTATCGCCATATTCTTTCAATTGCTTTTCAGTTTGGAAAACAAGAGAATCAGCCTGATTTAATTTATCAATTTCTTCTTTCATTTTTCTATCGGCATCAGCATTAGCTTCAGCTTCGGCTTTCATTTTTTGAATTTCATCGTCAGACAATCCCGAAGAAGCTTCGATACGAATGCTTTGTTCTTTGCCGGTTCCTTTGTCTTTTGCTGCAACGTGTAAAATACCGTTGGCATCAATATCAAAAGTAACTTCGATTTGAGGCACGCCACGAGGTGCAGGTGGAACTCCATCCAAGTGGAAACGACCTAAGCTCTTATTATGAGCCGCCATTGGACGCTCACCTTGCAAGATGTGAATCTCAACAGAAGGCTGATTATCAGCAGCAGTAGAGAACGTTTCTGATTTTTTAACCGGAATTGTTGTGTTGGCTTCAATCATTTTGGTCATTACACCACCTAAAGTTTCAATACCCATAGAAAGTGGAGTAACATCCAATAAAAGCACGTCTTTAACATCTCCGCTCAAAACACCACCTTGAATGGCGGCACCAATTGCAACAACTTCGTCAGGGTTAACACCTTTTGAAGGCTCTTTACCAAAGAATTTTTTAACCACTTCCTGAATGGCCGGAATACGTGTTGATCCACCAACTAAAATTACTTCGTTGATATCAGAGGCGCTTAAACCCGCATCTTTCAAGGCTAATTTACAAGGTTCGATAGTGCGTTGTACTAAATCGTGAGTCAATTGATCAAACTTAGAACGACTTAATTTACGAACCAAGTGTTTTGGAACACCGTCAACAGGCATAATATAAGGTAGGTTGACTTCTGTTTCGTTAGAAGAGGACAATTCGATTTTTGCTTTTTCGGCAGCTTCTTTTAAACGTTGCAAAGCCATAGGATCTTTTCTTAAATCCAATCCTTCGTCGTTTTTAAACTCATCAGCCAACCAATCGATAAGAATGTGGTCAAAATCATCACCACCTAGGTGAGTATCACCATTAGTCGATTTTACTTCAAAAACGCCATCGCCTAATTCAAGAATAGAAATATCAAAAGTACCACCACCTAAATCATAAACAGCAATTTTCTGATCATCCATTTTCTTATCCAAACCATAAGCCAAAGCTGCAGCTGTAGGTTCGTTGATAATACGCTTTACATTTAAACCGGCAATTTCACCGGCTTCTTTAGTTGCCTGACGTTGAGAATCACTAAAATAAGCAGGAACAGTAATAACGGCTTCGGTAACATCTTGTCCTAAGAAATCTTCTGCAGTTTTTTTCATTTTTTGCAAAATCATTGCCGAAATTTCTTGAGGCGTATAATTACGATCTCCAATAACGATGCGAGGTGTATTGTTATCGCCCTTAACTACTTTATAAGGAACGCGTTTAATTTCTTTTTGTGTTCTGTCATAGGTTTCACCCATAAACCGCTTTACCGAATTTATAGTTTGTGTTGGATTTGTAATTGCCTGACGCTTTGCGGCATCACCAACTTTACGCTCATTATTTTCAGTAA
The DNA here is from genome assembly GCA_016929955.1 of Bacteroidales bacterium. Lineage (GTDB taxonomy): Bacteria > Bacteroidota > Bacteroidia > Bacteroidales > UBA12170 > UBA12170. Next base: position 9,739 of record JAFGHU010000152.1, on the reverse strand, counting down.
AGGCAACAATTGAAGGCGTGGTTCTACGACCCTCACTATTTTGAATAACAACCGGTTCGTTACCTTCCATTACGGCAACGCAAGAGTTGGTAGTTCCTAAATCTATACCAATTATTTTTCCCATTTTTTCTTTTATTTTTATATTTTTAATCAGTTATTTTTCTTCGTTACTAGCTGCATCTCAATATTTGTGCCATTGCTTTAAAATATTTAAGATATGACAAAAGGGCAGAAATAGGATAATAATCTGGTCATTTTTAGTCTTCTGTGAAAAATAAGCAGAAAATGAGCACTTTTTTTTAAAGTCAGTAGCCGTTTCCTTTTTTTGAATTCTATTTATAAAAGTGTATTTTTGACTAAAATAAAAGATAATGAATAAGAACAATTATTGTGTAATTATGGCCGGAGGAATTGGCTCTCGTTTTTGGCCAATGAGTCGTACTTCCAAACCTAAGCAGTTTATTGATATTTTAGGCACAAAAGAAACCTTGATTCAGCAAACAGTAAATCGGTTTTTAAAAATATGCCCTATCGAAAATATTTATGTGGTTACTAACGAAATGTATAAGGAGCAAGTAAAAGAACAAGTGCCTGCTTTAAGCTATGAGCAAATTCTTTGTGAGCCGGCTCGTAGAAATACAGCGCCTTGCATTGCTTATGCTAATTATAAGATTAGGGAAAAAAATCCGAATGCTACTATTGTTGTTGCGCCATCGGATCATATCATACTTAAGGAGGATGTTTTTACAGATGTTATTAGCTCTGCTTTACAAGCGGCATCAGAAAATGATTGGTTAATAACGCTGGGTATTGAACCTAGTCGGCCCGATACAGGTTATGGTTATATTCAATTCGACCAAAAGATAGCTTACGAAAAGGACAACAGAATTAAGAAAGTTAAAACATTTACCGAGAAACCCGAACTTAAAATTGCCCAACGATTTATAGAAAGTGGCGATTTTCATTGGAATGCCGGTATTTTTGTTTGGTCCTTGAAAAGTATTACCAAAGCTTTTGAAACACATCTGGCTGAGGTGGATGATATTTTTAGAGCGGGTATTGGCGTGTATAACACCGATAAGGAAGACGCGTTTATCGAAAATGCCTATGCCGTTTGTCGGAATATCTCCATCGATTTTGGTGTAATGGAAAAAGCTGAAAATGTGTATGTACTTTCTTCTGATTTTGGCTGGTCCGATCTTGGAACCTGGGGTTCGCTTTATGCTATTCGACAAAAAGACGAAAACCAAAATACAATCGTAGGTAAAAATGTAATGACCTATGACACAAATAAATGCGTGATAAATGTAGGTGGAGATAAGCTTGTTGTGTTGCAAGGTCTCGACGATTATATTGTTGTTGATGAAGACAATGTTTTGCTGATTTGTAAAAAAGAAGACGAACAAAATATTCGCCAGTTTGTTACCGATGTAAAAACAGAAAAAGGCGATAAGTTTATTTAAACGAAAACTTAAAATAATAATTAACGGCTGTTGCTTCTTTTGCTTCAGCCGTTTCTTCTATTTTTGCATTATGAATTCGATACTTGCCAATTACCATACTCATAATTTTTTTTGCGACGGAAAAGAAGCACCTCTCGCTTATGTAAAAAAAGCCATCGAGCTTGGATTTAAGGCTTTGGGCTTTTCAAGTCATGCTCCCGTACTATTTGAGAATGATTACTCCATCCCGGAAGAAAAATTTCAGGATTATTGTCGGGAAATTGAGCATTTAAAAGCGCTTTATATTAATCAAATTGATCTTTTTTTAGGACTGGAAGCCGATTTTATCCCCAATAAAACACACGATTTTTCTTATTTCAGAAAGGCTTGCCCGCTTGATTATATTATTGGTTCTGTTCATTTGGTGGCAAATCCAATATCTAATGAAATATGGTTTATCGATGGTGGTTTGCAAGAAAAATGGGACAAAGGCCTGGAACTTGTTTTTGGCGGAGATATAAAAGCCGGTGTAAAGGCTTTTTATTATCAAACAAATCAAATGATTGAAGAACAAAAACCCGAAATCCTCGGTCATTTTGATAAAATAAAAATGCACAACAAGAATCGCTTTTTTACGCAAGAAGAACCTTGGTATCAGCAGCTTGTAAAAGAAAGCTTGCAGCTCATCAAAGAAAAAGGACTTGTTCTTGAAATTAATACACGCGGCCTTTATAAAGGGCGTTGTAAGGAATTGTTTCCAAGTATTCCTATTATTCAAAAAGCACAAGAAATGGGCATTCCCTTGATGTTGAATACCGATGCTCATCACCCTGATGAACTTTTAGGCTATTATTCGGAAGCTTTGAATTTGATACAAAAAGCCGGCATAAAAGCCTTGTGGCATTTTTCTAAAAAGGGATGGTTTTCAATTCCCTTATATTAGACTACAATAAGTAGCTTTGTTCATTTTTGCTTATTTGTTAAGCGATTTGATACCTTATATTTCCCTGATTATTACTATTTTCGCAGCTTGAAATTTGAAGGCTTAATCTGTAGAAAATGGAATACAATTACAACGAGATTGAAAAAAAATGGCGCTCTTACTGGGCTGAAAATAAAACATTTAAAGTTGAAATAGATCACAATAAACCCAAATTTTATGTGCTTGACATGTTTCCTTATCCATCCGGAGCAGGATTGCATGTTGGTCATCCACTAGGTTATATTGCCTCTGATATATTTTCTCGTTATAAAAGAAATAAGGGATTTAATGTGTTGCATCCTATGGGATACGATGCGTATGGACTTCCGGCTGAACAATATGCCATTCAAACCGGAACGCATCCTGCCATTACTACAGAAAAAAATATTGCTCGATATCGCGAACAGCTTGATCAGATTGGTTTTTCATTCGATTGGGATCGCGAAGTGCGCACTTCCGATCCTAAATATTATAAATGGACGCAGTGGACTTTTATCCAATTATTTAATTCTTGGTTTAACAAAGAAACCGAGAAAGCAGAAAATATCAGTCAATTGATTGTGCATTTTGAAAAAGAGGGTAATAAAAAGCTTAAAGCGGCACATTCCTGCGAAGGAACATTTACCGCTGAGGAATGGAAATCGAGCAGTAAAAAAGAACAGCAAGATATTTTAATGGCTTATCGACTGGCTTATTTAGCTGATATTAGTGTTAATTGGTGCCCAGCTTTAGGAACTGTGTTGGCTAACGACGAAATAAAAGATGGTCTTTCTGAACGTGGTGGCTATCCTGTTGAAAAACGGATGATGAAACAATGGTCGCTTCGCATTTCGGCTTATGCTCAACGTTTATTGGATGGCTTGAATCATTTGGAATGGACAGATTCTTTAAAGGAAACACAACGCAATTGGATTGGTCGTTCGGAAGGCGCATCGGTAAACTTTAAAATTAAAGGACACGAGGAAGTTCTAGAAGTTTTTACTACACGCCCCGATACTTTGTTTGGCGCTACTTTTATGGTTATTGCCCCCGAACATGAATATCTTGAAAAAATTACCACTCCTCAACAAAAACATGAGGTTGACGAATATGTTTCGGTAGCTAAAAACCGATCGGAACGTGAACGTATGGCCGAAGTAAAAACAATTACCGGAAAATTTACAGGTGCATACGGAATTAATCCATTAACGGGTTCTGAAATTCCAATTTGGACGGCCGATTATGTTTTAAGCGGCTATGGAACGGGAGCGATTATGGCGGTTCCGGGTCACGATAGTCGCGACTTTGCTTTTGCACGGCATTTTAATTTACCTATTATTCAGGTAGTTGCAAAAGTGGGCGAAAAAATTATTCCTGTGGAGGAATGGGAAGAGTCGAACGATGCCAAAGAAGGTATTATGGTAAATTCGGATTTTCTTAATGGATTGGAAGTGAAAGAAGCCATTTCAAAAACCATTGAACGACTCGAAGAAATGAAAATTGGCTACGGTACTATTAACTACCGTTTGCGCGATGCCATTTTTAGTCGTCAAAGGTATTGGGGCGAGCCATTTCCTGTCTATTTTAAAGAGGGTATTGCCGAAGTTTTAGACGAAAAAGATTTGCCTCTAGCTTTACCTCAGGTAGATAAATATTTACCCACCGAAAGTGGAGAACCTCCTTTAGCGCGCGCCGAAAACTGGAAAACGAAAGAAGGTTATCCGCTCGAAACAAGCACTATGCCAGGTTTTGCAGGATCGAGCGCTTATTATTATCGTTATATGGATCCGCATAACGAAAACGAGTATTTTTCGAAAGAAGCCAATGCGTATTGGGAAAATGTGGACTTGTATATGGGCGGCGATGAGCATGCAACAGGACACTTATTGTATGCTCGTTTTTGGAGCATGTTTTTATACGATTTAGGCCTAACAGTTAAAGAAGAGCCATTTAAAAAATTAATCAATCAAGGAAAAATACAAGGAAGAAGCAATTTTGTTTACCGTGTTAATCACGAAAAATATGCGGAATATTTGCTTTGGGAGTTTATTAAAGAACAAGGAATGGCCGATGATTTTGAACGAGAATATCGCGATGGACATCGGAAATTCGATTTCTATAATAAAAAAGAAAATTTAATTATCGAAATCAAAAGTGAGGCTAAACTAGAAAAGCTGGAATCGTATTACGAAAAATACATTAAAGCAAGCAACAAAAAACTCTTGTTGCTTCCCATAGCAGATATACTCGATTTTAATGATTCGGTTAAAGAAGAAATTAAAGAGGCGGTTAAAAATAAAAGTGAAGGCGTTATTTTTGAACATCGCGAGATAAGAGCTTTTAAACCTTTGTTTGTTTCTAAAGGCATTAAAGATCGTGCTCTTTTTTCAAGCGCCATCCATGTAGATATTGATTTTGTTCATAACGATATTCTTGATATTGAAGCATTTAAAGCTTGGAGGGAAGAGTATGCCGAAGCTGAATTTATTTTAGAAAATGGAAAATACCATTGCGGCTGGGAAGTAGAGAAAATGTCGAAATCGAAGTACAATGTACAGAATCCGGATGCTTTAATCGAAAAATACGGCGCCGATACTTTCCGTTTATACGAAATGTTTTTAGGTCCTATCGAAAATCATAAACCTTGGGATACAAATGGCATTGAAGGTGTTTTTCGTTTTATGAAAAAGTTCTGGAAGCTCTATCATCCGGTTGATGCTTTTGAATTGAGTGAAGCTGAAGCAAGTAAAGAAGAGTTGAAAATTTTGCATCAAACCATTAAAAAAGTGCAAGACGATATCGAACGTTTTTCTTTTAATACCACCGTGAGCCAGTTTATGATTTGCACGAATCAGTTAACGGATTTGAAATGCAATAAAAAAGCAATTCTAGAACCTTTAACTGTTTTAATTTCTTCTTTTGCTCCACACATTGCTGAAGAGCTTTGGGAAAAAATGGGACATACCGGAAGTATTATCAACGCTGAGTTTCCTGTTTTTGTGGAAGAGTATATCAAAGAAAATAATTTTGATTATCCGGTTTCTTTCAATGGAAAAATGCGTTTTAAAATTGAGCTTCCGATAGGCATGGATAAAGCAGAGGTTGAAAAAGCCGTACTGGCTGCTCCCGAAGCCGAAAAATGGTTGCAAGGAAATCCTCCAAAGAAAATTATTGTTGTGCTCAATCGCATTGTAAATGTGGTGATTTAGTTTATGCAAAAGCTTTCGCCGGAATATTGGAATAAAACTTACGAAACCAAAAAAACGGGTTGGGATATCGGTTATGTTTCAACCCCGTTAAAAATGTATTTCGATCAATTAAAAAATAAATCGATACGGATATTAATTCCAGGCGCTGGCAATGCATACGAGGCCGAATATTTATGGCAACAAGGATTTAAAAATGTTTTTGTGCTCGATTTTTCAGAAGCGGCTATGGCTGGTTTTTTAGCACGTTTTCCTGAATTTCCTGCATCCAATATTTTGATTGAAGATTTTTTTCAGCACAATAATCAATACGATTTAATTGTGGAACAAACTTTTTTCACTTCGATATATCCGACTCAACGTAAAGAATATGCGGCTAAAACAGCCGAATTGTTAAAATCAGGCGGCAAATTGGTGGGTTTGGTTTTTAATCATCCTTTTGCGTTTGATGGCCCTCCTTACAGCGGAACACCTGAAGAATACCGCGATTTGTTTGCTCCTTATTATCATTTCAATATTTTTGAGACAGCCTATAATTCGATTAAACCAAGGAAAGATCGGGAGTTGTTTTTTGTGCTCGTAAAGAAATAGCCTTAGGGAAATTCCTATGAGAACTTTGTGATGCACTTTGTGCGCCTACGAAAAACAATAATTATTCTCAAAGAGATGCCAATGGTGAAAACAACACGAAAAGAAAACCAAAGGGCTTAGAATTTCAGAGGTTCTCATTTTTTTTGTGAAATTTTGTGCATTGGTGTTTTTGTGGCTTAAATTTTTTCGCTACGAATACGAAAGGAAAGTACAAATGAAAAACATCTGTAAAATCAACTTTAGACTTAATTTTGAGCAACTATTGCCTTCATTTTATTTAGAATTTCCTTTTGATCTTTTCTAATCATTTGATAAACTTCCGCTTTGTTTTTTTTCAATCGCGCCCAGCGAAAAGCTTCTTTAAATTCAAGTAAGCTAATCCAATACCATCTTGCAAATATTCCTAAAATAGGCATAGCTATAAAAAAGGCTAAAGCAAGCATCCAATCGGTAAAAATCAACCAAACCACCCACGTTTCTATCAGATGGAAAAGAGGCCATACAAACATGCTGAGCACAAATTTTACACTGCTCTTAAATTGTGGATCTTTCATTTTCAATCCAATATAAATGGACAATCCAAAAGGAATATAATTTAAGATCCAACCAAGGACAAACATCGGCGAAGCCAAAACAAAAAGTAAAGTTTCGATGATCAAAAGCGTGTTTGAACCCACTTTATTTCGAACGATAGCATAACTTAGTTTTTCTTTTTGGATGTTTTGTTGATAGCGAAGAACAAGCGCTTGAAAATCATCCATTTGTTCCGGATATTTTTCTTCAAAAAGCTCCAATCGACGAATCAGTTCCTGGTCCATTTGCAATTTATAGGGCTGATTGCTTGATGGAAACCCCATTTTTTGCGCCATTTCGTGTTTATATATTTCGCGAAGCTGATTATAAAGTTCATAATGCTTTTCGCTTTTTATATGCACCATTAAAGGGATCAAAGAATCGGCCAATTGCTCTTTCATTTGATTAATTGCAATGGCGGGTGATTCTTTATAAGCGTCGTAATAATCGGATACGGGAATAGGATTCCCGAAATTTATCAACAATTCTGTACGAAAATTCTGATAATTGGAATAATCAATTCCAACAGGAATCACTTTCATATCCAACTGAAAATCATTGGCTTCCTCTGTTTGAAAAGCGATTCGAGCAAAGCCTTTTTTTAAGGTTCGCAGTCGATGTTGTTCGCCATGATTTCCTTCGGCCATAATTACCAGCCCAATCTTGTTTTTTATAACATCAATGGTCTTTTGAAAGATATCGTCGTTTTTTTTAACTGCACTGTAACCATCTTTAATTCTGAAAACGGGAAGCATTCTTAAAAAGTAAAGGATGGCCGCTATAAAAGGATTTTTGAAAATATCCGACCGAGCTAAAAACACCAATCGACCTTTATATCCATGCAAAAAAACCAAAGCATCCATTAAGGCATTTTGATGATTTCCGGTAAATATAAGATGTGCGTTTTTGGGTATATTTTCGCGATTTAGAATTACAATCCGTCGATAAAAAACACGATTATGCCAAAAAGCAACAAATTGTTTTAAGAAAAGATAAGGATATGATTTTTTATCGATTCGCTTGATACCCATTTACTTACTTTTAACTTTTGCAAAACGATTTTTAAACAAAAAGGCACCCAGTTGTGTAAAACCACCAGACCAATAAGCCGCTAAAGCAAAGCCACTTATTATGTGCCAAATTCCCCACCAGGCTGCAATAATAGCCATGCCGCCCAATTCCATTTCGGGAGGAAAAATTTTGGGATTAAAAATCAAAACCAATACTAATCCTGAGTTTTGTATGCCGGTTTCGATGGATAAAGTTTTTCGGTCGGCTAATGGACGCTTAAAAATACTCCCCAAAAAATAACCTGTTCCTAGAGCTAAAGCATTATGTATTAATACGATAAAGAAAACGTACTCGATAATATTTATAAAATGATCGAAATTATTATTAAAAGCCAAAACAATTACGGCAATAAAAATTAAAATAGAAATGCGTTTTATGGGTTTTAATACCTTTTTAGTAAAAGCAGGGAATTTTGAATTTACAAAAACACCAAGCAATAATGGTATTCCTAAAATGATAAATACCGTTTGAAACATTTGATACGCATCAATTTCGATTGGACGAACTAAAGTGGCTGCATTATTGGTATAAAAATTAACTGCAAGCTTTCCCCAAATGGCAAAATTTAGAGGTGTTAAAACGATAGCGCCCAGCGTTGCAAAAGCGGTAAGGCTTACCGACAAGGCTAAATTTGCTTTGGATAAGCTAGAGATGAAATTTGAAATATTACCACCGGGAGCCGATGCCACTAAAATCATTCCTAAGGCCATAGTTGGCGATAAATAATCTTTAAGTGCAATAACCAATAAAAAAGTAATTGCCGGCAAGGCTATAAACTGCGAAAAAACACCAATTAAAGGTGATTTTGGATTTCTAATTAAAGCTGTAAAATGATCGAGCTTGATTTCCAGGGCAACACCAAACATAACTATAGCAATGGCGATATTTAAGGAATGAAGCGCAGCAGGACTAAAGTTTAAACGAATTTGGTCGAGTGCTATTAAAGTATCTTGCATGGTATGAGTTTTTGGCAATAATAGGAATTTTTTTTGAATAAGTTAATCCGGCTTGATTTTCAGATTGAAAGCAAAGCGATATTGAAAAATAATAGCGACCTTTGCAAAAAGAATTTTTATGATAACGCTAGGCGAATACAACCTCTTACGCATCGATAGAATAATGGATCAGGGTGCTTATTTAGTTGATGATGAAGGTAACGATGTTTTGTTGCCCAATAAATATATGGCTGAAAATGCCAAGATCGACGATGAAGTGGAAGTATTTGTTTATAACGACTCGGAAGACCGAATAATTGCTACCAATCTAACTCCTAAATTTACTCTGAATGAGTTTGCTTTTTTGCAGGTTAAAGATGTAAATCGCTTTGGCGCTTTTATGGATTGGGGTTTGGAAAAAGATATTTTGGTTCCGTTTAGCGAGCAAAATCAACGTATGGAAGTCGACCGGTGGTATATCGTGAGACTTTTTTTAGACGAGAAGACCAATCGCCTGGTGGCATCTAATAAATTGAATAAATTTCTTGAAACTGATTTTATTAGTGTTGAGCTAGGCGAAGAAGTTGATTTATTAGTCGTTGAAAGATCGGATTTGGGCTATACACTTATCATTAATGATGTGCATAAAGGCTTAGCTTTTGCCAATGAAACTTTCAGAGCGCTGAATGTCGGAGAAAAACTAAAGGGCTTTGTTAAAAATATCCGCGAAGACGGAAAGATTGATATCAGTCTTCAAAAACAAGGTTATGAAAATATAGAACCCAGCGCCGAGAAAATTTTAGCTTTATTGAAAAAAGAAAACGATTTTTTAGCTTTAACAGATAAAAGCAATCCGGAAGATATCTATAAAATGCTAGAAATGAGCAAGAAAACCTTTAAAAAAGCCATAGGAAGTTTATATAAAAGTAAACTAATTAATATAACAGAACAGGGGATTTT
>JAFGHU010000151.1 GCA_016929955.1 Bacteroidales bacterium | reverse complement strand
GATTTATGAATGGCTTTCTGCAGGTAATTTTTATTGCAGCTGCACTCTTTATTGTTATGTATCTTTTTCATATTCAAAATTTATAGTTATGTATTGGGAAATTATTGAAAAAGCTTTTTGGTCTGGCGTTGTCGGTTTCGGGTTTGCTGTTTTGTTTAATGTTCCTTACCGACTCTTATTTGCCATTTTTATTACGTCTTTGATTGCAGGTTTGGTGAAATTTGCGGGTTTAACCTATGGTATAAATATTATTTTTTCATCCTTATTTGCAGCATCTTTAGTGGGTTTTCTGAGTATTCCTATTTCGCGCAAAAAGCATACGAGTCCATTTGTGATTTCTATCCCTTCGGTAATTGGTATGATACCAGGTTATTTCGGCTACCAAACTTTGCTCGGAATAATGCATTTAGCCATAGGAAATAATCCCGATGAAATGGCAACTTTACTATTTGTTACCCATAGTGGTATAAATATGCTTTTTGTTTTAGCGAGTTTGTCTATGGGCGTTTCCTTACCTTGGTTGATGTTTCGTGAAAAAGGGCTAAAAAAAATAAAGTTGGCTAGTCAAGAAGATTTGCTCTAATAGATAAGTATAGCACTGTAAATGAGATGGATATGAGGCAGAGTATCAGATATACAAGTACAAACATTAAATATTCGAATTGTGAGAGAAGAAAAATCAGAACTATTTTCAGTCAAAGAAATTCGAGCAATTCGACCCGAGCCTATTGTTGCCGATCTTGAGGTTGTATCCTACAATCGTTCTATGCCAGTGCAAATAGCGATTGATGCACTTCTGGAGGGCTATTCCGTATTGATTTCAGATTATTATAACAGTGGACTTTTGGTTTTAAATGCATTGAAAAAGCATTTGCAACGCGATGATTCAAATCCTAAAACAGATAACGCTGACGAAATTAGTCGAGCTTTTCAGCAGCAGCGAGAATTCCGCGCTCATTATCGCAAATATTCGCACCGGATTCTTATTCTCATCAATCAACATAAGATCAATATAAAAAAAGCACCGGAAATTGGGTGGTTAAAACTATTGTATCCCGAATTAAAAACTTTTTTATTGCCATTTCCTCAGGTTCAGGGTTTAAATAGTGCCTGGCAATGGTATCAAAAAGGAATTCATATTCCGGTTTTAGATCGGAAAATATATCCTTGGTTTGGAACTTATTTTCCGACACGTTTTGAGCATTTGCAGCTGTTTAATAGTTGGTTAAAAACCTATAAAGGAAAAAAGAATTTGGCTATTGATATCGGAATAGGAAGTGGTATTCTGTCTTTTTTGATAGAGAAGCATGGATTTGACAAAGTAATTGGAACAGATACTAATCCAAATGCCCTGATTGGTTTGGATGAAGATTTGAAAAATAACAAGCTTGTCGGCAAAATTGCCTTAAAATATGGCGATTTATTTGCTGATTTGGATTTGAAAACCGAATTGATTGTATTTAATCCGCCCTGGATGCCGGCCAAATACGATGTAGAAGGCATGGATGCTGCCATTTATTACGATAATCAGTTGTTTCCGCGCTTTTTTGCAGAGGCCGTAAAGCATTTGCGCCGTTCCGGGAAAGTGGTTTTGCTATTTTCAAACCTGGCGCAAATAACAAAGCAAACGGATATTCATCCTATCGAAGAAGAACTTAAAAAGGGAGGCCGTTTTCAACAAGAATATTTTGTTCAAAAGAAAGTGGGGCAGGCATCAGCTAAAACAAAAAGAAATCAGAATTGGAGGCAGACCGAATGCGTTGAATTATGGGTTCTGAAAATGATAAATAATTCATAAAATAGCAGTATATAAGTTGCATTTTCGTAAGTTTGTTCAAGAATAGACAATAGATACGCATGTATTCACGGTCTATTATTTTTGTAAATCGTTCATTATTAAACTCATCCATAATTTTCACAAAAAATCGGCTCGAAATTTTCTTATACGTATTGCCGTGATCTTGTAAGAAATGGATATTAAATTAACCTACATGAGAAAAAAATTATTAACGTTATTAAGTGTATTATTCCTAAGTGGAATCCTATTTGCACAAGACATCGATTTGTCGAAAAAAGTTCCTTTTGATCCCACCATTAGGACAGGCAAATTAGAAAATGGATTAACCTATTACATTAAACACAATGCCGAACCAAAAGAGCGGGCCAGTTTTTACATGATTCAAAACGTGGGGGCGCTGCTCGAAAACGATGATCAGAATGGTCTTGCACACTTTCTGGAGCATATGGCTTTTAATGGTACAGAGCATTTCGAAGGCAAGGGAATTTTAAATTTTTTAGAAAAGAATGGAGTTGCATTTGGTTCTAATATCAATGCCTATACTTCATTTGCCGAAACGGTTTATAACCTTAGCGATGTTCCAACAACTAAACCCGGATTATTGGATAGCTGTCTTTTGGTGCTCCACGATTGGTCTGATTATCTTTCTCTTACGGATGAAGAAATTGATAATGAGCGCGGCGTTATTTCAGAAGAATGGAGAACGCGAAGAAACGCGGGTTTTCGTATTCAGCGACAAATATTTCCTGTATTATTTAAAGGATCGAAATATGCTGTCCGCGATGTAATTGGCGATTATGATGTGATCAATAATTTTGAGTATGAAACGATTCGTAATTTTTATCACGATTGGTATCGTACAGATTTACAAGCAATTGCTATAGTTGGAGATTTTGATGTAGATCAAGTGGAAGCCAAAGTAAAGGCACTCTTTTCTACAATCAAAGCCGTAGAAAATAAGCGTGAAAAAGAAAGTTATAAAGTGCCTGAACATGAGGAAACTTATTATGTCTTAGCCACGGATAAAGAAGCTTCGCAGTCTGCAATCAGTATCTATATCGTTCATGAAAACAAGGACGAACAGGAAAAAACATTGAAAGATCTGCGCGATAGTTATCTTACAAATTTGTACAATACCATGTTTAGAATGCGTATTGCCGAACTCTTACAAAAAGGAACGCCACCTTTTATTACTGGTAATAGTGGATATGGTGGATTTGTACGTTTTTACGATGCCTATGCCATAAGTGTAACGGCCAATCCCAACAAAGAAGATGTGGCCTTGGAAGCCATTCTAACCGAAACGGAGCGCGTAAAACGATACGGTTTTACAGCTACTGAACTGGAGCGCGCAAAAACGAATTTCTTAACCCAAATGGAAAGCGCCTACAAACAGAAAGACAAAATATCTAACGATCGTTATTGTCGCGAAATACAGCAGCACTTTCTAACCAATGCACCAACACCGGGTTTCGATTATGAGATGGAATTCATTAAAAAAGAACTGCCTACCATTAGTGTAGACGAAATAAATGCAAAAGCAAAGGAATGGTTGGTTGATAAAAATAAAACCATTATCGTTACAGGCCCTTCAGAAGGCGTAAAGCATTTAACAGAGGAAGAAGCATTGGCAATTATCGACAAGGTAAAACATGCTGAAATAGAACCTTATGTTGATGAGGCTGCCGCGGCTTCGCTTATTTCGGAAGATCTAAAAGGCTCAAAAATAATCTTTTCGAAAAAGCTAAAAGACTTTGATGCTGTTGAGTGGAAACTTGGCAATCGTGTAAAAGTAGTCTTCCGTCACGCCGACTATGAAAAAGATGCGGTTTCGTTAAGTGCTTTTAGTAAGGGTGGAAGTTCGCTTTATGGTGCTGACTATGTGCCTTCTTTAATGATGGCCAATACATTTGTCAATGCTTATGGTGTAGGCGATTTTGATGCGATTAGTTTGCAAAAAATGTTGACCGGCAAAAAAGTGCAAGTCACTCCCGAAATTGATGAGCTCACAGAAGGCTTTAAAGCGAGTTCAACTCCAAAAGATTTGGAAACGATGTTACAATTGGTTTATTTGTACTTCGAACATCCTCGATTCGACGCAGATGCACACAATGCATTAAAAGGTCGTTATGCTGCTTATATGAGTAATTTAGCCAACGATCCACAAAAAATAATGCAAGATTCTATGCAATTAATCCTTACCGATTATAATGCACGGACGCGAATTATGAATGCCGAATTTTTTGATGATGTTCAACTCGATCGCATCGAAGAAGTTTATAAAGATCGTTTTCAGGATGCTAGTGATTTTGTTTTCTTTATCGTTGGAAATGTTGATGAAAAAACATTAAAGCCATTGGTTGAAAAGTATTTAGGATCACTAACAGATACCGATCGCGTTGAAAACTGGAAAGATAATAAAGTCGAAGCTCCCGAAGGCAGAACAGAAAAGGAAATTGAAATCGCGTTTTCTACACCCAAAAGCAATGTGAATGTAATATTCAAAAACGATTTGGATTATACGCAACAAAACAGGTTGGGTTTGGCATTGATTAAAGCCATTTTAGATTTACGTTATACAGAAACTGTGCGCGAAGAGGAAGGCGGTACCTATGGTGTTGGAGTAAGAGCAAGTACTGAGCATTATCCGAATAGCGAAGCAACGCTTTCTATGTATTTTGATTGCGCTCCCGAAAAAGCAGATCATTTAAAAACATTGATCTATAATGAGATTGATAAATTGATTAAAGATGGTCCTACAGAAATAGATTTAGACAAAAGTGTTAAAAATTTATTGAAAATTCGCGAGCAATCAAAAATGCATAATAGCTATTGGATGTCAAGTCTTTATACCTATTATTTTGACGGTATAAATACGAACGACCCCGCCAATTACGAAGCTGTTTTAAGCGCTTTTACGGTTAAGGATATTCAAGCGTTAGCAAAGGAATTTTTTACCGGAGCCGACGAAATTGATGTTGTATTTAAACCTAAAGCAGAATAAAAAACACAGTTTATTTCGATGGAAAACCTGCCAATTACACACTTGGCAGGTTTTTCTTTTTTATCAATATCGCCTTAAATAAAGGATATGTATTCTCGAATTTATAAATTATTCGTATAATTGCGAATAAGATTTTTACAAGTGAAAAAACCGGAAATAGCATTTACCCAAGATCAGTTATTGGCTGCTCGATTTGCCAAAGCTTTAGCGCATCCCGTTAGGCTCTTTATTATTGAATTATTGTCCAAACAATCGTGTTGTTATAGTGGCGATTTATCGGATATCTTGCCCATAGCCAAATCCACGCTTTCTCAACACCTCAAAGAATTGAAAAAAGCGGGATTG
>JAFGHU010000017.1 GCA_016929955.1 Bacteroidales bacterium | reverse complement strand
ACGGTATGAATATTACCTTCACGATCGATCAGAACTACTTTTGGTCGATAGGTAATAAATTGCATCCATTGGGTCATATTGTAAGCTCCAATTCTTTTGATCACTACCTGATCTCCAACTTTCATAGATGGAAACTGAATGGCCTCTCTGATTACATCAATATTCATACAAAGCGGGCCATAAAGTGTGGTGTCTTCGGTATATTTTGACGATTGCTGAGCCGGAACTACGATATGCTCGTACCAAAAAGAAGTAAATAACATATTTACTCCAATATCCAGTATTGTAGCACGTCGGCCATCTTTTAATCGTTTGTTTCCGATTACTGATCCTAAAAGGTAGCCGGCATCATCAATTAGTGCTCTACCAGTTTCTAAAAATAAAACAGGCATATTCTCAGGATCGATGGAAGAATTAATTAAAGCATTGGTAATGGCTTCGGCGTATTCGTCAAACGATGGACAAGTATCGCTACCCGGTAGATAAGCGCCTTTTAAAGTGTTTTTGGTTGCAAAACCACCTCCCATATCAATGTATTTTATTTTGTGATTGTATTTTCTATCCAATCCTATGGCCAGATCAGCCAATACTTTTGCTGCATTGCCATAGCCATACGGAGCCATAATATAGGTGCCGATATGTGTATGTAAACCTACCAAATCTAATTTTTTACTCAGCATAATCCGGTTCAAGGCATTCCACGCATCGCCATTTTCATAGTTAAAGCCAAATCGATCCCATTGAGGATAAATACCGGTATCCATATTTACGCGTATGGCTACTTTTGGACGTTTTTCTGTTTCGTCGGCCAAACGAATAATCGTATACAGTTCGTCAAAATGATCGATATGAATGAGAGATGCATTTTCGATAGCCAGTCGCAAATCTGCTTCGCTTTTATCGGGTCCGTTAAAAATGATTTGATTTCCAGGAACTCCATTATTTAACGCTTTTTCGTATTCAAACCCGGAAACTACTTCGGCCCAGGATCCCATTTTATGGTAGGTACGACAAACGGCATCAATATAATTGGTTTTGTAGGACCAGGCAAATTGAACTTTTGGATAACGTGTGCTAAATGCCTGATAGGCATCTTGATAAGTATCATACATTGTTTGTTCAGACAAAACAAAAACAGGAGAGCCATGTTCCGCAATGATGTCTTTAACTGGAATGCCATCGATTTTTGTCATTGGTGTAATCTGATTTCCCATTCCAAATTTATCGGGTATTCCGGCGTTTATTTTTGTAATTATAGGTCTTTCAAAGAATTTCTTTTCCATGATTATTTATTTTTGATCTTTGTGTGTATATTTTCGAGTTCTCCGGTCATCGATAATTTTTCGAATTGGGAGATATCACCAATCATATCGTACGAATAGCGGACAAACATGGTGCCTGTAGAATAAGAACTCATCGTTTCTACTTTTTCGCCCATGGCTAATTTAACAAGTGCTTCGGGAATATTTTGTCCGGCTCCAACAGCAAGGTAAACCCAGGCAGGGATACGTGGATTAATTTCAATCATATAATAACTGCCGTCGTTGGTACGGATCATTTCCAATTCCATTCCTCCGCGCCATTTTGTTCCTTCTATTAATTTGTAGGTCAGGTCGAGCATTTTCTCGTCTTTAATGGTTATGCCTCCCCAGGCCTTTCCTTTATCGGTAATAAATTGTTTACGCATAGGAACGGCACCGATGGTATTTCCCTGCCCGTCGCCAAGCGCTACCACATTCACTTCGGTTCCTTTTATAAATTCCTGAACAATAATGGGTAGTCCCCATTTCGAACTGATTTTATTGTAATAATTAGTGACTTGTTCTTCGTTGTATGCAATATGGGCATCGTAGAATTTTCCCTTAACCAAAACCGGAAATTCATAGTCTTTTTTTAGTTTACGAATATCTGCTACACTGGTTAAATTTGTGCTTTTTGGCACATTGATGCCGTATTTTTCACCGAATTTTGGAAGCACGGCTTTCTGACGTTCTTCAAATTGAGAAATCGTTGGTAAAAAAGTTTTGATGCCCATTTCGAGCAATCGTTTTTCGGCTTTCATAAAAGTATATAATTCCGCATCGAAATTGGGGATTAAAACATCGATATTCTCTCTGGAGTTGATATACTGCATGCGCTCTAAAACCACATCGGCTCCTGCTGAAGGATAAGGGATTTGATAGGTTTTATCAACCATATCTTCCATGTAAATACCGGGTTCCAGATTTTCATAAGCCAAACCAATAATACGTACTTCAAATTCTTTTGATTCGCGTAAACTGCGAATAACAGGAATTCCCGGACCCGGATTATCGGTATTGTTTAAGCCTGTTACGGCGATTGTTAATTTTTTTATCATCGCTCAATAAGATTGAATTGATTCAGAGTACTTATAAAATCGAAATAGGCCGATTCGAACATGCCTTGACTGACATCGTAATTTTCGAGGAAGTAGGCTGTAATTTCTTCTTGGTTTTTTCCTTCGTTCATCAATTTTAGAATATCAGCTCCAACGGGATTTAAAGAATAGGTTTCTCCGGTTCCTGCATCGAATACAAATCCGGATTCACTTATGGCAATATTGTTTTTTATTTTCATCTTTAAATATATTTATTGAATTTTTTGTACCTGTATTTGTTCTATTGATTTTCAACAGTACAAAAGTGCAGTCATTTTTTTGGTTCGCGCTTATAAGACTTCGTGTTTTTTTAATAAAATCCGGTGCGTTTTTAATGAAATATGGTTGAAAATGTGTAAAATTTTGTCGGCCGGACATGCCTGTGCCTATTGGGTCGTACTTTTGGCACTACACTTCACGAAAGAAATAGAATTAAGATGATATCAAGATTCTTTAATGGAAATTATATTTTTTTCGGTTTTTTTGCTTTTTTTTCCTCCCATTTGTAGAGAGTTAAAATTTCCGAATAATTATAGTACCAATTCTTACTATAATCTTTAATAATGCTTTCTAAAAGAGTTGTATTACTAACTTTTGTAAGTTTTTTGAAAGCCTTCCAATTTTCTTTTTCCATCTTACTTATAGTTGAAGCGTCATATATTCCATTAGCGGATGCATTGTCCTTAACTCTTTCTTTTATAAACGAAACAACCTTTTTATTATTAAGTTCATTGTCTACGTAGTTTATTGGACTTACAAAGGATTGAGCAACAAGATTAAACGAAAGGAAGACGAAAAATACTATAAGTTTATTTTTCATAACAGTATT
>JAFGHU010000150.1 GCA_016929955.1 Bacteroidales bacterium | reverse complement strand
TAAATCGAAATAATTTGCCGAAAGATTTGTATTCGTTTGCAGGTAAAGATTTTTTATCAATTTGCCGTTTTGCGACCAGACAAACAGTTTGCCATTTTTCAGTTTAAACTCAGGTTTTACATCGGAAGATAAACGCAATTCTTTTGGCGAAACAAAATAAAAAACATTTTGTGCCCGAAGTTTTTCTCCAACATAAAGTTTTGCGTTCATCAAAACTTGATTGCTTGCGAATTGATTGATTATTTCATCGGGAATCGTATAAATTAAGGCTGAACGATTGGCACTTAAATGCAGTTCGCTATTTTTAGAAAATAAAAGTTGTCCATTAAAATCCATTAATTTCAGCTCTAGATTTGCGTCAATATCCGCCAGGCTGTCTGAAACAATATATACTGAATTTTCATCCATAGAAATCAAAAAAGTGGCAAAATCGTGTTGAGCCTCATAATGCAATGCCTTCCAATTACCAAAATAATCCAAACCCGACCAGGAAATTCCCGGCCAACAATCGTTCAATTGCCAATAAAGCGAACCCATACAATACGGTTTTGCTCTTCGTTGGGCTTCTAAGGCGATACTTAAACCATAAGCTTGCACCAGCTGACTAACATACACAAAATCCTCAAAATCTGTCGGCACCGGAAAATCACGCGCCATATATTCGACTATGGTTTGATTTCCAATGCTACTTTTTTGATGCGCATGCATAGGTTTAGAATCTATATGCATTTGATTGGAATCGGCGAAAGCCAAAAGCGTGCTCCTTTGCGGAAAAGATTGAAATCCAAATTCGCTCGCAAAACGGGGCACTTTTTTAGCATAAACTTCAAAAGGCTCTTTTCCCCACCAAATTCCCCAATAATGCGAATCGCCTTCAGACATACTTTCTGCATGTCCCCAACCTATTTTTGGCGAAGATTCCCAAAAATCAATTTGCGGGCTCCATTCTTTAACTAAATCGGGCAAAAGCCGGTTGAACAGGTTTTGATAATCATCCCAAATGTTCAGCGAATCTTTGTTGGAATAGCTATATTTCTTTTGATATCCCCAATTAAACCAAAGCTCATTGATTTCATTATTGCCACACCAAAGCGCCAAACTTGGATGATCGCGCAGCCTTTTGATATTGTCTATCGCTTCTGCTTTTACATTATGAATAAAAGCCGAATCGCCGGGATAAAGAGAACAAGCAAACATAAAATCTTGCCATAGCAAAATCCCATTTTCATCGCATAAATCGTAAAACAAATCATTTTCATATATACCGCCACCCCACACGCGTAACATATTCATATTCGAAGCTTTAACACTTTTAATTATTTGCACATAACGCGATGAATCTACATTTGGTAAAAAATTATCTTGTGGAATATAATTCGCTCCTTTGGCATAAATCGGAATTCCATTGACTTTAAAATAAAAACTTTCCCCAATACTGTCTTTTTCAGTAATCAGCTTTATCGTTCTAAAACCCATTCGCTTTTTTTCAGAAAAATCACGATTTTTTGTTTTTAATTGAATATCAAATACATAAAGTTCAGGCCGACCGTAGCCATTGGGCCACCAGCGTTTTGGATGTTCAATATTAAACGTGTCTGCTAGGTGATTTATCCCTTTTACCAAATCAAATTTCCGATCTATTTTTACCTCTTTTCCAAGCTGAACAGAACAGAATAATGAGGTTTCAGTATCAGAGTATACCTCAGCAATCCAAGCCACTAGAGCTTTTTCATCTGTCAGCTCGATTTGATATAGTCGGTTTTCGATGATATTAAAATCATCCCAGAATTGGATTTTGACAGGTCTCCAAATGCCCATTGTAACATATCTTGGTCCCCAATCCCAACCATATTGATAAGGTGCTTTTCGTGTAAACACACTGGTTTGTTTATCGTTCCGATCATTATCCGCCGGAAGGCGATAAGGAAGTGTATCATAAAAGGGCAATGCTTTTTGTACCGGACTTTCAAACAAGATTTCCAAACGGTTTTTTCCTTCAAGGAGAAAAGAATCGATTTCAATTTTGTAAGAGCGGAACATATTATCCGACTCTATAATCTGCTTTCCATTTAAAAATACGGTAGCATAAGTGTCTAAACCTTCAAAAATCAATTCGGCGTTTTGTTTTAGTTTTGATAAATCAAGGAAAAAATCTTTCCGATACATCCAGTTTTCGTTTTCTATCCATTTGTTTCTCTGCTCATTATCTCCATAAAATGGATCAGAAATTAAATGATTAGCGTACAAATCAGTTTGAACAGTTCCCGGAACTATAGCTGAAAGCCAAATCGAATCGCCTTGTTTTTTAAATTGCCAATCACCGGATAAATCTAATGAACTGTTACTTTTCTCTTTATTATGACAAGCCGAAAAAGCAAACAATAAGATAAGAATTAGACTGTGTTGAATAGGGCGCATATGCTTAAAAACTGTCTAAATTTATAGTTATTAGTTTTGTGTATTAAAAATTTGGTGGAGCTTAGTGTTTTGGTGGCTTAATATTTCTTGCCACTCCCATAGGCCCCGAAGGGATTCCTTTGGAAGATGCCTTCGGCAAAAAGCACTAAAACTCCAAAATGCACCAAACAAATCAAATTAGAAACAGACGCATTTCTATTCCAAATTAAAATTCAGCTCTACCTTATGATTTCAGTTGTACGATAATTTCGTACAGCTAGATAAGCCCTCTTTGTAAGTTTTCTCGTGTCATCTCTATAATCCTATTATCAAAGATAAACAATTCATTCCTTAACACTACTAGACGTTTAAAGAATAGTTTCAAAAGCACTTATCAATTTCCGAACCTCATCAAGCGTATTGTAATGAACCAAACTAACACGCACAACGCCATCTTTTTCCACCAGATTAAAATCTTCAATTATTTTTTTTGCATAAAAATCGCCATAACGAATACCAATGTTAAACTTATCCACTTTTCTAACTATTGCCGAGCTCTTTATGCTCTTATGCACAAAAGAAATAGTAGGAACACGTTTGGATTTATCTGCTTTTGTTTCCCCAATAATCCTAACCTGTTTTTTATCAGCAAGATAACCAAGCAATAAAGCGGCCAATTCTTCTTCGTGATTGGCTATGAGTTCGAAGCTTTTGTTTCGCTTTTCGTTTATACTAACTTCTTTATTATCAGGAAAATGATAATTGTATACCGTTTCAAAATATTCAGGAATGGCTCCCAGACTATAGGTCAATTCAAAATTAAAATTCCCCGGTTGTAATTTATAGGGAACTTCTTCTTTTCCGATAAAATAATGATTGAAGCTCTCCAGTTTTTTCAATAAACTATACTTTCCGTACAATATTGCTTGATGCGGACCATATGCTTTGTAGGTGCTAAATGCGTAAAAATCAACATTTAAAGCTTGCACATCAACAGGGCGATGCGGCGCAAAGGCCACGCCATCCACACAGATTAAAGCGCCTGCCTGATGCACTTTTTTTGCTATTTCTTGAATGGGATTTATCGTACCTAAAATATTAGAGGCATGAACCAGAGTAACAAGTTTGGTGCGTGGACTTAGTATGTCTTGCAAATCATTTAAATCAAAACGCATGGTTTCCGGATTCAATTTCCAGATTTTAACTACGATGCCCTTTTTTCGTAAATCCATCCAGCACGACACATTAGCTTCGTGATCGGAATTGCTTACGATAATTTCATCGCCGGCAACCCATTGTTCGCTTAAAGTTAAACTTAATATCCGCAATAACATCGTTGTAGAAGGACCAACAACCACCTCTTCTTTGCGTGAAGCATTGATATATTGAGCCACTTTCTCTGTCGCTTCATCCACTCGTTTTCCCGATTCCTGCGAAACGGCATACGTAGCGCCCAATTGCACATTGGTAGTACTTAAATAATCGGAAATACGATTGATAACACTATCAAGTACCTGAGAACCACCGGCATTATCCATAAAAATAAAATCGCGTTTTAGCGCGGGGAACTGTTGACGGATAAAATTGATATCGAGTTTAGTTTGTGTTGTCATATGGTTTTGTTTTTGCTTTAAAAATACACAAAATTTCCATTCGGGTTTCCATGTAAAAGAACCAGCCATTTCGACGAAACGCAGTGGAGGAGAACGGCGAAGCCCTCACCGAAGGTAAACCTACTACTTAAAGAAGCAAATGCCTCACTGCGACTGGTATGACGTGTATGTTTTGCGACTGCATTATTTTACTAAATCCCGTTAGGGATTGCCTATGGGTAGAAAAAGTGATATCCGCGTGTTTCGTCCCGTTTGGGACGAGATACTATTTATAAAAATGAATATTCTACCCATAGCAGATGCCTAATGGCATTATTCTTTTAAGATCAGTTGTTATTTAGAAAATAAAAGAGGCCTCTCTCCCTTCGGTATAAGGTATTCGCCCAAAACAAGGAAACTACTTAAGACCAAAAAGAATTCCAGAAAAAAAACAGTCCCTATATTTTAATAAAAGACAATTCCCAATTGATCGAAAAGGAAATAATACTTATAAAGCAATTTATCTACAGCATCCTGAGGTGTTAGTGCTCCACCATGACCGGATCCTGGAGTTAAATAAAGATGGTAAAGCGATTTTGAATCGCCCTTTTCTTGCAAGGCACTCAAAAACTTAAACGTATGAAAAGGAGGAACCCTATCATCATGATCACCAGTAATTAATAGTACATTTGGATAACTTACGTCGGTTTCAATAGTATGCAGTGGAGAATAGGATTTTATATTTTCAAAATCTTCAAGATTATTTACTGTACCAAATTCATTAAGATTAATAGCCACGGATAATGCAGTATATTTCCCTCCTCTTAGCATATCATAGGGACCAGCTTCTGCAATGGCAGCTTTAAAAAGATCTGGCCTTTGAATAATAGCGCTCGCTACTAATAATCCGCCATGTGATGCTCCATTGATTGCAAGTTTTTCACGATTGGTATAGTTTTCTTTAATGAGATACTCAGCAGCGCCAATAAAATCATTTATCGCATTTTGTTTTTTCAATCTTCTACCTTCCAAAGCCCAGTCATTTCCAAGACCTCCACCTCCTCTAATATTAGGTACTGCCAAAATTCCACCATGCAATAAAAATAAAGTAGTGGATTGATCGAATCTGGGTTCAACGGTCACGCCATAACCACCATATCCATAGAGAAGAACAGGGTTTTTCCCATTAAGCTTAGTATTCTTTTTACAAGTTAAATACATTGGAACCACCGTTCCGTCTTTTGATTCATATTCAACATAGCGAGTTTCCAACGCTTCGGCATTAAATGGTACCCAAACGGATTCCATAGGCTTGAAATCGAAATTCTTCAATGAAATTTGATACCATAGGTCAGGATGATAAAAAGATGAAACACAAAAATTAGTATATTCAGTCTCTTCATTTGTTTCAAAAAAGTAATTTACTTTTTTGCCTTTAGGAAAATCTATTCTTTTCAGAAGTTCTCCTGAAAAATTAAAAATCAGAGCAATATTTTGTCCCTTATTTCTATAAATACACGCAATTTTATCCTTTCCTAATTGATTTACCTCACGTAAATTAATATCGTATTCCGGAACAAAAACTGAAAGTTTATTCGGCTTTTTAATATCAAGCATAAGAATTCTTTCATTAGGAGCCATCCAATTTGTTTTAAGTAAAACTGTGTCTCCGTGTGCGAGTTTAGCTTCAATTTTAATTGAATCCACATTTGGGAAATAGAGAAAATTCTTAAGCGCAAATTTTTCGTCAGACATATCACTCACCGCGAATGCCCTAACCATCTCTTTGTTTACTTTGGTTGTATAAGCAAAAAACAAACGTTTATTCACTGCCGAATAACGAAATTCGTCAGTTCCCGTTGTATCCGGATTTTCAAACATAAGCCTATCTTGCAGTTGAGAAGTCCCTAATTTATGGTAATACAATTGCTGTCGTTTTGCTTTTTCCAACAATTCTCTTCCCTGTTCCGGTTTGGCATACCTATCATAATATAGGTTTTTTCCGTGCCATTCTATACTGCTTGTACTTCGAATATACTTTATCGTATCAGGCAATTGCGTTCCCGTTTTCAAATCAAACAAATATGCTGTTTGCCAATCGCTACCATTTACATTTGTTCTTACATAAACAAGATCTTTATCTTCATTCACTCCTATTTTGGCAAAAGCAATATGATCATTTTCATCAGGACTTAATCGCTGCCCCTCAATCAAGGTGCGAAACATTTTTCCATCCCGCAATTTATACAATAGATCCGGGCTGCTATGATTCTTGTTCCATCTTTTTTCAAAGACGTATTTATTCAAAAGCTTAGCATCTGTCTTAATATAGTCATCCATGGTTGACTCGTTAACATCATTATACATCGATGCTATTTGTTTTCTTAATTCCCAATATCTCGTTTGCTGATTTGCTTGTTTCTTTGTAATCGCATTTTGTGCATCTAACCAATCGCCTAAGCGAGGATCATTCGGATTTTCCATCCATTGATAAGGATCGTAAATTTGTTCGTTAAAATACATATCTACGATCGAATCTTTTGGTGTAATTGGATATTTATACGATTTTTGAGCAAAAATAACTGGTGCGTAGATGATAAGAAGTAATAATAATTTCCTCATTGATAAATTGTTTGAATTCAATACTATTAAAATTGCAATTTAGATTTCATATTTGCTTAAAACGAACAAATATTTAATCTATAAATACGATTGCAATTTAATAAAAATATATAGCCTTAAGTTTATATTATATAATTTTATTTACGTCGTTTCCCGTTTTAAAATAATTTTAATCCAATCACTATTAAAATAGCAGAATAAAAGACACCTAACTCCACTCAGGACGACCGGTTTGCGCAGAATGACAAGGTTTACACAAAAAAACTAAAAAACGTTTAGTTCTCCACAAACCCCAAAACAGCATCACTAATATATTTCAATTGCTCCTCTGTTAATTCGGTATGCATAGGTAGCGAGATTACATTGGCCGCCAATTTTTCTGCTACGGGAAAAGCTCCGTCTTGATAACGACTGTCGCGATACGCTTTTTGCTGATGCAAAGGAACGGGATAATAGACTGCATTGGCGATTCCCTTATCGTTTAAATGCATTTGCAAACCTCCACGATCAACATTATTCAAAACCAGAGTGTATTGATGAAAAACGTGATCAGTAAAGCTTGCAGTTATCGGTGTCGTAATTTTATCGCAAGAAGCAAAAGCGGCATTGTAATAATTTGCTGCCCTATTTCGCGCTTTTGCAAAATCATCCAAATGCGGAAGCTTGACTTTTAAAATGGCGGCCTGAATACTATCCAAACGCGAATTTACACCCACATAATCGTGATAATAGCGCACTTTCATTCCGTGATTTGCAACTGCTCGCATTTGCTCGGCTATTATATCATCGTTTGTAAAAATAGCACCCCCATCGCCAAAAGCACCTAAATTTTTAGATGGAAAAAAGGAAGTACACCCAATATGACCAATTGTTCCGGCTTTCTTCACACTTCCGTTTTTAAACCTATAATTCGCTCCAATGGCTTGCGCATTGTCTTCAATCACAAACAAATCATGCTCATCGGCGATAGCCATAATCTCTTCCATATTAGCACATTGCCCAAATAAATGTACAGGAACAATCGCTTTTGTTTTTGTAGTAATCGCATTTCGAATGGCTTCCGGATCAATATTCATGGTATCTTCCAAAACATCAACCAAAACAGGCGTCAATCCGAGCAAAGCAATCACTTCGGCAGTGGCAATAAAAGTAAACGTAGTGGTAATCACCTCATCTCCAGGCTTTAAACCCAGCGCCATCATAGCCACTTGCAAAGCGTCGGTTCCATTGCCACAAGGAATCACATGTTTCACGTCCAGGTAATTTTCCAAATCTTTTGCAAACGCATCAACCACAGGTCCTTTTATATAACTGGAAGTGTCGAGCACTTGCTGAATTTCGGCATCAATTTCAGTTTTTAGTTTTTTATATTGACCTTGCAGGTCGACCATTGGGATATTCATTTATTTATTGGAATTTTTTTCAAATATAACGGCTTTAATGAAATAACAGAAAGTTTTCAGCCATTTTACGGTAAAACCATGTTTTGTTCCTAGTACTCTTTTGGAGATAGGCTAGAACATAATGGGTGATTATATTTAACTTTATAAAGATTGAATTCAACAGTCTGAATTAAATTGACAAGGATGGAAATCTATGTGTTAAGCTTACCGAACTAACTGTATTGAAGCGAAGTCGAAATAAGGTTGGATAAGGCGGGATCGTTTTTCTACTAATGTAAAAAACAAAAAAAAGATAAGGTTTTATATTCTTTC
>JAFGHU010000149.1 GCA_016929955.1 Bacteroidales bacterium | reverse complement strand
GTCCGAAAATGCGGAGTTTACTATTCGTAAATGAGCAATTTTCGGACAAGCGTAACGCGGCAAATGGGACTTTATGGACAGACACTATTTAAATCTCACCCTTATTGATGAGAAAATGACAAAACGCTCTGATTACAGAACAATTCTATTAAATGCATACAATATTAATCCTTCAAGATTTTGTGATATATTTGAGCCATTTGGTCAAGGAGGAGTAACTTTTCAATTGTTGGAAAACGAATATTTAAGAAAAACTTATTGTGAAAACTGTAAATAGCAGAACAATAACCCACTATATCCGTCAGGCAGCTAAATATCTTTGACATTGTAAATCGCCATAAAGACAGGTTGCAAGGCATTAAAACTATTGCGAAGTCCGAAAGCAATTCACCCATAAACAGCAGCAATTCCAATCAGACCAATTCGGACTATATCGCATTTTGTCGATAATGAATATATTTATCCGTCAAAAAAGGAGATAAGATGAAAAGTGAAGATTTCAGGTTTATCATTGAGTATGCTATTAAAGCGCCATCCGGGCACAATACGCAACCCTGGAAATTTGAAAATACTGAAGAGGGTATTGTTATACATCCTGACTTTTCGCGATCACTTCCAATAGTAGACAAGGAAAATTATGAGCTCTATATTAGCCTGGGTTGTGCTTTGGAAAATCTGCTTATCGCTGCCTCTCATAAAGACTATCAATATACCGTACAATACCCCGACAATGCCCCAAGCTGTATCAAAGTCAAACTGACTAAAAGTGAAACAAATGAAACAATAAAACGCCCTCTTCTTGATTATATAGCAACAAGACAGGTAACAAAGAGCAAATACAATGATCGTAGCATTACAGCCGAAGATTTGAAAAAACTCACTTCTTGTTTTTCCGTTGACGGCGTTTCAGTTTTGTTGCTGGATGGCAAAGAGCGTTTTGAGAAAATAATTCCATACATTATTGAAGCAAACAGCTTACAGTTTAAAAACAAAAAATTTATCAGTGAACTCGTAAATTGGATTCGCTTTTCGAAACGTGAAGCTGAAAAAACCAGAGACGGTATATGGTCGGCTACCATGGCCATGCCCGGATTGGGAAAATTCGTAGGAAGTTTGATAATGAAAAACTTTGTGACCGCGAAAAGTGAAGCCAAACGTCTTACTGACCTACTTGAGCACACTAGAGGTATAGCTGTTTTCATCACGGATAATAATAATGCAATAACATGGGTAAAAACAGGTCAGGCTTTTCAACAATTCGGTCTTACCGCTACAATGCTTGGTATAAGCCACGCACATTTGAATATGCCCTGTGAGGAACTGGCAGTAAGGGAAGAAATGGCAAAAGAACTGAACATTGAAGCTAAACATCCGCTTTTACTAATCAGATATGGTTATGCCGACAAGATGCCTTACTCATTCAGAAGAACAATTGATGAAGTAAAATATCCAGGATAGTCTGATGAAATACATTTTTACTATTATTGTTTTACTACACGCGCTGATCCATTTGCTGGGATTTTTAAGCAGCTTTGCTTTGAAGGAAGTTAAAGAACTGACGCTTCCCATTTCAAAACCGGCAGGATTATTTTGGTTGACTGCTGCAGTACTGTTTTTAATTTTTGGGGTATTGTACTTTTGCAACAACAAGTATTCATGGCTAGTTGGATTTACTGCGATAGCGCTCTCACAAGTTCTGATCATTGCATTTTGGCAAGATGCCAAATTCGGCACACTGCTAAATATTATCATTCTAGTGTTATCCATAATGACATTTGAAGGCTACACTTTTCAAAAAAGGGTTCTGAAAGAGACCTCTGATATTTTAAGTCAATGTAACCTGTCAACAGGTAAGGTAATTACTGAAAACGATATTGCAAACTTACCCGAACCTGTTAAAAAATGGCTACGCAGCTCAGGTGTAATTGGGAAGCCTTATATAACTGCCGGTAGGGTTACACAACTGGCAGCATTGAAAATGAAGCCCGACCAGCAAAAATGGATGAATGCTACTGCATTGCAATATACTACAATTGACAACCCTGCTTTTATATGGACAGTAGATGTAAAAATGAATAGTTTACTCCGTTTTGCCGGCAGGGATAAATTCCACAACGGGAAAGGAGCTATGCTGATAAAATTAAACTCCTTGTTCACTGTTGTAGATGAAAAAGGCGAAAAACTAGATGAAGGAACCATACAGCGATATTTAGGCGAAATGGTTTGGTTTCCCACATTAGCTCTTAGTCAGTATGTAACCTGGGAGCAATTAGACCTTACAACAGCACAAGCCAATATCGAATATAAGGGGACCAGGGGCAGTGGAACATTTTATTTCAATTCATCAGGTGAGTTTTCAAAATTTGTCGCCTTACGTTATATGGGTAATCAACCTGACGCCAAAAGAAATGAATGGGTATTGCTGGTAGACGAATATAAAACCTTTGAAGGAATTAAGGTTCCGGCGAAAATGACTGCCACCTGGAAATTAGCCGGTGGTGATTGGACCTGGCTGAAATTGGAAATAACAGATATAAGGTATAATGAAAATGCATACCACTAATACTTCAGCTTCAAGACAAAGCTGAGCACACCATAAAACAACCAGTAAAATTACACAATACTAATTTGCACGGTGATCTGCAAACTCTTCCTGGTGGTGGATATATTGATCAGGAAGTAAAACCGGTCCGACTGCAGGCAAGCCCCTGCATTTTGTTACAGACAGGTAAGCAAGCGCTTCTTTGCAGCAACAATGCACTATGACAAACATTAATGGTTAGCAAAAACTTCAAACGAATTGAAACCAATGCCGATAACCGGTCATAAGCAACCCTTCAAGGGTTTCCAACCGCTTGAGGGGAATCCGTTACCTAAAACAACTTGCTTTATAAAAACAGGGGGGTGAAGAATCCCACCAAAAATGTGTCGTGGGCGGGAAAGCGTTATTCTTTTTTCAGGTGGTAAGTCAGTTTTCCGGAATCCGTATTTTTTAACAATAGTAAATCCTTGCCATTGAAGAAGAAATTATATTTTCCGCTCAGTGAAAAAAAATCTGCGTATAAAGCTGGTATGGGAAAAAACAATGTATCCACAAAGTTTATTGTTGACCCATAGATTTCAACTATGCCGGCTCCATAATCAAACGGAAGCTTTGTGCT
>JAFGHU010000148.1 GCA_016929955.1 Bacteroidales bacterium | reverse complement strand
TCTGTCGTTGTCTAAAACCCATAATTTTTGGGACTGCAAAAGTATAAATTATTTTTTAAAAAACAATCCATTCTTAAAAAAATTACCCAAATGAATAAAACATTTGAAGCCCACTGTTTTTCAACAATACACTTCTTGTGTTAAGGATTTGTTTTTCAATCGAAAAGAAATTAATTATTAACAATTTCGAACAATTCCCGTTTTTCAAAAACAGGTGCAAAGGTAATTTTTTTCTTAACACTTCAAAGCCAAATATTAGGATTAAATTAAAACAAAATAAATAGGCCCAAAAAAGCCAGATTTGTCATCAATTCCTATTCCGTTTTCAGAGATAAAGATTAAGTTTGTTCGAAGCTATGAATAAAACATCAAAACATATTCTATTTCTTCCCCGCTGGTATCCACATCAGGGCGATGAAATGTATGGCTTGTTTGTAAAAAAGCATGCCGAAGCTGCCGCAATATATAATAAGGTATCTGTGCTTTATGTTCAAGGTCTGTCGTCGAAAAAACCATTTAAGAAAACGGAGCAATTTGAACAAGAAAACTTAAGCACCCATATTTATTATTATAAAAATTCCTCATTTATACCTTATAATGTTATCCGTTACTGGTATTATTTAATAATTGGTTACCGTTTAATTAAACAAAAATATGGGAAACCGGATTTGACTCATGTCCATATATTAACTCGACTAGGTTTTTTTGCTTTCATCTTGGAAAAGGTTTCAAAAATACCTTTTATAATAAGTGAACATTGGTCGAGATATTTACCTTATAATGGAACCTATAAAGGATGGTGGAGAAAGAGAATCACCGCTAGGGTTGTAAAAAACTCGCGTGCAATTTTACCTGTAAGTACGATTCTAATGGAAGCCATGCAAAAGCATGGTCTGAAAAACCCTAATTATTTTATTGTCCCCAATGTAGTAGATGATCTTTTTTATCAATCCTACGAAAGAAAAAAAACGGGCAATCCTATCGTGTTTCTACATGTAAGTACATTCGAAGACAAATCAAAAAACATCAGTGGATTATTGCGTGTAATCAAAAACTTATCCTTGATTAATACTAATTTCGAATTCAATTTTGTTGGGGATGGCGTCGATTTCGAGTCAATAAAAAATTATGCTGCCGTTTTAAATATTCCCAAAAATCAAGTCCATTTCTATGGAATTGAGCAGGGCGAAAGATTAGCAAAGCGATATCGGCAAGCCGATTATCTCGTAATGTTTAGTAATTACGAAACCTTCCTGATTGTTTTTCACGAAGCTCAAGCCTGTGGTTTACCTATAGTTACTAGTCGCGTCGGAAATCTTGATCAATTTATTTCTAAAACCAACGGTTTTTTGGTAGATCCGGGAAATGAAAAACAACTCGAATCCGTTTTAAAGAACATTCTAATTAGCAAACCTCTTTTTGATTCTACAAAAATTCAAAACAAATCAAACATGCAATATAGTGCTAAAGCCATTGGAAAACAGCTGGATAACATTTATACTGTCTGTGTATAATATTACGTATTTACAAATAAACTATTTGTACTTTTGCTGCCGATGAAAATTGAAATTCCAGATCGAGTAAAAGGTTACCTTTTTTCCTTTATAGCCGTAATTGCGGTATCGAATGTTTATATTTTTAGTAAGGCGGCATTAAATGAAGCCACATTGGCTCAGTTTGGCACGTATTGGTTTGCCTTTGGATTTGTATGGAATATTTTATTTGCCTGGCAAAGAAAAAAGCTACCTACCATCAAAACCTTTAAAACCAAACAATATTTAATACTACTCACTTTAGGGATTCTTGAAATTGCCGGAACTAGTTTTTTCTTTTTGGCTATCCGAACCGTACCCAATCCTGCAGTGGTTTCCTTTATTGGCAATGTGAATCCTGTTTTTGTAACAATTTTAGGATTTATCTTTTTGAGAGAACGATTTAATATTCCGGAATTAATTGGAATGGGACTAGCCCTTTTAGGCGCATTTATCATCAGTTATCAGGGAAGTGAAGTAATTGAGAATATTTTTATTGAAGGAACAGACTATATGATTCTTTCTGGTTTTATTTATTCTTTTAGTGCAATTATAGCCAAAAAAAATGTTCAAGTGTTAAGTCCATCAATTATGGCGTTAAGCAGAACGATGCACCTATTTATATTTTCGATTTTAGCCTTAGTCTATCTGCACGAATCTATACTTATATCAAATAAGGCACTTTGGAATATTATAATAGGATCGGCATTAGGCCCGTTTCTGACATCATTGGCAGGTTATCAAGCAATAAAATACATAGAAGCAAGCCGAAACAGTATTTTAGGAAGCTCAAAAGGGTTATTCGTAATGATAGGTGCCTTTTTGTATTTTAATACATTACCACAACCTCACCAAATTTGGGGAGGATTAATTAGCATAACAGGCGTAATCCTTATCTCCTTAGGCAGAATAAAACTATCAAAGAAAACAAGGAATAACCGCTAGTGAACATTTAATAAGATTGGGTTTATAATTTCGGAACCCTCATCAAAGGCTATGCAAATTCGAGGATGACTTGATTTTTTTTCACCATTTCTCCTTCTTTGACATGAATGGATTTAACCGTTCCGCTATACATAGCTTTAACCACATTGTCCATTTTCATCGCATCCAGAATCATAAGCTTCTGACCAACCTCAATAGTTTCGCCCACTTCCACATTCATTTCTCTGATTGTTCCGGGGATAAAGGCTTTAAGTACTTTTTCGTTTAGAGGCTTATAGGCTTCTCTGTTTTTATACGCATCAGGAACACGTGTATAATACAGCATATTTTCCAAGTAAAACTCGTCAAATACCTCTACAGCATCTTCTTTCTTTTCTTTCCTTAATTTTCGCTCTTTCTTACTCATAGTAATGAATTAAAACGGTGGAACACCATGTTTTTTGGAAACAGTTTCTATCGATTTGGAAGAAGAAATCTCCAAAGCATGTATAAGCATTTTTCTTGTCTCAGCAGGCTCGATAACAGCATCGACATAACCATATGCTGCAGCCACATAAGGATTTGCAAACTTTTGTTTATATTCTTCAATTTTTTCTTGCCGAACCTTATCGGGATCATCGGCATTTTTTATTTCTGTCCTGAAAATAATATTGGCTGCTCCTTCAGGTCCCATAACGGCTATCTCGGCCATAGGCCAGGCAAAAACAAAGTCGGCACGTAAGTGATGCGAGCACATGGCTATATATCCACCTCCATAAGCCTTCCGCATAATAACGGTTAATTTTGGAACAGTAGCCTCAGAATAGGCATACAGTATTTTTGCACCATGACGAATAACACCGGCATGCTCCTGATCTACACCGGGCAAATAACCTGGTAAATCTACTAAAGTCAATAGTGGAATATTAAAGGCATCGCAATAGCGAATAAAACGAGCTGCTTTGTCTGAAGAGTCAACATCTAAAACGCCTGCAAGTACTATAGGCTGATTACCCACTATACCCACGGTTTGACCATCCAATCGAGCAAAACCAATAACAATATTCGCAGCCCAAAGTGCTTGAATTTCGAAAAATTCAGAATCATCAGCTAGCGATTTAATAACATCACGCACATCATAAGGTTGACGAGGATCGCTAGGAATCACATCGTCAATTTTATACTGTCGCGTTCTGGGTGGTTTTTTAGGGAACCGATCCGCTTTCTTTCCATTATTCCAAGGAATATAAGTACAAAGTTGTTTAATTTGATCGAAACACTCTTGTTCACTTTCAGCATAAAAATGAGCATTACCAGTTTTTTCAGCATGAATTCGGGCACCACCTAAATCTTCCATAGAAATATCTTCGCCTAAAACTGTTTTAATTACCTCGGGACCGGTAATAAACATTTTTGAAATCTTATCAACCACAAAAACAAAATCGGTTAATGCGGGACTATACACAGCACCACCTGCACAAGGCCCTAATATTACAGAGATCTGAGGAATCACGCCGGAGGACTGGGTATTTCTGTAAAAAATCTCGCCATAACCGGCCAATGAATTTACGCCTTCCTGAATACGAGCCCCACCTGAATCGTTAATGCCAATAAGCGGCACCTTCATCTTCATAGCTTGGTCCATTACTTTGGTAATTTTTTTAGCATGTGCGTATCCTAAAGAACCTCCTGCAACAGTAAAATCTTGGGCATATATACATACAGGATGACCAAAAACAGAACCTGTTCCGGTTATAACGCCATCGCCTGCTAAATACTTCTTGTCCATATCAAAGTCTTTAGCGGCATGCTCAACAAAGAGATCGTATTCGTGAAAAGATTTTGCATCTAAGATGGCCATTATACGCTCGCGAGCGGTTAATTTACCAACAGCTTTCTGTTTTTCGATGGCTTTAGAACCTCCTCCGGAAAGTGCTTCCCTCATTCGATTCTTTAAATCCAAAGATTTCTGCTTAATTGACATATTTAATTTTTTTCGTTTTTTTGGTTAGCTAAATTAATGAAGCAAAATTAAACGAATTTGTAATAGATACAATTGTTATTAGAATAACGCTATATTTTATTCGATAAATTAAGTTTTATTAACATTATTAAAAGTGGAATAACAGTTAACAAAAACGGCCTAAAACAGCTGATTTATATGTATTTTTCTATTTCATTTATGAGTGTGTTTTTAGGTTTAACTCCGACAAACTGTTTTACAATTTCACCGTTTTTAAAGATTAAAATCGTAGGAATATTTCGGATACCTAATTTAGCAGCCACTTTTTTGCTTTGATCAACATCCAATTTACCAATTTTTGCTTTCCCTACCATATCAGTAGCTAAATCGTTAATGATAGGGCCTTGAATCCGGCAAGGTGCACACCAGGGCGCCCAAAAATCGATTAAGGTAATACCGATAGCTATCGTTTTATCAAAATTTTGATCGTTTATTATCAAGGTGTTTTCACTACTTTCGGGCATATTAGAGGCGCTTAATAAATGGCGCATTTTATACATGCGATAGATAAAAAACAAAAGAACAACACCTAAAAGCGCAACTGGGAGAATTAATTTTAAATTTGCTTCGAGTAAAATCATGGTACTAAATAAGTTTTAAAATTGAACGCATTATACTATCTTTCGACTGAATGCCTTGAAATCGGGCAATCGGTTTAGAATTTTGATATAAAATCAGTAACGGAATATTCTGCACCCCTTGCTTATTGCTAATTACACGGTTATCATTAACATCAACCTTAAACACTTTGGCCATGTTTTTGAGTTCTTCAGCAATTTCTTCGAGGATGGGATTTTGATCTAAGCAAGGCTGACACCAAGGCGCCCAAAAATCGACCAAAACTACTCCTTGAGCAATTTCATCTTCAAAATTCATCAGATTTAAATGCTTAATCATATTTATTTTTCAGCCGACAAAGATAGATTTTTTTAATTCTAATCGAGTTTGTGAATTTTATTTTAAGTGCGGATATAACTTTTTTTCTAATCAATTGATAATCAGTTTTCGTAATTGCATCATTTACAGAAAAAGGTATCGCTATCGGGTGAATCGTAATAATAATTTTTACAAACTGCCGTGTTGAGTAAGCAATTTATTACTTCTGATTTTTGCATTTCGACCGTAATAATTCCCGCTGGGAATGCTTGTAAAACCACTCTCGAAGCCTTAGGTAAGATACATCCATGAACCCGTAATTAAGGTCACAGTTACTACCACTTCTAAAAAAACAAATTTTCAAAAAATTTACCGGCCCGCTATCGGCTTTAAAATAATTTGATATAATAATTCTTTGGTTGATATTTTATTCTTGGAAAAACGCATAAGTTAAAGTCCCTCGTCAGTGCCTTCTATAAACATTTCATAAGGCGTGGTTTGCTGAAAATTGGCATTTGTAATAGCGCTTGTTCCAATAAAAGTAATCAGCCATAAACCATCTTCAGGCTCTTGATTCCCAATGGAAAAAATTTCGTTTTTTGGAATTCTTTGATGATCAAACTCGTCGGTAACGAGCCCGCCGCTCGGATTCTGAATTCTAACTTGGTCTAAAAAAATATCTTCTGTTGTGCATCTTGCTTCAAAACGCGCCCATGTTAAAGAAGGTAAACGAACAAAAAAAGCGATTTCTCCATCTTGTCCGGCAGGCTTTAAAGTTTTTGTGCATGATGATAAAGCAGTTGCTAAAACAACCATCGATATAACAAACGCTATGTGAAATTTGTTCATTTTAAAAGTTTAAACAACAGTTTACAAAATAAAGCAAAAAGTGATAACAAAGCTGATTATTAAGCTTATTTTTCATTTACACCATAGCCAAAGAGCGCAAAATCATATTTAACAGGATCGGATTTATCAAATAGTCGTAAGTTTCTGGTGATCTCTTCTACTGCTTTCCAGTCGTTTTGTTTTCGCTCAAGCAAACCCAAGCCTCTACCTATTCTTCCGGTATGCACATCAAGTGGAAGCATTAATTGAGCTGGAGAGCAATTTTTCCAGAGGCCAAAATCCACTCCTTTATCATCATTACGTATCATCCATCTCAAAAACATATTTAAACGTTTTGCCGCCGAATTTCTTGCCGGATTTGATAGATGCTTTTCGCTTCTGGAAAGATGGGAGATAGAAAAAAACAAACGATTAAAATCGATTAAGGCTGTTTTAGCATTATGTTTAAATCCATTTTCAAACACTTTTTCTAAACCTCCATAATTCTGATAAATATTCTGCAAAGAAACTATAAAAAACTGCATATCAACCGCTTGAAAAGTACGATGTTTAAAACCTTCAAAAACTTTTAAGTCGTTGGGTGTTGAATTAAGTATAAAATCATAAGGAGCAAAATCCATCATTTCCATCATTCGAATTGCATTTCGAATAATAACCGGACGTTGGCCCCAAGCAATACTGGCAGCTAAAAAGCCTGAAATTTCAATATCTTCCTTTAGTGTAAATTGATGCGGAATTTGAATAGGGTCATTTTCTATGAAGTCAATTTGGTTGTATTTTAGTGTATAATTTTCTAAAAAATCGAAAAGCTGCTCTTTATCCATTGCTCTTCTTTTTTAGTCTGAAAAAGAAAGCAAACAAAACGAGAATAGGAATAGCAAACTCTAGGCTCTTGCCAAAACCCGATTTTCGCGAAACAATGGCAGACTCGTTTCCAATTAGCGTAAAACCTGCCCAATAATAGGGATGAGCATACATCGCACTTCCACGGTTAATCAAATCAAGTTTAGCCTTATGGAGAGCCATATTTTTGTCTAAGCCTTGTGCTAAATAGGTATAAAATCCACTGATTAAATCAGCACTATATTTATCATTTACGTCCCAGTGGGTCATCACTACACTTGGCACACCGGCATATTGAAAACCGGTAGACAAGCTCATAATTCCTTCGCCTTTATTTAATTTGCCATTGCCCGAATTACAAGCACTAAGCACAGCTAAATCGGCGCTTAATTCCATGCCAAACAGCTCGCCTACAGTAAATAAACCAGAAGTAGCTGTATCATTAGCATTTGCAAAAACCAGATGCGAATTCAAAGGGTCTTTATCATCCAATACCGTATGCATAGCCAAATGCAAAACAGAAGCTTTTGGCGCTGCATTTAAAAACTTGATTTTTGTTGCTTTTGTTCCCCTGTAAATCTCCGTAGTAAAATTAGTGGAAATACTTTCCAATTCGCGCTTTACATGCGGTAAAGGCATCAAAGCATAATCGCTCTTAATTGTTGAATCCGATGGGTTGATCAAAAAATATTCCGGAGCAAAAGCAATTATCTCACCATAATTTAGCTTTTTCTTTTCGGCATAACTAAAGTAAATAGCTGCTGAGTTTAACGTACTGCTTATATTCTTATTTATAAAATAATGCAGTTTTCTATAATCGGGTTGAGGCTTTGCTATGGTATCTGTAAGTAAAACATCAAAGGGCAAATAACTCAATATGCCGTCAGGGACAATAAGCAATTCTTTACCTTCGATAATAGAGGCAAAATCGCCCAAAAGAAATTGATAATTTTCGAAGGCCAGTTTAATAAACGACTGGTAATCAGAGGCGCTATTTTCAGTATTGACATGT
Source organism: Bacteroidales bacterium (assembly GCA_016929955.1). Classification (GTDB taxonomy): domain Bacteria; phylum Bacteroidota; class Bacteroidia; order Bacteroidales; family UBA12170; genus UBA12170. Next base: position 1,573 of record JAFGHU010000148.1, on the reverse strand, counting down.
TGGATTAGTTGAAGCAAGCGAAGAATTCCGTTCTCAAATCCCGGTGGAATTTTTTTTGTATATAAACTAGCCTGCTTATTGGAAATAACATAGGCTATCATTAAAGAATCGGTAAGTGCAAAATCTATAAGCACCTTATTTCTATTCAATTGCTCTTGAACATCGCTAATGCTAATAACATTGTTTCCATAAAACAGGCGGTAATATTCCGGATAATCGGTATACAAAATTTGTTGTATACTATCTAAGCTGTTTTTAAATATTTGCTTTTGCAATTGATAGACCCGTATAAGTTTTTCATCCAGTGTTTTAGAAGTAAAATCCAAAGGATTCATTTTTTCGTCCAGACTGATTAAATTTTGCTTGAGCAAATTTTCTTTTTCAATCAACTCTGTGGGCACATTCGATAAACGTAAAGAATCATTTTGTTTCAGACTAGCCAATAAAGCCGTAGATTTATTTTGTTCGATAAAAGAAAAAGTAGCATCAAAATATTGAGGTTCTTTAGTAATTGTATATAATTTATAGGATACGAGTATGGCCTGATTAAGCAGATTATTTACCTCATTATTTAAGATTAAATTGCTATTGTATTTCTGCGAAAAGCGAAATCCTTCTACCATTTTAATGCTTAGCTGGTAGGTCTCGAACGAGGCTCTTAAATAAGCCAAAATTTTTGTTTTCTCGTAATGCTTAGCCAAAGCAAGTGCTTTCCAACCCAGCGAATTTGCAACCGACTGCAAGCTCATTTGAATACCATCAGGATTATCAAATGGATTCATCGAAGAAAAGCCGGGAGTTAACGAAATAATCGACGATTGAATTATTTCCAATGCTTTTTCCGTATCATTAATCTGAATAAAGTACTTTGCCAGTGCCAATTGCGCCCGACCTAAAGATTCATTTTTTTCGCCTAAAGATGAGCGGTATTCGCCCACTGCTAAATTTAAATAATAAAGTCCTAATAATTTATCCCTGCCTGTTTGAAGGTAAAAGGAGCCCAACCAAAAATGAGTATCCGCTATTTCAGTTGCATTCCGTTTCTTTTTTGATTCGGCCTCGCTATTTGCCAATTTAAGCATTTTTTCAGCTTCGTCCAATTGCCGTGCTTTCCATAATGTTTCGCCAAAAACGCGGTACTGATAAGGACTTAATTTACTGTTTTCAGCGGCAATTCTAAAATGTTGTATGGCATGATCATAATCTTCTAATCCTTTATAGGTTGCTGCTAAATCGGTATGAAGATTTATAATTCTATAATGATTACCAGGCAATTGCTTACTAAATATGTCAAATGCATTTTGATACGATATTAAAGCATTTTCATAGTCTTTTAACATATAATGCGCATCTGCTATTTGCTCATTTAGAATTGCCAATTCGTAAGGCGACTCATTTGTTTGCCTTAAAAAGTATAACGCTTTATATGTCACCTCAGCTGATTCACTAAATTTGCCTAAATAGTAATTTAAACGTCCTTTCTGCATATATAACTGGTACAATACTTGAAAGTGATCTTTTTTTCCAGTATCCAATAGTTCGATTGCTTCCTTATAGTAGCGCTGTGCCATTA
>JAFGHU010000147.1 GCA_016929955.1 Bacteroidales bacterium | reverse complement strand
TCTTCAGTTCCGGTAATTAAAAGTTCTTTTAAATCAGCAAACTGCGCAAGTAATTCTTCTTTTATTCCCTTCCAAATAAAATGAACCTGTCCAATTTTTTTTGTTGAAATAATACGTGTATGAAATCCCCCGCGCGTCGACCAGAATTTAGCACTATTGGAAGCGGCTGCAACAACAGAACTTTCTTCAATAACCATAGGGATAAGGTAATTTTTACCATTAATCATCACATTAGGAGCAATGCCGTAAGGAAAATGAAAATTGGAAATTGTATTTTCGCTAAATTCATCAAACAAATCCTGTTGTTCTTCATCCGAAAACCCAAAAGAATTTAAAAATTCTGTGGTTTTCTGAGGGTCATTAAAATACTGAGCAATTTCCTTAATCTTATCTATTTTAGAGAGTTTAGAAAAACCCTTGATGATCTTTTTTTCTTGCATTATTCTCGAATCGTTAAATAGGAATCAGCAAATAATAAACCTGCTTTTAGGTTTAAAACATACTGATATAGTTGTTGATAATCGCCTTGGGCATAGTGTAAAAAAGCAGACGCTTGTCCAAAAACAGCTTTATATTTTATTTTTTTCATTAAATAATAACCATGCAACCAATCGCTAACGCCCCCTGAAATAATAATATGCTTATCACTCATAATGGCATAAGGCAATTCGTTTAAATAGTCGATCATATCTTCGGCAGTATGCCCAATGGTAGCCAAGGGCTCCAGCAACTTTTGCTTATTTTCATCGGAACGCATCAGTTCCATTTGTGCAAAATTGGTTCCGCCAAAAGCGCCAAATTCAATTCCGGCTAATTCGAGATCCATTAAAGCTTCTAAACTTTTTGGACCTATTCCCTGTCCCACTTCTTTTACAAAAACCGGAAAATCAACCTTTTCTAATAAACGCTGAAGTGTTTCTACGGGCGAAAACCGAATGCGGTCACCTTCGGGTTGCAGATATTCCTGAACAGGATTTAAATGGACAAAGAGCCCGTCTACCTGCAAATAACCCATCATATCCTGCAATTTATCAATGGCTTTAGTTTCGAGCAATTCCTCAATTTGAGCAATTCCCAGGTTGGCTAATAAGGGGAGTTTATCGCCAATTAGGGGACGCATATTAAAATCGTCGAAACGTGACTTATCTTCTAATAATGGGCGACAAGAACCTAATCCCATGCCCATTCCAAATTCGCGACAAACTTTAGCCAAATTGGAATTGATATGTTTGGCCTGAGCTGTTCCACCGGTCATACTGGAAACCCAAACCGGCAAACGAAGCTTTTTCCCCAGAAATTCCTGATCAGGAAGATTTTCCAGAGGATGCGCACTCAAAGCGGGTTCGTAATTGAATTTTTTATTCAACAAGGCCTCTTTAATTTGAGAACGCATAGCCAAATCGATATGATCTTTTTTTCTTGATTCCATAAATATCGGGCAAATATACGGAATTCAAATCAGTAATAATCAAGCAGGTTGACAAATTTAAGCACAAAAAAAAGCCCCTGCAACAAACAGAGGCTTTCGATATATATATAGTGATTAAGTAATCAAAAGATTACATCATTCCGGGCATTCCGCCACCCATTCCGCCCATAGCGGCTGGATTTACGGCTGGTTCATTTGGATCTTTATGCTCAGTGATTACAACACCTGTTGTCAATAGCATTCCGGCAATGGAGGCTGCATTTTCTAGGGCAACACGGGTTACTTTTGCAGGATCGATTACACCGGCTTCATAGAGGTTCTCGTATTTTTCTGAGCGTGCATTAAAACCAAAATCGGCCTTACCTTCTTTAACACGATTTACAATAACACTACCTTCTAAACCTGCATTTTCAACGATCTGACGTAGAGGCTCTTCAAGCGCACGTCTAATAATATTGATTCCGGTTTTTTCGTCAGCATTATCGCCTTCAAGACCAACTAGTGAATCGATAGCACGGATTAGAGCAACACCTCCACCGGGAATGATTCCTTCTTCGATTGCAGCACGTGTAGCAGCCAAAGCATCATCAAAACGATCTTTTTTCTCTTTCATTTCCATTTCAGAAGCAGCACCAACGTAAATTACAGCAACACCACCGGCTAGTTTAGCCAAACGTTCTTGCAATTTTTCTTTATCGTAATCAGAGGTAGTAACCTCGATTTGCGCTTTAATTTGCTTCACTCTGGCTTGGATATTATCGCTTTCGCCTTTACCGCTAACAATGGTAGTATTGTCTTTATCGATAACTACTTTTTCAGCTTCGCCCAAATGCTCTAAAGTTGTATCTTCTAATTTATAGCCTTTTTCTTCAGAAATAACTGTTCCACCGGTAAGAATAGCTATATCTTCAAGCATTTCTTTTCTGCGATCGCCAAAACCAGGCGCTTTAACTGCTGCTATTTTTAACGATCCTCTTAATCGGTTAACCACTAAAGTGGCCAAAGCTTCAGATTCAACATCCTCAGAAATAATAACCAAAGCACGACCTGTTTGAGCAGCTTTTTCTAAAACAGGAAGCAATTCTTTCATTATCGAAATCTTCTTATCGTAGATTAAAATGTAAGGATTTTCGTAAACCACTTCCATTTTTTCAGTATCGGTAACAAAATAAGGAGAAATATATCCACGATCGAACTGCATACCTTCAACTACTTCCACACTCGTTTCTATACCTTTAGCTTCTTCGATAGTGATTACGCCTTCTTTTTTAACTTTGGCCATTGCCGTAGCAATCATATCACCAATTGAAGTTTCGTTATTGGCAGAAATTGTAGCCACTTGACGAATTTTTTCATTGCTATCGCCCACTTCAATAGCTTGTTTTTTAACATGAGCAACGACAGCAGCTACCGCTTTTTCAATACCCCGTTTTAAATCCATAGGATTGGCACCGGCAGTCACGTTTTTCAAACCTGTAGAAACAATAGATTGCGCCAAAACAGTAGCCGTGGTTGTACCATCACCGGCAATATCGTTGGTTTTAGACGCCACTTCTTTAACCATTTGAGCGCCCATATTTTCAATAGCATCAGTCAATTCAATTTCTTTAGCTACTGTAACACCATCTTTGGTAATGGAAGGACCACCAAATGATTTTTCGATAATTACATTACGACCTTTAGGCCCTAAGGTCACTTTTACTGCATTAGCAAGTGCGTCAACGCCATTTTTTAGTGCTTCACGCGCTTCGTAATCATACATGATATCTTTTGCCATAATTCTAAATTTTATATTTTTTGTTTTGTTTCAAATTAAATGATTGCTAAAATTTCTGTTTCTTGCATTATTAAATAATCGGTTCCTTCTAAATTAATTTCAGTCCCTACAAATTTGCCATAAAGAACAATATCGTCCACTTTTACGGTTAATCCTTTATCATCCAGTCCTTTACCAACAGCAACTACCTGTCCTTTAAGGGGTTTTTCTTTTGCAGTATCCGGAATAATTATTCCTCCAGCCGTCTTTTCTTCGGCAGCTAATGGCTTAATCAAAACGCGATCGCCAAGTGGTTGTATTTTCATAGTGTAAATCAATTTAAAGTTATATGTGCGGAATTATCGAATATTGTGCCAAATAGGAATATAAAAAAAAATGTCAGATTGAATGACAATCTGACATTTTATAAATTTCTTTTTCCTGCTTAGTTTTGATCTGCAGGCGGTGTTGGAATATTGATGGGTTGTGTGTTTTCGATTTGATCGCGTAATTCTGTGTCTACAGCACCTTCAACCGAATTGGAGCGAGGAATTACAAAGATGGAAAACAAACTTAAAACAAGCAAAACAACAGCCAAGGTCCACGTTGATTTTTCCAGAAAATCGGCGGTTTTACGTACACCCATATATTGATTATTACCGGAAAAATTAGAAGCTAATCCTCCTCCTTTTGAATTCTGAACCAAAACAACCAACATTAGTAAGATACTAGTGATCAAGATTAAAACTGAAACAATTATATAAGCACCCATTGCTTTTTATTTTTTAATTAATGTAATTTTTTTCCAATTCTTGAATTTGGGCTGCAAAGTAACTACTTTTTTCCGGATTATTCAAGCTTAATATTTGATAAATTTCAATCGCTTTTTTATAATTCCCCTGATCGCAATATATTTTAGCAAGTGTTTCTGTAACAAATGAGCCGTCTTCAAAAACGCTTTCTTGTGCAGCCACATCCGGATCGAAAAAAGCCGTTTTTTCCGGGCGCGATATGCTAGGCTCAACCTGAATAAAGCGATTGATTAAGTCCAGTTTACTCTGAAGTGGAGCCTCTTTTTCGCTTTCTTGCCTGTCTTTTTCTTTGCTTTCTCCTTGTGTTTCTTCAATTTCATGCAGTCGATCTTTTACACGTTGCAAAAGCTCGGCTTTAGATCTGATTTTATTTCGCTCACCCACAAGATCTTCAAATGGTTCTGCTTCTGAAACCTTATTGTACACTAGTTTTTCGTGCGCAGAAGAAGAAGGAATAAGCGGTAAATCTATTTCAGTTTCCGTACTTTTTACTTCAATTGATTCGGCGCCGGGCGTTTCTTGATCCGGTTCAAAAGTGCTTTGCTCAGGCTTGGTTTCAATTGGTTTTTCCAGTGTAGTTTCAGGTGGCCATTCCTGTTCATTTACTGCCCGACTAATAGGTTCTTTAAGGGCTTCCAGTTGTTTTTTTAATTGGCCCCGATCACTTGCATACGTTGCCGTTTTCTGAAGTTGTTCTGAAAAACGAATATCTTGATTGTTAGAAAGATTAAACAAATACAAGAACTGCATATTTTGAGCATATGGAAAAAGCTGCACCAATCTCTGAATTTCATCGAGGGAATTTTCATTCAACGTATTCGGATACTTGATATAATTCAGGAGCTTTTCCGTATTCATAATTACCAGTTTACCACTGCTTTATTAAAAATATCATCAACCAGCATTTCTTTTAATATTTCAATTAATCCGTCTTGTACTGTGGTTAGGTCCAACTCACTATTGTAATCTTCGTAAGCTGTAAAACTGGTATCAAAATTATTTTCAGGTTCTATTAAGCTTGTATATTTAATCCGAACAGTGATTGTTAATCGTGTTAAAGCCGCAACATCATCACCCTGAATAGCTTGTGGACTGGTTCGGTAATTAGTAATTTCACCTTCAAATTGCAAATCGCCACCACTGGGAATTAAAGTAAGTGAAGATTGCGCGCTAAACCG
>JAFGHU010000146.1 GCA_016929955.1 Bacteroidales bacterium | reverse complement strand
GTTTTTGTTAATTTTTTGTTCCAATAACTTCAAACAAAAGACCACTAAATTAGTCAAAATTAATAAAAGCCATTTAGCAAATAGCAATTCTTTTCAGATAATAACAAAGCAATCAAAAAAGGTCAAACTCCAAAGTTTCAAATATAGCAATTGCATGCAACACCCCAAAGATTTAGTCGGGAACAAAAAACCATTCAAGCTTAGCTTGAATGGTTAATACGAATTAATTAGTAGGAGTAGTTAAAATCTTAGGGCATACTTGCCAAAGGCAATTTAACGGTAAACACGGAACCTATTTCCTCTTTACTCTCCACTTTTACATATCCCTTATTTAGTAGAATCACTTTTTTCATAATGGATAAACCCAAACCCGAACCGGAAATATTTTTCGTTTTACGTGTTTTGATTCGGGTGAATTCCTTAAAAAGCAAATCTTGCTCTTTTTCTGACATTCCTATTCCGGTGTCTTCGACTCTAAAAATGGCGTATTTCCCTTTTTTACTGATAGCGAATTTCACAACTCCATTTTCCTTATTGTATTTTACTGCATTAGACAATAAGTTATTGAATATTATTTCCATTTCTCCGGCATCTGCATGCATGATCAGCTTTTCAGGAAAATCGCGTTCAATAGTAATATTCATTTGTATGGCCACCGGATAGATTGAATCGATAGCCATTTTAGCTATCTCTATAACATCAAAATCGTGAATAGTTCTAAGCTTAGTGCCTGACTCTATCTTGGTAAAATCGAGCATATCCATTATTAGTCCGCGCATAGATTCGAGACGGGTTAAGGATCTGTCGATCATTTTTTCGTAGGCCGCTATGTCTTTGCCGGCCTGAGCATCTTTCATAATGCGAAGATAACCTTCTACAGCATTGATGGGCGATTTAAGTTCGTGCGAAAGCACCGACAAAAACTTAAAACGCGCCTGTTTCGCTTCGGCTTTCATCCGACGTGTCATCCGTTTTAAAAACAAATGCTTGGTAATGCTCTCCATGGCCGATTTCAAATCCTGTGCGGAAAAAGGTTTTGGAATAAAGTTAAAAGCGCCATTGTTAGTTGCTCGAATTGCCAATTCGATAGATGCAAAGGAAGTGATCATCATAATTGCTGTATCCATTCCGTTATCTTTTATATATTCGAGCACTTCTATACCCTCCATTCCCGGCAATTTATTATCCAGAAGAATGATATCTATAGTGCTGGTATTAAGGAGTTCTATCGCTTCCTCGCCCGTTTCTGTATCCAGAATATCAAATTCAAAGTCGTCCTCACAAAATGGAAAACTCACCGTAAAATCTTTCAACACCCTGCGAATTCCGGTCCGAATCCCTTCTTCATCATCGACTATAAGTAATTTTAGAATTTCCATTATTTCACTTCATTTTTATTTTGATTGCGCCCGGTTTTTATCCTTAGAGCTTCAATAACTTATTGATTTCGCGATGCAACTGATCCGGCCGAATACCTTTAGCCAAATACCTGTCGGCTTTAATCCAACTGGCCTCATTATCTTTTTCCGACTCAAAATTAATTCCGGTTACTGAAGTGGCCGAAGTAACAATTAAAACCGGCACTTCGGGATATAATTTTTTTATTTTATACGAAAGAATAAACCCACTATCGTCGTTATTCATCATCAAGTCAAAAATGGCCAAATCGGGTTTTTTGGCCTGCATGGCTTCTTCGCATTCTTCTTCCGTACTTGCCGTAAGTGTATCAAAACCAAACTGCTCAATATGGAACTTCAATTGTTCGAGATAATCTTGATCATCATCGGCAATTAAAACTAATTTTCTGTCTCTATTCATTGTATACTGTTTTACAAATTATTAATCAATTAGTATAGGGAATTGTAAGTGTAAACAATGTCCCGGTCGATCCTTTTTTAGGATCATTATTCGATTTTACATGAATGGTTCCTTTATGCATTTTAATAATGCCATAGGCCAATGGCAGGCCCAAACCGGTACCTTTTCCTGCTTCTTTAGTGGTGAAAAAGGGTGTAAATATTTTTTCCAGATTATGTGGAGCTATCCCTGATCCACTATCTCCAATTTTAATGATTAAATCGTTTTTGTTTTGTGTTAAATCTATCGTCAATTCTCCCCCATTGCTCATGGCTTCAACAGCATTTCTTTGCAGATTGGTAAGCACTTGCATCATCTGATCCGGATCGATCTTAATCAATGGCTTTTTTAATTGATGCATAAAACGAAGGTTTATCATATCTGTTAGCATCAAAGATTGGAAGCTATGTTCTACAAATTCGACGATATCCGTTTCGACAAGTTTTACTTGATTTTTTCGTGCAAAATTCAATAAGCCGCCCACAATTTTTTTACAACGTTCAGCTTGTTCGTTAATCAATGCGATATCGGTATATAGCTGATTATCTGCATTCAGCTCTTCTTTTAGCAGGCTCGTATACAAACTAATTATACCAAGTGGATTGTTTAACTCATGTGCAATACCGGCAGAAACCTGACCCATACTTGCCAGTTTTTCCGACTGTTTTAAGGCCTGCCGCGTATCAGCGAGTTTGCTGTTTGTTTTATGCAATTCGTTAACAGATTCATGCAATCTTTCGATGGCATAAGGAAGACACATTTCAACTTCGGCCAAACCATTCACCACGGCAGCCGCATGACTTTCGCAGGTTTCGTAACCACAAGCGCCACAATTTAAAATAGCTTGCGGCGTAATTCTGCCCATCGACTTTAAAACTTCCTGTACACGCTCCTCTGAAGGCTTATTTATTCTCCTGTCGGATGATGAAAAACTCCTGCTCAAATCCAAATCAGCAAACCTTCGCTTGTTTTTTTCCCAATCGGCATGATTGATGCTTTGCATTTTATCCTCAACGTATTCGCTAATTTTCTTTCTCTTCAGAAACTGATCTCCTTTTTTTGTCATTCCGGGACCGTGAATACAACCATCGCAACAGAGCAATTCGAGGTGCTGATTGGCAAGTATTCCCTCTTCGAAATTCCGAATTGCTTCAACAAATTTTGTTTTGCCTTCGGCCGTAACAACCTCTCCTTTTCCCAGGCCTTCCGTTAAATGCAAACTTTTAAGCAAACCATGATTAACCGGAAACAATGATCCATAACCAGCCTGTGGTGGATCAAAGTCAGAGGCTTGCACATCAAAACGACAAATACTTTCTGATTCAAATAATTCGCGCAATTCAATAAACGTTAGTACTTGATCAAACATTTCCGATTCAGCTTTTTTTGCAATGCAAGGTCCAATAAAAACAATTTTAGCATCCGCTCCGTAAATCGTTTTAGCCACTTGAGCTATAGCCATAGCCGGCGAAGCTATTGGAGCCAATGCAGAAACAATTTCCGGATGGTATTGCTCAATATAACTAACAATTGCAGGACAATCAGAAGTAATAATCGATTTTGCCTCTGCATTGGTAAAAACCTTTTCGTAAGCCTTAGCCACCAAATCGGCACCAAAAGAAACTTCCACAACATAGTTGAAACCAAGTGCTCTTAACATACCCACAAAGACTTTATAATCTGTCATATCTAAAAACTCGGCAGGAAAACTAGGGGCAACGCAAGCAATGGTTTTCTCCTTTTTCTTCAGCATTGCTTTTACGGCATCCATGGAGCGATAATAGGCTTTGGCATGCTGACTACATACTTTTACACAATTTCCGCACGCAATACATCTGGATGCAATAATATCCGCTTGGCCATTCAATATCCTAATGGCTTTAACAGGACATTCCCGAACACAAGTGTAGCAAACCTTACAGAGGTTTTTAACGGTATACACCAATGGATTATGTTCAGAGAATTGAATCATGCTTTTAAATTCTGCTTCGTTTAGATAATAACATCACGTTTTTGATATTCGGTATGTAAGAGTTCGTGCGACTTTTTGCCCAACGGTTTTCCCAAGAAATCGTTGTATAAATTGATTACATCCGGGTTTTTATGGGATACGCGTATCGATTCGGTTTCATCGATGCGATACAAGGACTTAATCCGCTCTTTTACTGCGTTTTCGTCGAGATTTATCGGTTGGCCGCCGCCCGCTACACAACCTCCCGGGCAAGCCATAACCTCGATCAATTGAATATCCTCTCTGCCTGTTTTAATTTCATCAAGTAGTTTTTTTGCATTTACAAGTCCGTTTACCACAGCAACACCAATATTAAGATCGCCAATTTGCAGATGAACTTCTTTTTGGCCTTGTAAACCTCGTATTTCAGGAATTTTAAACTGAACCAGTTCCTCGCCACTAAGTGTATGATAGGCTGTTCTGATGGCAGCTTCGGCTACGCCTCCAGTTGCACCAAAAAGTTTACCGGCCGATGTTCGAATACCTAAAGGAGAATCGGCAGTTTCGGCTTCAATCTCGTGCATATTGATACCGTATAGCTTTACAAATTTCACAAATTCGCGGGTAGTTAAAACGGCATCTACATCAGTTATTCCCTTATTCGTCATTTCTTCGCGTTGAGCTTCAAATTTTTTAGCCGTACACGGCATTATGGAAACAGAATAAATATCTTCTTTCTTAATATTTTTCTTTTCGGCGAAATAGCTCTTTATTATTGCTCCAGCCATTTGCTGTGGCGATTTACAGGTGGAAATATTTGGAATCAATTCCGGAACAAATTCTTCTGCATATTTAACCCAGGCCGGACAACAACTTGTAATTAAGGGCAAATTCTTATTTTCTGTTATTCGTTTGATAAGCTCATTTGATTCTTCCATTATTGTAAGATCGGCGGCAAAAGTGGTGTCGAAAACATAATCGAAACCTATCTTTCGCAAAGCGGCATTCATTATACCGGCAATATCTTTGCCCGGCTCCATGCCAAATTTTTCAGCGATTGATACGGAGATAGCCGGAGCATATTGTACAACTACTTTTTTTGTCGGATTGTTTAAAGCTTCCTGTATCTCTGCAAAGTGATTCACTTCTGTTAATGCACCGGTAGGACAAACCATAATACATTGTCCACAGTTTACACAACTCGAGGTATTTAAGCCTTTATTAAATGCGGTAGATATCAAAGATTTGCTTCCTCTTTTACTGATATCGATACACGCTACACCCATCACTTCTTCGCATACCCGAACACAACGCCCGCAAAGAATACATTTTTCAGGATCGCGCAATATACTAACGCTTGATGTATCAAAAGGAAGCTTATTTCTATGGCCTTGGATTCTTCTTTCGGTAACACAAAGTTCTTGCGATAGGCCCTGCAATTCGCAGTTGCCATTCCGAACGCAATACAGACAATCGTCAGGATGATTGGAAAGCAAAAGCTCAACGATAACCTTACGTGCTTCCGTTACCCTTGGCGAATGCGTTAAAATTTCCATGCCGTCTTCAGCAGCTGCCGAGCAGGAAGTTATGAGTTTACCGCTATTCATATGTTCTACAACACACATCCGACAACTCCCTGTGGGGAACATGTTTTTTAAATGACAGAGCGTTGGCACTTTAATTCCATGTTCGTTAAGGACATTCAAAACGGTTTCGCCTTGATTAGCCTTTATCTTTTTTCCATTTACATTTATTGAAATACTCATAGTGAATCTTTTTCTTAAGCTTAGTTAATTAGTATTGCATCAAACTTACAAGCTACTTCGCAGCTTCCACAAGAAATACACTTATCCTGCACAATAAAATGAGGTGTCTTTTTCGCTCCTATAATAGCGCCGGTTGGACATTTTTTTACACAAAGCATACATCCAATGCATTTTTCAACATCAATAGTGAAGGTTCTTAAATCGGTGCAAGCCCCTGCTCTGCAAATACGCTCAAAAATATGCTCTTCGTATTCGTGACGAAACCATCTTAAAGTACTTAAAACAGGATTTGGCGCCGTTTGGCCTAAACCGCACAGCGATGTTTCTTTAATGACTTTGGCCAACTTTTCTATTTGGGTTATTCCTTTAAAGCGTTTTAAGGCGCCATGCGAGCTACCATTTGTTGGCTTGTGTGTAATATCTTCCAGGATTTCTAACATTCGTCGTGTTCCTTCGCGACAAGGGATGCATTTTCCACAGCTTTCGCGTTGGATAAAGTCCATAAAAAACTTTGCCACATCAACCATACAGGTTTCTTCATCCATTACAACCAGACCTCCTGAGCCCATCATCGCGCCCACTTCGAGCAATGAATCATAATCGATAGGGATATCCAGGTTTTGATCGGTAATGCAACCTCCTGATGGTCCTCCAATTTGAACCGCTTTGAATTTCTTATTTGCTTTTATGCCACCGGCAATATCAAAAATTACATTTCTAATGGTTGTTCCCATTGGAATCTCCACCAATCCGGTAAGGCTAACCTTACCCGACAATGCAAAAACCTTTGTTCCTTTGCTTTTTTCTGTGCCTATAGAGGCATACCAGGCTTCTCCATTGGCAATAATGCTAGGAATATTCGATAAAGTTTCTACATTATTAATGATGGTAGGTTTGCCAAATAAGCCTTCAATTGCAGGGAAAGGCGGACGAAGTCTTGGCATTCCTCTTTTTCCTTCTATACTATGAATAAGTGCCGTTTCTTCACCACAAACAAAAGCTCCGGCACCCATTTTTATTTTCACTTCAAATTCGACACCTGTATTGAATATATTTTTGCCGAGGATACCATATGCTCTGGCCTGATCTAAAGCTAAATTCAACCGTTGCAAAGCCAAAGGATATTCTGCACGGATATAAACATACGATTTGGTGGCTCCAATACCGTAGGCAGCAATAGCCATACCTTCAATCAATCGGTGTGGATCTCCTTCAATTACCGCTCTATCCATAAACGCACCCGGATCACCTTCATCAGCATTACAAATCAAGTATTTTTGATCGGCTTCTTTTGCTGCAGCAAATTTCCATTTCCGTCCGGTCGGAAACCCACCTCCCCCTCTACCTCGTAATCCGCTTTGCTCTATTTTATCGCAGATTTCATCGGGCGAAAAGCTTTTAATCATTTTAAGATAAGTGCTATATCCGCCACCGGCGATATATTCTTCAATGGATATCGGATTACAAATTCCGCAGCTTTGAAGTACGATGCGCTTTTGGGGCTTAAAAAAAGGATGATTGGCTATAAAATCCACGCCTTCCCATGCGTCATTTTCGCCGCTTGTAAACTGACCCAAAACATGCTGTTCAGGAATGATATTATGCCAGAGTACGGTAGATAAAATAGGAACAACTAAATCGTGTGTGACTTTTTCGAAGGAGACTCTATTTTTACCCGGAATCTGAATATCCATCAAAGGCTCTGAAGAACAGAGTCCTATACAACCGGTTTCGATAATTTCAACATCAATTTTATTGATTGCCGTATATTCTCTTATTGCCTTTAATGTTTTATCAGCACCGGCACCCAATCCGCAAGTACCGGCACCGACAAAAATAATTGGTTTCTCTATTTTCTCGTGGCGTAAGAGCGCTAATTCGCCCGCTACACTATTCGAAACATCTTGGTTTGGTTCGAGGCTTAAAACCTCAGAAATTAAAAAGTCCTTATAATTTGTCATGTTATTTGCCATCTAGATACTTACCTTTTCTTTATATGATTCAATAATTTCATCGAGCGATTGAACAGTTACGCCGGCATGAAAATTGCCATTGATGTTTATTACCGGAGCTAATCCGCAAGTACCAATACACGCGACTATTTCCAAACTAAACAATCCATCTTTGGTGGTTTCTCCAACCTCAATCTTTAGCTTTTTCTTGATTTCGTCAAGAACCGTTGCCGACCCTAAAACGTGACAAGCCGTTCCTCTACAAACTTGAATATGATATTGACCTTGCGGCTGAAAACGGAATTGATTGTAAAATGTAGCAACTCCATATACTTTGCTAACCGGCATATTCAAATGATTTCCGATGCTTGTTAAAGCTTCCTCAGAGAGCCAGCCCTCATTATCCTGAATTTCCTGTAGGATGGGGATAAGACTGTCTCTATCTGCATTTGCATATTTATCAAGAATGTTTTTTGTTCCTTGGGTCATTGTATAAAGCGTTTTTAGTTATGATATATCGAATATGTACTTTTAGAAGCTAATCCAAAACTCTATTAATTGCTGAAATAAGACTTTGGGCACTAGCCGGTTTATGGATAAAGCCTGATACAGCCAACCAATGATTTTCTCCTTGCTCATCGCGGTAATCGATGCCGGCATTTCCGGAGCTATAATCTTGAATCAATAAAACATCCATTTCTTTATCCGATGAATTTTGTCGATAATAACGCGCAAATTTCATCACATCATCATCGCTCGATTCAAAGACCTCGATGGAAGTATGCATTAATACTGGCAAACGCTTAAACACTTCTCTTTTTGTTAAAGCTTCAGCCAACTCAAAACCTTCGTAATGGGTAGTCATCATAACATCTACGATGGCTAAATCCGGTTTTTCAGTTTCTGCTTTTGCAATCGCTTCTTCTTTATTGTTTGCAGTAATAACTTGATAGCCTTCATTGACTAAAACAGTTTCAACAACGTCTAAAATATCGATATCGTCGTCGACCAATAATATTTTTTGTGCAGTTTTCATGGCTTTGATATTTGATGATTAATCCTTTTAAATACCTTACAAATATTGGGCTTATAAAGCCACTGTTTTAGCGTAAAATTCACATGCTGAAATAGAGTAAAAACACCCTAATAAATATTATTTTACTCATTTTCATTATTTTACACTTGTGAAGAATTTAAAAAGAGAAGAAAAAAAGAATCTATTGTTAATAATATAACAATAAAAATAAAATCTTCGCCTATTCCCTCTTATCGTATGCGTATTTTCACCCTATTTATCGGGCAAAATCAATAGGAAATACCTGCAATTTGCATAGGTGTTGGGAAAGAAAATGCGCAAGACTGGAAATTTAAGGATTTACCAAACCATTTTTTACGGCAAACATAACAAGGTTGGGCGCATTTTTCGCTCCTGTTTTTTCAAACAATCGACTTCTATGTCCGTCGATCGTACGCTGACTCAAGCCCAAACTTTTTGCAATTTCGGCATTGGAAAATCCTTTACAGATATATTCTAAGATTTCCTTTTCGCGTGCAGATAAATGGATATCAGCACGATTTTGATTTGAAACAGGCTTATTTACGCTTACTACAAACTCCTCAGCAAAATATGTCTCGCCTGAAAAAACAGCAAATATCGCTTTTTCGAGTTCATTTTTATTTGTATTCTTTAGTAAAAAACCACTTGCACCGGCCTCTATCATTTTATTAAAATAACCAATCTCTTCGTGCATGGTAAGTGCAATAATTTGGGTATTTGGATATTTGCTTTTTACTTTTCGTGTAGCTTCAATACCATCCATTCCGTGCATACGTATATCCATTAAAATAACATCGGCATTTGTTGTTTTTAAGGTCTCCAGGAGTTCAAAGCCATTCGAAGATTCGGCCACCACTTTGATATTGGGGATTTCGTTTAAAATGGTTGCCAAACCTTTTCTAAAAATAATATGATCGTCGGTAATAATTACACTAATAATTTCCAAAATATTATTCCTCCTTATCCAATTTTACAGTGATAACAACCATCAGACCCTCACCTGTTTCGCTATGAAAATCGCAATTGCCATGTATGGTACGCACTTTATTTACAATATTGTTTAAACCCAGTCCGATACTTAAATCGAGTTGTCTTTTTACATCAAAACCAATACCATCGTCGCGGTAATACAACACAATTTGACTATCTGTACTCCTAAGCTCTATGGTTATATTATTTGCCGAAGCATGCTTAATTGTATTGTTAATGAGCTCTTTTGTGGTTTGGTAAAGCACAGTTTCCGCTAGATTTCTGGTTTTTACTTTATAATTTTCCGATTTAACACGAATATGAATCGCACCTGATTCATTGATAAATTTACAAAATTCATCAATAGCAACGGCCAAGCCAAAATCGTGTAAAATGGTAGGTGTAATTTTAGCGGAAATCTGCTTTGCTGTTCGAATTGCCAAATCGGAAAGTTCATCTACATTTTTAAGTACATCTTCGCGATTGATATTCTTGAACTCGTCTTTTTTTAATAAGTCGGTATACAATTTTAAAGTGGATAAAATTGGCCCCAATTCATCATGCAAATCAGCCGCAAAACGCTTTCTTTCTTTCTCTTCCGTTTCAATCATCAAACTCAACATTCTGTGTTCCATTGCTTTTCGTGCCGCGATATTTCGGGCAACACTAATGATGGCTTGCTTATTATTGAAATTGATGATACGGCTTTTCATCTCGATAGGAATAAGCGCTCCGGTTTTGGTTAAATGCTCGGTTTCGTAAGTCAGCTTGCCCAATTCGATGATTTTCTGAATATTGCGACTTACTTGTTGACGGTATTTTGGCGTTTTTATATCTGTAAACTTCATAAAAAGTATCTCATCGCGACTGTAGCCTAAACTTTCGCATGCCCTTTTATTCACTTCTATAAATCGGCCTTCTAAATCTGCCAGAAATATTTCATCGCTGCTGTAATCGAATAAAAATTTAAACTTTTTTTCTGACGAGAGCAAAGCTTCTTCTGCACTTGCCAATTTTTCGAGCAAGTTTTCTTTATTTGTATTATCCTCGTTTTTAGCTAGTTTCATATCTCGTTCTCTAAAACAGCAGTTAAAATATTTTATTGTTATTGATTTCACAAAGATACTTCTTTTTATGATATACTATAGAATTAATTAGAATAGGATTTAGGATTATACACTAGTAAGACGAGCACTTTGAATTCAGTTTTTGCCGTAAAGTATTTTAAAAATTCTTTTATCTGAATACTAATAATTGGTTGTTATAGCTCAAATAAAAACAAAATACAGCTCATTACTTGCACTATATGAGCTATATTTCATAACTTCGTGAGCTTAAAATAATATATTATGCTTGAAAAAAGAGAATCCGCAATAATTAGGTTTCTAAAAAAAACAGGAGAAAACCATTTTACTTTTTTATGAGCAAAATAACATATCCAGATTTAAAGAAATTTTTATAAATCAATTTGAATTTGCAGTTAATACCTATTTTTAAAGAAAAAAGTCACAACGCATTTTTGCACAACTTACCCCAAACGAGTACTGCAACTACTTAATCGCTTTAAAAAAATAGTGCAATCCGCCAAAATTCTGACTTTCGAGATAAGTGATAAACATATTTAGGTTCGGGAAATACGCTTTTACTTCAGGAGCCAATGCGTAAATAAAGTTGAACTCAGCCGCAAATTCAGGACGCATATCCATGGTATCGTTAAGCGTTTGCTGAAACTTGCTTAACAAAGTACCATCACCTAATAATATAGCATCATCAACAGAAATCATTTTCAACAACTTCATTAAAAGCTCTCCATCGCGAAGCTCAATGGCCACCGCAATACTTTTAAAAAAATGGGCGTAAAACTCTTTTATTTTTTGCTGATTATTTACCAAGTCAAGCGGAATAGGCGAATAATCGAGCGACTGATAAAAAGTTGGCAACAACTTATTCTCCGACAAACCTACTTGACAGAAGGCATGCAAAGAAGAAACAGCCCAAGTTGCAAAACGGTCTTTTTTCAAAAGCGACAACTGAACGCGACTGATCTTTTTTAAAGCACTTTCGAAGCTTTGTTTTGCTTTTTCTCTTAGTTCCGGAACACGCAATTGCATAAGGTAAAGA
Organism: Bacteroidales bacterium; assembly: GCA_016929955.1. Classification (GTDB taxonomy): domain Bacteria; phylum Bacteroidota; class Bacteroidia; order Bacteroidales; family UBA12170; genus UBA12170. The sequence continues at coordinate 3,235 of JAFGHU010000146.1, read as the reverse complement.
TTGGACCAATCGAGGTAAATTTTCCAATGTTCTCTAGCATCAATGAGCTTTAGTGCTGCCTCAAAATGGCGATCCAAATCACTGTTCTCGGCAAATAATGCAAATGCTCTTGCTTTTTGTTGATGCAAGGAAGCTACCATTCGGCTTTCGTCGGCATTAAATTCAGGGATTGGCTCGTTCAACAGTGTGTGCAAATTATTAGAATCCTGTTTGGCCAATAAATCGGCATAACGTTGATTAAATGCTCTAAAATATTTTTCGAAATTGGTCATTGTTTATTTTGATTTTCTAGTAGTTTATTTCCTTTGAGTGACTTTGTGCTTTCCTTTGTGGTGATTTTTGCCATAGGCATCCTTTCGGGAGTGGAATAAATAGCTTAACACTCCCTAAGGGATGCCTTTGGCAAAAGGAACGCAAAGCACTAAGGAGCACGAAGAAAAAAATCGTCACATCAATTACTTTATTATTTATTCAAATAGATTCACAAAAGAATCCGGAATTTGCCTTACTTTCTGAACGGCATAATCAAAACATAGCATGCCTGTTGTTCCGCTAATCACTTCTTTTTGACTTTGACTATTCTTTACAAGATAATGAACCACAAACTTTTTCGTGTTTTCAATTTCGATGTCTACCTCTATTGATAGTTCATCGTGCAAACTCACTTGATGAAGGTATTTAATTTGCGCATCGACCATAATTATGCCCTTTTCTTCTCCAATATTCAATTCGGACAAACCAAAATGATTTAAAAATTGAATACGTGCATCGTGAAAAATAATCAATGCTTTATCATTTCCTAAATGGCCGCCATAATTTATATCGCCAATGCCAACGGTGTATTTTGCTATAAATTCCATATTTAAAATTAATTCCCTTTGAGTGCCTTCGTGATTTCCTTTGTTGCCTTTAGCCAAAGGCATCCCTTTGGGAGTGGTAAAAAATCTAACCACAAAGGGGCGCCAAGTCTAGCACAAAGTAACACGAAGTATTACTTATCCAATCAAAGAATTATGTTATTCTTTTTTATTCAACCATTGCTTTATCAAATCAATGGCTCGCTTCTGTTCTTTTTCACTAAAATCTTTTAATCGGGTAGCATGCGATCCTCCGGATAAAACCATTTTAAGCGCATTCGTTCTGGCATCAGGATTAGGCGAAGTGGAAACCCAAGGATCGAGCTCTCCATAAATATAGAGGAAATTATTCCCCTTATTGGCCAACCAATGATGCACATTTTCCATTTGATGATCGAGATAAGGCAGTCGCAAAGAATCAGGTAAAAACACACCATTACTAGGATTAGTTACGTAATTTAATTGCGGTTTTAAAGAATCGACATCAAAATTATAATAGCCAATTTCTTGATACGCTTGTACGAGAAAAGGCAAATAATACGACTGACTTTCAACAGAATACATATCCAAGATTCCAGCCTCAACCAATTTGGCAAACAAGCTTTCGGCTGTATTTTCTACTTTATCTAAAGATTTGCAGGTAAAAGGAGCCCACTGCCAAAAAGTAAAAGGGATTTCTAAAACGGCAAACTCAAATACCAGCCCATCGCTTTGCAGAAAAACCATATGATGATCAATCTTGTATTTTTCCAATAAAGGCAAAATCTCCTTTTCCTTTGCCAATAATTTCCGCTGTAGATGGAGGAGTTTTGCTCGACATTCCAGATTGCCCACCGTTCTTAAAAACAAATTAATGCGCGGATCTTCCTGCTCAATATTCAAGGGAGCTACATAAGGCATAGAAACCCTTACATCGTTAGGATAATAATACCTGAAATAAATAGTCGTTTGCCCGCCTTTGCTTATGCCTGTACTCAACCATTTTCCGGGATATATTTTTTTAAATAATTCCACAATCCGATGATCGTCAGAAGCGGCCTGATACGTATTCAGTTTGGTCCAATCTAAACTATCCGGAACGGACTCGCCAAAAAAGCGATGCTCAACAATAATTTGATTTGCCTTTATAAGTTGTGCAGGTTCAGAAAGATAATTACGTCTGGCTTGATATCCTTCGGTTACCAAAACTACAGGTTGATTAAAATCCAGATGCGACAAATAAATCTTTTGAGTAAAGGAAGCCGATTGCGGATTATCATGATCAACAGGCTGACTTATACTTATTTCAAACGTCTGATACACGGAGTCAAAAGAAGTAATCGACTCTATATTAATACCTTCTAAACCTTTCAATTGATCTGCAATTGAAGGGCTTGTTTGCGTATACGCCATTTGGATTACAAAAACAAAAATCAGGATAAATGTATTTTTCATAGTTTAAATTTTTTAAAATCGATTTGCGAAATAATAATGCCGGCAAGCATAAATAAACTGCCAATTCCGGAACGTAAATCAATAACTTCATTTAAAATAAGCCATCCCCCGAATAAGGCAAAAACAGATTCGAAGCTAAAAATTATTGCGGCATGCGCGGGATGAGCTTTTCGCTGTGCGTAGGCTTGCAAAGTAAACGCAATGCCCACCGAAAAAACACCGGCATATAAAATAGGCACCGCAGCTGCTTGAATACTAAAAAAGTCGATTTCCTCGTAGTATAAAGCCGCCAATAAACTTAAAATTGCGGTAACTCCAAACTGAAATACCGAAAGCAAAATAACATTGTGTTTGGGGGCGTAAGTACCTATCATTAACATATGCATAGCAAAGAAAATAGCGCTTCCTATGAGTAAACTATCGCCAAATTCTAAAGAAAAACCTTCGCGAACGCTAAGCAAATACAAACCTACTAGCGTTACCAAAACACCTGTCCACAAGGTTTTGGTTACTTTTCTGCCCAAAAACAAACCAAAAACAGGAACCAAAATAACATACAAACTGGTAATAAAACCCGCTTTACTTGCCGGTGTAAAACTCATTCCTATTTGCTGAAAAGTGGAAGCTATAAATAAAATTAATCCTAAATACAGTCCCGATTTAATAGCTTTACGCCATTCGAATTGCTCATTATGCTTACTGTTGCGTGTAAGTACATATAGAGGAAGCAAAGAAATAGTGCCTATCGCAAAACGTAGCGTATTGAACGTATAAGGTCCTAAAAACTCAGCTCCTTTTCTTTGAGCAACAAAAGCAAATCCCCAAATGGCAGCGGCTAAGAGTAATATAATGTTCGATTTTAGATTTCCTTTTTCCATTAACTTTTATTCTGATTCGAATCTAACTGGTATTTCTCTTATTAATCGTCTATTATTCACAATCTT
>JAFGHU010000016.1 GCA_016929955.1 Bacteroidales bacterium | reverse complement strand
TCTCTCTTCGGCATTGCTCTATTTCTTTTTGGTAATTCCTTTTGCTGGCTTTATGTGGATACAGAAAATGCCCGAATTACTAAAGTTGAATCCAGGATCAATTAGCCTGCAAACGGATAGTTTATCAAATATTAAAACTATACAGGAAACGCAACCCAATCAAAACCTTACAACAGAATATGATTCGCAGGATGTGTTAATACCAAATATTTTCGATAATAATTTTAAGGCGCCAAATCCGGCACAAAAAGAAGACCGCAAAAGTTATATCAGTATAAGTTTTGATTATTTGCTCAATACTTTTTTAATTAGTTTGGCGCTGTTGGCTTTGTTAAGCATCCCTTTTAAGCGCTTCTTTAATCGAAAAAGAAAAAAAGTATTTGTCGCTCAAAAACTGGAAAACCATTGCAGAAAATGGCTTTTGAAAACGCCCATAATTCATACGATTTTATTTGCCGTTCCTCATCTCGCAAGTCTTAGCTATACTGCCTGGATCCTTTATTCCGGAAAACTGGAACACAATCTAAACTTTAGTATGCTGCAAAATTATTTTTATGTGAGTTTACTAGCCGCCCTACTCACTATTTTATTTGTTTATTATTGGACCAAGCACCGTGTACATTTGTTTTACTTGGAAATTATTTATAGCGATATTGAACTTCGCAAACGGATATTTAAAAAGAGTGTAGGGAAAATTAGAGATCGATTATGGATTGCAAGCGGAATGACAACGCTATTGCCTTTAAGCATTGTGATTTTTTATATCGTTTTAAGTGTTACTAGTTTTTCTGATCTGGGAATACCAACAATTACGCAAGAAACCCGAACTCTCTTATTTGGTTCCTACGCCGAATTATCGGGCGATATTTCTTTGGGCAATACCATTTATATCAACTCCATAAACACCTATATGATGCTTGCCGGAATTGCAACAAGTGTATTTGTATCGCTTGTTTATATTTTTGCTTTTGTAAGATGGACCACTCTGGATATTGTTTATCCGGTTAAAGAGTTGCTTTATAATATTCACAAAACAGGCGAAGGCGAAGGCGATGCTAATTTTAGTTTGGTGCGTACCAACGATGAAATTGGGGAGCTTAGCGAAGGATTTAATGTGATGGCGCAACGCATAAAAGATCATATCGATAATATCAATGCGCTCAGCATTTCTTATTTTCGTTTTGTGCCCAAACAATTTCTCGAATTTTTAGGGAAGAATCAAATTACCGATATTCATCTTGGCGATCAGATTCAACGCGAAATGACGGTTATGTTTTCGGATATCCGATCGTTTACAGAGCTTTCAGAAAATTTTTCACCCAAAGAAAACTTCGATTTTATCAACCACTATTTAGGTTATATGGAGCCTGTAGTTATGCGCAATAATGGTTTTATTGATAAATACATTGGCGATTCTATTATGGCACTCTATAGTCTTTCCGTAAACGATGCCATCAATGCCGCCATAGAAATGCGAGCCAAACTGGAAGAGTTCAACGAAGATTTAAAAATGAGTGGCAAGCAAACCATTGATAGTGGTATTGGCGTTCATACGGGCGATCTGATGCTTGGTATTGTAGGTGGCAGAAGCCGAATAGAAGGCACCGTAATTTCCGATCATGTAAATCTAGCCTCACGCCTCGAAGGTTTAACCAAAGTTTATGGAGCACCAATAATTGTGAGCCAAGACAGCTTAATTAAAATTGAGAATCCATTGCAATATCATTTTCGTTTCCTCGATATTGTTAAAGTAAAAGGCCGAAAATCGTCAGTCAATATATTTGAAATTTTAGATGGAGAAAGAGCCGGACAACGAAAACTTAAACTAGAAAGCAAAGAGCAATTTAATAAAGCTATCGATTTATATAGAAACAAGCGTTTTGATCAAGCTGCAACACTTTTTGCCGAATTGCAAAAACACAATCCTGCTGATAAAGCCATACATTTGTATATAGAAAGATGCCAAAAAAATATTCAATTTGGAATTCCGGAGGATTGGGATGGCGTAGAAATATTACATTTTAAGTAAAAAGGGAAAGTAAAATTATTACGTTCATCCTCAATATTGCCCACTTTATACAATATTCTCAGACGCTTGCTCATTTGGTCTATATGTTTAAAAGAACTGCCTTAGTTTTGACAAATTAAACCATTTAAAAAATAAAAGAATGCTTATTAATATTCTGATATTAAGTTATGTTGCGTCCTTGGCTTTGCTCGTTTGGAAATCGGAAACGCTCCCTCAATTTAGCACTAAAATTATATTAATCGGCTTGCTATTAAGTCCGATTATAGGATTTTTAAGTTTTTACTATTACCAAAAACAATAGCTGGCTGATTTTGTTCTCGATTGATTAAGTCGATTTAAATCTGCCAAATAAATGGCGCTTTATTTATTTTTGTTTTTATCCGCCATTGTTTGGTGGATTTTTGATGCCACAAGATCAATGGCCACATGGTTGGCACCACCCTGAGGAACAATAATATCAGCAAAACGTTTGGTGGGTTCAATAAAAAGCTGATGCATGGGCTTTACCCATTTTGTATAATGTTCGAGCGTTTTGTTGTAGGCCCTACCACGCTCCTCCATATCTCTTCGGATTACACGCATCAAGCGATCATCGGGTTCCGCATCAACAAAAACTTTAATGTCCATTTTTTCGCGCAGTCTTTTATTGGTTAATACCAAAATCCCTTCAATAATAACCACTTCGTGCGCAGCTACTTTAACCGTTTCTTTGGCTCGCGAACAAGTTAAATAAGAATAAATGGGCATCTCTATCGATTCATTGGCTCGCAATTGATCGATATGTTTGTTTAACAAAGCAAATTCGATAGACGAAGGATGGTCAAAATTAATTTTTGCACGTTCTTCAGCAGTTAGATTCCCATTGTCTCGGTAATACGCATCCTGAGGAATAACCGTTACAGAATTTTTCGGCAACAAACCGATAATTTTTTTTACTACCGTAGTTTTACCCGATCCTGATCCTCCAGCTATACCAATAATCAACATAATTGCAATGTTAAACGAAGTTTATATTTCCCTTATTTTTATATCACCGACAAAATTAATAAAGTTTATAATTTAGAAATCATTTTAATTAGCTGAATATATTTATTTTTACCGCCTCAAACTAAAATCATCGAAACCAATTTTAAGTTAAACCCAAGCAATACAATGATTAAAAAAGAAACAAAGATCCATTCAAGAGTCGTTTTAAGTTTTCTAATTGTCAGTTTTTTTGTGGTTAGCAAACTTTTTGCACAAGTTTATGAGCCGGTAAAATGGCAAATGAGCAGCAATCAAATTAATGAAACAGAAGTCGAACTGATTTTTAAAGCCAGTATTGAAGACCCCTGGCATTTGTATTCTCAGGACATACCGATGGCACCACCGGCGACAACCTTCAATTTCGAAGCCAATCCAAATTTCGAACGCATTGGCGATGTAAGCGAAACCGAAGCCATTTCGGAATACGATGCGAATTTTGATATGGTGTTAAAATATTTTTCGTACGAAGCTACATTTGCACAAAAGATAAAACTATTAAGCTCAGAACAAATTGATATTAAAGGTTATATTAATTTTATGAGTTGCGATGATACGCAATGTCTTCCTCCCAGTGATGAAGAATTTCATTTTACCTTCAATAAATCAACTGCTCCGGTCAACGAATCCGAACTAAATGCAGTTGCTTCTGAGCCTGAAAAAAGCGAAACTTTAGTCGGGTTTTTCTTTGTTGCATTTTTGTTTGGTTTAGCTGCAATTCTTACACCTTGTGTATTTCCTATGATTCCAATGACCGTTTCATTCTTTATGAAAGATGGCGACAATAAAGCCAAAGGAAGAATGCAAGCCACAGTCTATGGAATTTCTATTATTGCTATTTATGTTTTTATCGGATCTGTTTTAGCTGTTGTTGCCGGACCCGGAATCGCAAATTGGTTAAGCACGCATTGGTTACCCAATCTTTTATTCTTCTTTATTTTTATGATTTTTGCTGCCTCGTTTTTCGGGATGTTCGAAATTATAATGCCCCATTGGATTGTTAATAAATCAACGGCCAATGAGGATCGTGGAGGAATTATCGGATCTGTTTTTATGGCTTTTACTTTGGTTTTGGTTTCATTTTCGTGCACCGGACCAATTGTAGGCACAATTTTGGTTGAATCGGCAGGCGGCCAAATTTTAAAACCAATAATAGGTATGCTGGGTTTTTCTTTGGCCTTTGCTTTGCCCTTTACTTTATTTGCCTTTTTCCCACAGTGGTTAAACAAATTGCCCAAATCGGGTGGATGGTTAAACTCGGTAAAGGTTGTTTTAGGATTCTTGGAACTGGCCTTGGGATTGAAATTTTTGAGTATTGCCGATCAAACCTACCATTGGGGCATCCTCGACCGAGAAATATATTTGGCCCTTTGGATTGTAATTTTCGCCTTAATGGGTTTTTATTTATTAGGAAAAATAAAATTTGCTCACGATAGTGATGTTCCTTTTGTTAGCGTACCCCGTTTACTTCTATCTATATTCACTTTTGCCTTTGTGGTGTATATGATTCCCGGACTTTGGGGTGCGCCGCTAAAAGCTTTATCGGGCTATATTCCACCTATGCATACCCAAGATTTTGATATTGAAAAATCTGTTCGCGATCAATTAAAAACAGCCACTTTTGCCTCAGCATCAAATACAAATAAAGAAATCTGCGAAACACCTAAATACCACGATTTCTTGCATTTACCACATGGATTGGAAGGTTATTTTGACTACGAACAAGCATTGGCTTGCGCTAAAGAATTAAACAAACCCCTATTTATCGATTTTACAGGCCATGGCTGCGTAAACTGTCGCGAAATGGAAGCCAATGTTTGGGCCGATCCTCAGGTGCTTAGTCGCTTACAAAACAATTTTATTGTCACGGCGCTTTATGTCGACGACAAAACAAAACTACCTGAAGAAGAGTGGATTGTATCCGAATACGATGGCAAAACAAAAAAGACCATAGGAAATAAATTTGCCGATTTTCAGATTAGCCAATTCAATACAAATGCACAGCCATTTTATGTCTTGCTTAATCCGAATGGCGAAATGTTAATGCAACCCAAAGCCTACGACTTGAATATTGATAATTTCGTAAAATTTTTGGATGAAGGTTTAGAAAATTTCAAAACGGGAAAAACGGTAAAGCTAAAAAGATAAACTACAGCTTATTAGGTTTCGAAAACCAGGCAGCATAATCTTTAGGTGTATTAATATTTGCCAGAATGGCTTCTGAATTTGTTGGCAGTATGTTTTTTTTCTTCGTATTCAAAAAACTCTTCAAGTCCGAAATATGCTGCTGCTGCGAAATTAATTCGCTAACAAGTTCAGAGCCTAAAAGCAGAGGATGCCCGTTTTTTCCATTATATTGAGGAACCAGAAATGCATCGGACGCATACGCTTTTTTCATTTCATCGATAAGCAGCTCGTCAACAAAGGGATTATCAATATTTTGAATAAAGACAGCATTTCCTTTTTTTAACTTGTTTAATCCAATCAAAATAGACGACAAGCGTCCATGTTCAGGATTTGGATTAATAAGAAATACAAGTTTTGGATTACGATTTCCAACAGCTTCTTTAATGGGCTGTTCGTTATTGGCATTTACAATTACAAAAAGCGTTGCTTCTTTTACTTTAGAATAAACATCAATTAAGTGACATACAAAACTTTTGTTATTCAAGAATGGCAATAAGGCTTTTTCTTGTCCCATTCTTTTTGAATTACCTGAAATTAGTAGTAGTATATCGATCATAAAGCAAATCAAAATTAGCAAAAGAATTAAGGATAAAAAGAAAAAAAGCAAGTTTGGGGCTTGCTTTTTTAGCGAGAGAAATTCAAATATTACGGATTAATACTCTTTGGGTGAGCATTAATTTTCGACGAAAATAGAATTTCTTTCTCTAATGCATCAAAGAAATTACCGAGCGTCCGTATCTATTTACCAAACGTATAGTTTTTTCAGTTAAGCGTTAATTTATTTAACGAAAACGTTGTATTTATATTTGCGAAAAAGGCTTTGTTTTTGGCATAAAAAAAGGCATTGAAAACAATCAACGCCTTTAAGTTTCATAAGAATATGTGTTTATTCTGGATGAATTGCTTCAGTAGGACAAACATCTGCACAAGAACCGCAGTCAGTACAAATATCCGGATCGATAACATAGATATCACCTTCAGAGATTGCTTCAACCGGACACTCGTCAATACATGATCCACAAGCAACACAATCGTCATTAATTACATATGCCATAATAATAAATTTTAACGTGTTAAATAAATTCTATTTCTTCGCTGCAAATGTATAAATAATTTACAATTCAGTAGGCTATTAACAATTAGAAATAAAAAGATTTATACTCTTTCTAAATTAAAAAATTGAGAGGTGAATATTAGGGGATTAAAGTAAAAATACAGTTACATTTGCGGTATCAAAAAAACTAAATTCTAATGACTGATAAAATAGATAAAGTTATTGAACTCGATCACGTTGTTATACGATTTTCAGGTGATTCGGGTGATGGCATGCAATTGACCGGAACTTTATTCTCCGACACCTCAGCTTTGATGGGCAGTGGAATCTCGACTTTTCCTGACTATCCCGCTGAAATTAGAGCGCCACAAGGCACTGTTGGTGGAGTCTCCGGTTTCCAAGTACATTTTGGACAAGATATTAATACCCCTGGTGATTATGCCGATGTTTTAGTTGCAATGAATCCTGCAGCTTTAAAAGCAAATGCAAAATGGACCAAGTTAGGCGGAAGTATTATTATTGATCGCAATTCGTTTACCGATAAAAATCTTGAAAAAGCTGGTTATAAAACAGACGATCCTATCAAAGAGGACAATCTAGGAAGTTTTAATATCATTTCGGCTCCAATTTCTTCGATGACGCAAGAAACACTAAAGGACACCGGAATGGACAATAAAACTATACTTCGAAGCAAAAACATGTTTGCTTTGGGTATGTGTTATTACTTGTTTAATCGCGAGTTAACCTTTACAGAAAGATTTTTTGAAAATAAATTCAAAAAAGTTCCGGCCGTTATCGAAGCCAATAAAATGGTGTTAAAGGCAGGTTATAACTATGGATATAATGTGCAAGAGCTTACTCCATATAAAGTAGCCGCAGCAGAAATTGAAAAAGGAACCTATAGAAATATCAACGGAAATACAGCTACAGCCTGGGGTTTAGTAGCAGCAGCTGAAAAAGCAAATCTTCCCTTATTTTGCGGATCTTACCCAATTACTCCCGCAACGGATATTTTACAGGAATTATCTACCTTGAAAAACTTAAACGTGAAAACGTTTCAGGCCGAAGATGAAATTGGCGGAATTACTTCTGCTATTGGCGCCGGATTTGCCGGTAATTTTGCGGTAACAACAACTTCAGGACCAGGCTTAGCCTTAAAATCTGAAGCAATCGGATTAGCCGTTATTACGGAATTGCCTTTGGTAATCGTAAATGTTCAGCGTGGTGGACCTTCAACCGGTTTGCCAACCAAAACAGAACAATCCGATTTAATGCAAGCCCTTTATGGAAGAAACGGAGAAAGTCCGGTAGCTGTTATTGCTGCAAGTACACCTTCCAATTGTTTTCATTATGCTTTTGAAGCGGGTAAAATAGCCTTGGAACATATGACTCCGGTTGTTTTATTAACCGATGGATTCCTTGCCAATGGAACACAACCTTGGCGTATTCCTAGTATGGAAGATTATCCGAATATTAAAGTTCCGATTGCAAAAGAAGGCACAGAAAATTATCTGCCCTACAACCGAGATGAAAAAACGCTTGTTCGCGAATGGGCTATTCCGGGAACTCCGGGATTAGAGCATCGTATCGGCGGATTAGAAAAAATGGACAAAACAGGTACGGTTTCTTATGTTCCTGAAAACCACCAAGTAATGACCGATTTACGCGAAGAAAAAGTCAATCGTATCGTTGCTGATATTCCTGATTTAGAAATCATTGGAGAAGAAAACGCCGATCTATTGGTTATTGGTTGGGGTGGTACTTACGGACACTTGCTTACGGCGGTTCACGACCTTCAAAAAGAAGGCAAAAGCATAAGTATGGTTCATTTTAACTATATCAAACCCTTACCCGCAAATACAAGAGATGTATTAAAGAAATTCAAGAAAATTGTTGTTGCCGAAATTAACAACGGCCAGTTTGCAAGTTATCTAAGATCAGTATTCCCTGAATTCACTTACTTGCAATACAATAAAGTTATGGGATTGCCTTTTACATCCATCGAATTAATGGACAAATTTACTAATATATTAGAGGAGAAATAATCATGTCAGCAGATATAAAATTAACTTTCAAAGATTTTAAAAGCGATCAGGAAGTACGTTGGTGTGCTGGTTGTGGCGACCATGCAATCTTGAATTCTGTTCAGAAAGCCATGGCCGATATGAACATTCCAAAAGAAAAATTTGCCGTAATCGCAGGTATCGGATGCTCCTCTCGTTTTCCATATTATATGAATACCTACGGATTCCACACCATTCATGGGCGTGGTGCCGCCATTGCTTCAGGAGTAAAAGTGGCCAATCCGGATTTAAGTGTTTGGGTAGTAAATGGTGATGGCGACGGACTCGCTATTGGAGGAAACCATTTTATTCATTTAAACCGTAGAAATATCGATTTAAATCTATTGTTGTTTAACAACGAAATTTATGGTTTAACCAAAGGACAGTATTCACCCACAACAAAAGAAGGCAAAAAGACCAAAACATCGCCTTACGGTACAATTGAACATCCTTTTAACCCTGGCGAATTGGTTTTAGGTGCACAAGGAAATTACTTTGCACGTACTATCGATGTTAATATGAAATTAACGCAGGAAATTCTATTGAATGCGCAAAATCATAAAGGAACTTCCGTAGTAGAAATTTTACAAAATTGTGTAATCTTTTCTGATGGTGTTCATGGTTTTTACACCGATAAAGAAAATAAGCTCGACCGTCAAATTGAACTTCGTCATGGAGAAAAAATGATCTTTGGCAAAAACAATGATAAAGGTTTGGTTTTGGAAGGGTTAAAGCTAAAAGTAGTTACTATCGGCGAGCAAGGTATTACAGAAGATGATATTCTTACGCACGATGCGCACGAAGAAAGTCCCTTCTTACATTGGATGCTCATCAATATGAAAGGTCCTGATTTCCCTATTGCACTAGGTGTAATTCGTGAAGTAAAAGCTACGACCTATGAGCAAAAAATGGAAGATCAAATTGCCGAAGTAAAGGCAAAATCATCGATTAAAAACATGACCGATTTGTTACATAGCGGTAGCACCTGGACTGTTTAACATTGAGGAAATACAGAACATTAAAGGCCTTCTATTCGGAGGCCTTTTTCATTCTATTAAATCCTTATATTTGCACAAAATTTTGATTATGGAAAATACGAGCTGCCTACCATGTAAAAGTGAGTCCAATTGCTTTGGGGCATTAAGCGATAGCGAATTAGAAATGATCGATAAAAGCAAAGTGGTGGTTACCTTTAAAAAAGGAGAAACGATAGCCAAACAAGGTTCTTTTGCCTCGGGTTTAATCTATATAAAAGAAGGAATGGTGAAGCTCTATAAAGAAGGCCCAGACAATAACAACCTGATTTTAAATATATTTGGCAGCGACGAGTTAGTTGGAATTTCTTCTATTTATGGTGATAATGTTTTCAATTATTCTATTGTTGCCATTGAAAAATCAGAAATTTATTTGATAGAACTGGCAGTTTTAAAAGAACTTATACAAACCAACGCTAAATTTGCAACTGCCGTTTTACAACGCTCCAACAGAAATACACTACGCGCTTACAATCAGATGTATAGCCTTACACATAAGCAACTCAATGGTCGCATGGCATCAGCGCTTATTTTTCTTGCTAACGAAGTGTATCAGAGCAATCGCTTTAAATTAACATTGAGCAGAAAAGATTTAGCCGATTTTACGGGTATGTCTACAATGGGAGCAATACGCGTATTAAATACCTTTAAAACCGATAAAATTATCAGTGATGAAAAAGGCTATATCGAAATCTTAGATTATAATGCCATCAAAGTGATTGCTAAGGTTGGTTAGTAATAGATTTTTTGATAATTTAGATGGGTGATTCAAAAACCCGAAAATAACAACGCTACTGAAAAGAGTCCCAAAAAACGGAATCGATTTTGGGTTAGACTAAGTATAATTATTGTCCTCGTATTGCTTAGCGCCTGGACTATTCCTTACTTTTTCTCCAATTTTTTGTTTAAAGATGCGATCAAAAGTGCATTCTCAAAACTCAGTAAACAAGAATACGCACTCGATTTTGACAATTTAAGGATCAATATCTTTACACAAAATGTGATTTTTTACAATTCACGAATCTACAAATCAGACAGTTCGAAAAACTCGAGCGTTAATGCGTATTCAGCAGATACACTGCGCTTTAGAAAATTGCATTTGTTTGCTTTGCAAAAAAAACAGGCGCTAAAATTTGATCGTTTTTACATAGCTGGTTTAAAGCTCGACTTTGAAAAATTACAAGACAAGGATCAAAAAAATAAATTACTATTTCCCTTAAATACTTTTTTAAATCAAATTGAGGTAGAACATTTTAATATTAACGATGCCGAAATAACCTATAGACAAGAAAAAGACACCCTTTTTATTCCGGCTTTAAGCCTGGAAATAAATCATTTACGTATCGATTCGCTAAAAGATACGGTGTACAATAACCGATTCCATTATGGTGCAATACATTTGCTTTTAAAGAAACAACAAATTCTTTTGCCCGACAATATCCATCTTATTTCATTGAATCAATTAAAGCTTTCGACTAAAGAAAAGGCATTTGAGCTGGACGGTTTTCAAATTAAACCGCTGGTAAACACAACGCATCACACAACTTACATAGCCGATATCCCAAGTTTTAAATTAAGCAATTTTGAATTTGACTCGCTCTTAAATAAAAAGACCTTTCTTGCCGATAATTTTGAGCTGAATATCAATACAATTCATATTCAGCTTCATACAGATTCCCTAAAAACATCGAATCCAAACATTAAGCAGATAGTAAATGATTTATTTGCTCATTATTTTGAGCGGATAACTATTCAAAAAGGATCAATTGCAATGACTAAAACGCAAATTGATATTGATACTTTTAAAAAAATAAGCTTAAAAGATAGTACCCTACTCAACTTTAAGCAATTTGAGTTTCACCCAAAAGCAAGCACGCTTTATAAGCTTATCGACGGATCAATTCTTTTCCATCATTTTAATTTTCAGGATCTCAAAAACAAACAAAGCTTTAGTTGCAATTTGGGGAAAATAAACTACTTAAAAAAACAACTTGTTTTTACTGATTTAAAATACAATTCCGCACTGCAAGGTGAATTTGATTTTCAGTTAAAAGACGCAAAAATGCAAGCCATAGATTGGGCTAAACTCATAAATACGGATAAATTGTATGCGGATAAATTAATATTGAATAGTGCTAACATTTCCCAAAATCGCGCATTAAAACCAAGCTCGAAGCAAGAAATAACCAAAGCGCTAAACACTTTTATTTCGCCGCTGGTTGATGCACTTAAAATTGATACTATCGTATTTGAAGATTGGAACTATCAACTCCGACAAAAAGGGATAGATGCAAAAAACATTAACGCCCAAATCTATCAATTTAAGCTCCCGGGTTCCAAAGAGCAAGCTTTTGGTGTTTTTTCTGATTTTACTGCAAATGCAAATAAATTAAGTTGGGTTAGTCAGGATCAAACACATCATTATCTGGCCAATAGCATCGAAATCAATAGTCAAAACCAGGCGTTATATATCCATAATATCCAAAGTTTTCCGCGCTGGAAATCACTTAATAATGAACCTTTGGAAAAGAAGGCGCATTACAAATTCTACAGTCAAAACATCGAACTAAAAACCGAAAAGCCCTTTTATCAGATCCAATTGAAGCAAGCCATTTATTTACAATTGCTTTCGATTGATTCCTTAAACCTTAAACAGTTTGGTAAAAATGAACAAAACCAGACCGCAAAATATACAACTCCACCTTTGCATATTGCTAAATTCGAATTAAAAACAGGAAATTTTGCAGCTTATAATGATAGCTCTATTATTAGTCGCTTAGCACAAATTAATGGCATCCACTTGCAGGGCGATTCAGTAGAAATTATCAATGACACCGTATTTGGACTGAATTACAAACATTTAATCGCATTTACAAAAAATGGTTTTTATCAAAATCAAGCCAAAGGA
>JAFGHU010000145.1 GCA_016929955.1 Bacteroidales bacterium | reverse complement strand
TTTTGCCTGGCCTATTAAAAATAAAGATGGCAGTTGGACTACGGTAGATCGTTCGGATGAACTCATGCGCAAATTGCAATTTATGGGTATCGATGCGGTTATTAATATAGGTGGCGATGGTTCTCAAAAAATATCGCAGAAATTATACGAAAAGGGAATGAATATTATCGGTGTTCCAAAAACGATCGATAATGACCTTTCTGCTACCGATTCAACCTTTGGATATCAAACCGCTGTTGAAATTGCAACGGATGCTGTTGATAAATTAGTAACAACAGCGGCATCGCATAACCGTGTTTTTTCTATGGAAGTTATGGGTAGATATGCCGGTTGGATTGCGATGAATGCCGCTGTAGCCGGTGGCGCTGATGTATGTCTTATTCCTGAAATTCCCTACGATATTGATAAAGTGTTTGAGAAGGTACGTAGTCGCTTCGTGAAAGATCGTGGTTTTGCTGTTATGGTTGTTGCAGAAGGGGCAAGACCTAAAAATGGCAAAATGGCCTTTACAAAAAGCGAAGAAGTGGGTTACGAAAACCTAAAACTGGGCGGAATCTCGGCGCAGGTGCTCAAAGAATTAAAAGAGGCCGGTTGTAAAGCAGATATGCGTAATGTTATGCTCGGACACTTGCAAAGAGGTGGAATTCCAATTGCATACGACCGCGTTTTAGCAGCGCAATTTGGGGTTAAAGCGTTTGAAATGGTCTTGAATGAAGAATTTGGCCGCATGGTTTCTTATCAGCATCCCGAAATTACTTCGGTTTCTTTAAAAGAAGCTATCGGGAAACCTAATTTGGTAACGATGGATAATGCCATGGTAAAAACCTGTCAGGGCTTGGGAATATCGCTTGGTATTTAAGATTTTGTAAATATTCAGTGTCAAAACTCGAAGATATTTATAAGTTTTCTCTGTGAACCTCAGTCTTTTCTTTTCCATAGGGATGCCTTTGGCAGTGTAACTCTGTGAAACAGCTTTTACACAAAGTTGCTCTAAGAAGCTCAAAGTGACACAAAGATTAGATGAGAATTATTGAAAACCCATATCAATCTTGCTTTTCAGCATATGATTAGTTACAAGATTTTATACCAATTGAAAAATGCTTTCGGATAATGGAGGCCTTTTTTTTTGTCTTATTTTTGGGTCAAATTGAAAAATGCTTTATTTTTGTCATTCAAAATAAATTATGAAAAGCTATTCTTTTTATCAGTTTATATTTTCTTCCCTCTATCTCAATATCAAAAAACGAGATACCTATCATTTTTAATTGCCCTACTCAACCCTTAATTTTTTTTGTATTCATTTAAATTGATTAGTTATGCAATTACCTTTTGCAGAATCGTATAAGATAAAAATGGTGGAAACCATAAAAAAAAGTACTCGCGAAGAGCGCGAGCAATGGATTAAAGAAGCAAAATACAATCTTTTTAATCTGAAAAGCGAACAAGTTTTTGTGGATTTACTCACCGACTCAGGCACTGGTGCCATGAGCGATAAACAATGGTCGGAACTGATGCTTGGCGATGAAAGTTATGCAGGCGCCAGTTCGTATTATAAAATGAAAACGGCAATAAAAGATATTTTGGGTTTCGATTATTTTTTGCCTACGCATCAAGGTAGAGCTGCCGAGAATGTTTTGTTTTCTGTTTTGGTTAAAGAAGGCATGGTCGTTCCGGGCAATTCTCACTTCGATACAACCAAAGGACATATCGAATTTAGAAAAGCAAGTGCCATAGATTGTACTATTGATGAAGCTTTTGATACTACTGCTCATCACGATTTTAAGGGCAATGTAGATTTAAATAAGCTCGAAAAAGTGCTTATGAGCTATCCTTTGGAAAAAATTCCAATGATTATTATGACCGTCACCAACAATTCGGCCGGTGGTCAGCCTGTTTCTATGCAAAACCTCCGCGATGTATATACGATGTCTAGAAAGTATGGCGTTCGTGTGGTTTTCGATTCGGCCAGATTTGCAGAAAACGCCTATTTTATCAAGCAACGCGAAGCTGCTTATGCGGATAAAAGCATTAAAGAAATTGTTAAAGAGATGTTTTCTTATGCCGATGCAATGACCATGAGCTCCAAGAAAGATGCCATCGTGAATATGGGCGGTTTTATTGGATTTAAAGACGAAGATTTATTTAAACAGGCCAGTGTTTTTGGAATTATTTTCGAAGGCTATATCACCTATGGAGGGATGTCGGGTAGGGATATGAATGCACTTGCTCAGGGCCTTTATGAAGGCACCGAATTTGATACCTTGGATTCGCGTATAAAGCAAGTGGCATTTCTGGGACAGCGTTTGAAAGATTTTGGTGTCCCCTCGCAAGAACCCTTTGGCGGTCATGCTATTTTTGTGGATGTAAAACGTTTTTTACCTCATGTTCCAAAAGAAGAATTTCCGGCACAAACGTTGGCCATTGAGCTTTATCTTGAAGCCGGTGTTCGTGCTGTTGAAATCGGTGCCATTTTAGCGGATAGAGATCCGGTGACCAGAGAAAACCGTTATCCTGAATTGGAGTTGCTTCGTTTGGCTATTCCACGTAGAACCTATACCAATAATCATATGGAATATGTGGCAGCTGCTTTAGGCAATGTTTATGCCCGAAGAAACGATATCAAGCGTGGTGTAAAAATTATTAAAGAAGCGCCTATTATGCGCCATTTTACGGTGGAGTTGGAGCGCTTATAAATGCTTATTTTACCAAGAGGCACAGAGGCTCGGAGATTCGATTTTCCGTTGTGCCTTTGTGCATAATTTGGGCTAAATATTAGAGCAATATATTCGATCCGGTAAAATCCCGTTGGGATTGAATAGGGGTAGAGAATATGTAGTTTAGTGAGTTCCGTCCTCCGCTCGCGCGCATTTGCAACGCGTGCTTATAAATTGGAACGCTTGTAAATGCTTATTTTACCACAGAGGCACGGCAACACAAAGAAAATAAGATTTCGTGCCTTTGTGCTTTGTGATTTTAGTAGTAAAAAAACGAATTTAACCGCAAAGAACGCAAGGAAAACCGCAAGGAACGCAAAGTATTAAAAATCAAGGCACATATAATTAGCGGTCTGTGCGCTTGCCAGGCGAACCTTCGCTAAGCTTAATCGCTGAGTATGCTTGACTTCAAATACGATCTCCTAATCGT
>JAFGHU010000144.1 GCA_016929955.1 Bacteroidales bacterium | reverse complement strand
TTGCCCCACAATGGAACACCATAAGCAACTAGTCCATTTTCGGTATTGTAAGATTCGTCGGAACTTTGAACATCCATTAAACGTGGCCCTCCGTCACCGCTAACATCTGTCAGATAGGATTGCCATAGCCAACTCATATTAATTTTTTGATAGGCATTGTAGTAACCTAAAGTTAGCTTGGCTTTTCCTAAGTCTTTGGTCAAAAACATATCGTTAGTAAAATTGTTTAAGTTATTCATTTCCACATCAAAACTGTGAATAATCATAGCTAAACCATTTCCATTCAGGTTTTCAATTTGAGTCGGGCTTAAAGCCACTCCAGCATTATTACCATTGGCATAACTCATAGTATAACCCGCTCCTGCAAGACTTGTCGCTATATCATCAGCAGTACCTACTTGCGCAGGGAAGGGAGAGTTAAATGTTCCACTTGTAAAGGCCATTCTGGATTTATCTTTGAATCTCCATCCGTTTCCAATATCAAAGTCAAACTCAGCACCCACTGATAGGACTAAAGGATGCATTCCGTCTGTAATATTACTGGTTCTTCTATTACCTGCCGCGTCAATTCCATGAAGTAGAGCAAATTCAGGGCTTTGTAATGTGCTGTTTGTCAAATCGTAACCTTCTATAGATTCGTAAGTTGGGTCATCAGAAGTTCCAGTGACTTTCACAGGCATCGGCATATAACTTATCGCTCTATCGTTAAGGTATTTAAAATACACTCTGGCATACCCTTTTTTAAATTGTTTGGTAAAATTTGCTTTAATCTGGCCGCCATAGTTGCCGGTAAAACCAGGGTTACTAGGACCTTCTCCTGATCTAAAGAATCCGCCCACATTATATCTAAATCCATTTCCAAGCGGACCACCAAAATTAAAATCCGTTCGAAGAGAGCGATAATCAAGACCAAAAGTAGTAGAAATTACACCTCCTTCTGTAACACCTGTATTACTAATAAAATTAATGATACCCGCCGGAGAGTTACTAGCCATAGTTGAGGCTGAACCTCCTTTTAGCGCTTCTATCCTGTTAACCGACTTGTCGTAGCGTAGAAAGATATCAGAGTTACCGAAAGAAATATCGCCAAATTGTAGTACAGGAAGTCCGTCTTCTTGTAAAAGTAAAAACTTCGAACCACCTGATGCCACAGGAATTCCGCGCACGGAAATATTAGCATTACCTTCACCGCCAGAAGACTCAACATGAATACCCGGAATTGCCTTAAATATCTCAGCGGTTGTCTGTGCTCCAAGTTCAGATAAGAATTTTGGCTTGAGGGAAGTTAGCGCATCAGCAGATCTTAATGCGGACTTTTCATTTACGACTCCGGTTACCACTACCTCATCAAGGCCCATCAAATCAGAACTTAATTCAAAATTCAGTATAATTTCCTGATCTGATTTAAGATTAACTTCCGTTTGCTTAGAAGAATAACCTACAAATGAAACTTTTAGAGGATAGGTCCCTGCCTCCAAATTTTGAAACTCATAATATCCATCCATATCCGTAATAGTCCCTAGCTGCGACCCCTCAATTTGAACTGTCGCACCAACGAGAGTTTCTTGGGACTGAGCATCTATAACAGTCCCCTTAATTGTGCCAGTCTGGGCAAAAGAATGCTGCACGCTTAGCAATTCTATACCCAAAAGCATAATAAATAAAACTTTAAATTTTTGCATAATCATATTTTTTAATGACTTGTTATAAAACAATAAATAAACTCTTTGCTACAAAAATAGTATTGAAAACAAGTAAAAAAAGGGAGTTTGAGAGTACCACGCTCCGCACACGTTAACGCACAGGTTAATTGTTGATAACTTGGCTATTTATGTTAATATATATTCAATATATTGCTTGGTAATTAGAAAATAATCTCTCCGAAACCTATGCAGAAAAGCATACATTCCCGTGAAATTATTAAGATTTACACCCAACTGCGTACATTTTAAAAAATTCGAAATAAGCGGCGTAAAAACATATTCCGACTATATCTATTCGTGTGATAAACCAAATCAGTAAAACGCCAAATTAAAAAATATCTAATCGCATAAAACTTGTTTAGCTTGTAGCTTTTATAGAAAGTATAGTATATGACCACCTGTGAATTGTAACCAAAACCATCAATCCTCGTCAGAAGCATAAGTACAATGTATTATCAATCAAAATAGAAATTTCATGAAAACATTCAGATTCGTATTACCAATACTTCTCCTTGGTCTATTTCTAATGGGAGAATCTCTTTATGCACAAGAAAATAGCACGCTAATAGAAGTTGGCTACCTTAGAACCGGAAAGATTGATGTGGAAGGATTTCAACTAAGTAAAGAAACCACCCTACAACTTGAAGGCAGCGGAGGCTTGTACGAGCGCCTAGGCAATGATTTATTGTTTTACGGCTGGATTATCGACAGCAAAACACGCGAAATAGTCTGGAGTTTGCTTGAAAATGATTCGGATAGATTTAATAAATATCGATACTCGGGAGTATTCGATTTTGAAAAAGAAATTACACTACCCAAGGGAGATTATGAAGTGTATTATGCAGCAGGTTTAGATAACGATTTTGAGGATAATGACATCACGCTGGGGGAGATTATTAATTTAATTTTTAACGGTGATTTAAAGGATAACCGAAAGAACGATATTAGATATTCACGTTTTTCGATGACTTTAAGAGGCCCTGAAAACAGCTTTACAAAGAATAATCCATATAAAGATATGGATGCATTTGCAGATCATGCGCTAGTTTCTATCATTAGAGCCGGAAATAATGAGTTTATTAAACAGGACTTTTCTGTAAAAACAGACGTCGAGCTAAATATATATGGTATTTTTGAACAATACGATCGTGAACAATTTGACTTTGCCTGGATTGTTGATTCAAAAACCCTCGAAAAAATTTGGCCCGACGATGATACCAAGTATAACCCTGCAGGTGGAGGTAGAAAAAACAAACTGGTATCCGAAAAAATAGATTTTAAAAAAGGAGATTATACGCTGTATTATATTTCCGATGATAGTCATTCTTACGATATATGGAATGCGCTTCCACCTGATGATCCGCAATCTTGGGGAATTTCAATCTGGGCTGATGATAAGGACAAAAACAAAGTTACAATCAACGAAAATACAAATCCCTATGTTTTACAACTCGCACCTGCTCGCAATAACGCATACTTAAGTCAGGCTTTTCAGCTGAAAAAAGATATGCATATTCGGGTTTATTCTCTTGGCGAACGCTCGGGTGATTACGATATGGCAGATTACGGCTGGATTGTAAATACAGATACCCACGAAACGGTCTGGAAATTTAGAGAAAGAAATTCGGAATATGCAGGAGGAGCAACAAAAAACCGAATGATAAACGAAGAAATTGAGCTTAAAAAAGGAAATTATATGGCCTATTATGTTACGGATGGCTCTCACGCTTACCGCGATTGGAATTCGGCGCCACCGCTAATGCCCGATTTATGGGGACTAAGTATTTTGGGTGCCGACAATTCAAATGATTTTGTTTTGCTCGATTCTGCGCCAGATACTGAAAAAAATATACTGGCTCAAATCATTAGAGTTAGAGATAATGTATACACAAACCAGTCTTTTACGTTAAGCCATGATGCCAAAATTAGAATCTATGCAATAGGCGAAGGTAGTGGCGGTGATATGGATGATGTGGGTTGGATTAAAAACCAAGAAACAGGAAAAATTGTTTGGGAAATGACCTACAGAAATACTGATCCCGCCGGAGGAGCCAGTAAAAACAGACTCTACGACGGAACCATTTTATTGCCTAAGGGCAAGTATACCGTATATTACGAAAGCGATGGCTCACATTCCTATCGGGATTGGAATTCATCGCCTCCACACGATCAGGAACATTACGGAATTAGTGTTTATTCGGTAGATTAATTCCCTACTAAACGAAAAACACCTTTATCCAAAATTTTGTCGCCAGGCGCAAGATTATCGCTTACTATTTGAGAAAACTGCTCGGTAACACGACCTAATTTGACAAAGACTTTTTCAAAAACAAAGTCATTGCCCGATACTTCTTGAAATCGTAGTAGATAAGCTTGACCGTTTTCTTCTGCCACAGCACGAGAAGGCACGGCAACGCCATTTATTTTATTGGTTAAAATTTCGCCTTCGACATACATGCCTTGTAGAAATTTTACATTTTCATCGGCCAAATGCCCATGAACCAGTATAGTGCGCCTATCCATATCTATCACTTTATTTACCTGAATTACAACACCGTTGTAATAGAGATTTCCGGCATCAGGAACCCGAAAACGAATACCTTGGCCTCGTTCAATTTTCAAAACGTCTTTCTCAAATACCTCAAGCTCCAAATGCTTGTGCGATGTATTTACCAACGACAATAATACTTCGTTGGGCTCTACATAAGATCCAATTGAAGCCTTAATATCAGTAATATATCCATCAATTGGTGCGTAAACCCGAACATCTGGAGTATACATTCCCTTATCCAGCTTATTCATATCCACATGCAAAAGCTCCAAAGTTTCTTTCAATCCCTGATACTGCGCCTTTTTCAAGTTATAATCGCTGCTTGCTTTCTGAAAACTTTTTTTACTGTTGATATTTTCTTGGGCTAATAGTTTTTGGCGTTCAAATTCGCTTTGTAAATAGGCCAATTCTGCTTTTGCTTCCAGATAAGTTTGCTGAAGTTGGATAAAAGTGGTTGTTTTTAACTCAAACAAGAGCGCTCCTTTTTTTACATAATCGCCTATAATAAAAGGAAGCTTGCTCACAAATCCGGCAATCATCGGACTCACTTTTGCCTTAGCACTCATAGGTACTTCAATCACTCCGGTGGCTTGCACAATATCGTAGAAATCGTGATTGCTTACTTGACCTATGTTCATATTCGTAGTTTCGAAAAGACTTTTGGAAACTAAAAATTGATTGGTGTTACCTGATTTTTCCTGATTATTTTCTACAGGTTCTGCACTATTCTTGCAAGCGCTTATTAGCACTAGCGCAAAAATGAGAAATATAAAGGCTTTAATTGTCTTCATTAGTTTAGATTTAAATATTTTAAACGAATCGTATTTTGATTGTATGAATTTAAATTATCGAGGTAATCAAGCTCAATAAGTTGGGCGCTTTGCACGCTTTGCAGAAATTGAAGAAAATCGATTTCTCCGTGCTGATAACTTTTATTAGCCACTTTTAGCAGTTCATCAGCCAATTTCTTACCATTGCTTTGGTAGTATAATAAGGCTTGTTCATCGCGGCTCAAGGCGCCCAGTAAACTTTTTTGTCGGGCTTGCAGCTGAAAATAAATACTTGTGTAATTCTGATCGACTACTTTTTGCTGAATTGCCGATGCCTTTATTTTTGATTGAGAAGCCCCAAACCACAAAGGAAGTGATACGCCTACAGAAAAACCCTGATACAGTTGAGCTGCAGGGCCATTGTTTTTTCCTTGAAAATAATCCAGACTCAAATCCGGCATACGATTGGCTTTTGCCAATTTATTAAGCGATAAGGCATTTTGCTTTTGCTTAGACAAAAGTAGGATTTCGGGATGCAAATCGAGTGAATAAGAATACACTTCCAGCTTGGTCAAATGTGTATCTGCCGGTTTAAAATCATTGTCTAACATCAAAAACCGATTTAAAGCAACTTGTCCTATATTGATATCTTCGTCCAATTGTTTTAATCGCATCCGTATTTCTTGTTGCCGCGCTTGTGTATTAAGCATTTCCAAATAATTCTGCTCCCCTAAGGTATATTTACGTTTTGCTGTTTGAGCAATATTGGAATATAAACTATCTAAATGAGCCAGAATACTTCGTTTATGCTGTAAATAAACCAATTGATAATACGCCAAAGTAAGGTCTTCTAAAAATCGGTTTTTTACAAGCTCAAATTGTGCCTTTTGCATCTCCAGTTCTTTTTGTGCAAGGCTACGCTGAGCAATATAAACACTAGGAAAACGAATGGCCTGAGAAATGCCCCAAACTTTTATGGGCAATCCGTTTAATCCAATATTGTTTTCATCATATTGATAATACACATTCGTTTTTTCCAAATCGAAAGAGGCACCGATTAAAGCCTGCTTTTCATCAACCGAAAGCGATGCGGCCTTAATTGTGCTGCTGTTTTCCATTCCGATTTCAATGGCTTGATCTAAAGTGATTATTTGTTGCGATTTACCGGCAAAAGGTAAGAGCATAAAGAAGAGCAATACACTCGCCGTTAGCGTTTTATTTTTCATTAGTCTTCTTTCTTTCGATTTTTCGTAGAGATAATACAAAATAGGAAGCACAATTAAAGTAAGCAGTGTTGAAGTTACCAAACCTCCTATAACAACAGTAGCTAAAGGACGCTGTACTTCAGCTCCCGAGCCATGCGAAAAAGCCATAGGAAAGAAACCTAAAGCCGCCGCCGAAGCTGTTAAGAGCACTGCACGCATACGTTCTGAAGCGCCCTGAATTACACGCTGTTTAATATCTGTGATGCCTTGTTCTTTGAGCTCTTTAAAATGCTCGATAAGCACAATGCCATTCAAAACAGCTATCCCGAAAAGGGCTATAAAACCAACCCCTGCCGAAATACTAAAAGGCAAATCGCGGAGCCACAGCAAAAATACGCCTCCAACTGCCGATAGTGGAATAGCAGTATACACCATTAAAGCTTCTTTAACCGAACCAAATGCAAAATGCAAGAGGATAAAAATTAAAAGTAAGGCCACAGGCACCGCAATTAAAAGTCGGGCTTTAGCCGAACGAAGGTTTTCAAATTGGCCTCCATAACTTACAAAATAACCTGAGGGCAATTGAATATGCTCGTCGATCAACAATTGTACATCCTTTACCACCGATTCTAAATCGCGGTTACGCACATTAATGCCAACAACAATACGTCTTTTTGTATCATCGCGTGAAATTTTTGCCGGACCAGTGGAATATTTAATATCAGCCACTTCGCTTAAAGGAATTAAATTTCCATTAGGAATAGTGATATACAATTTTTGAATATTGCTGATATTTTTCCGAAAATCTTCGTGCAATCGAATCACCAAATCGTAACGTTTTTCACCTTCAAATATATAGCCCGCTGATACTCCGGCAAAAGCAAGCGAAACAACTTGATTCAATTCCTGAACGCTCACTCCATATTTGGCCATTTGCCCGCGATCGTAATGAATGCTCATCTGAGGTAATCCTTCTACTTTTTCGATCGTAATGTCCGAAGCTCCGTCGACATTCTCGACTAAGGTTTTTATTTCGTCGGCTTTTTGAGCTAAAATACCAAGGTCTTCGCCAAATATTTTTATGGCCAAATCTGCCCTAACACCGGTAATTAATTCGTTAAAACGCATTTCTATAGGCTGTGTAAATTCATAATCTACGCCGGGAATAACCGAAAGCGCTTCCTTAAACTTATCCGCCAACTCGTCTTTCGATTTGGCCGAAACCCATTCACTTTTTGGTTTTAGTTTGATAATGATATCCGATTCTTCCATGGCCATAGGATCTGTTGGAACTTCGGCAGCACCAATTCTACTCACCACCTGATCGACTTCCGGAAATTGATCCAAAAGGATTTGTTCTATCCGCGTTGTAATTTGTATGGTTTTGCTTAATGAAGTCCCTGTTTTTAGCACGGGCTGAATAACGAAATCGCCTTCATCTAAAGTAGGTACAAACTCTCCGCCCATACGCGAAAAAGTATAAACCGAAATGCCCAATAAAATAACTGATGCACCAAGAATAACTTTTTTATGTAACATCGCATACTCAATGGATGGAAGATATAGTCCTCTTAACCAGTTCATTAAACGATGAGATATATTATTACTGCTTTTTGGAGGCTTTAGAAAAAGACTGGAAACAACCGGAACATAAGTAAATCCGAAAATCATGGCTCCAATCAAAGCGAAAGAAAATGTCATAGCCATAGGCCTAAACATTTTACCTTCTACTCCGGTAAGCGATAAAATAGGAATAAAAACGATGAGGATAATCAATTGACCAAAAATGGCTGAATTCACCATTTTGCTTGCACTTGAAAGTGTAATTTTATCGAGCTCTTCACGCCTTTTGTGCTCCTCTAAATGACCAATATCTTTCCACTGTAAAGCAATTCGAAAAGCAATAAATTCAACAATAATTACAGCCCCGTCGATGATAATTCCAAAGTCGATGGCACCTAAACTCATCAAATTAGCATCCACACCAAAAATATACATTAGCGAAAGCGTAAACAATAAAGCCAGCGGAATAACGGAAGCAATTAATAATCCGGAACGCAAATTACCAAGCAATAGAATTACGATAAATAGAACAATTAGAAAACCCAAAATTAAGTTTTCAGTAACGGTAAAAGTAGTTTTGCCAATCAATTCGCTTCGTTCTAAAAAAGCATTGATAAAAACGCCCTCAGGCAGGGTTTTTTCCACTTCGGCCACACGTGCCTTAACAGCTTCAATTACTTTTTTTGAATTTCCATCTTTGAGCATCATAACCTGCCCCAGCACTTTTTCGCCTTCACCATTTCCGGTAATCGCTCCAAATCGAGTGGCCGATCCAAGCTGAACCTGAGCTACATCGCGCACCAGAACAGGAATTCCTTCTCGCGTTTTAACGATTATATTTCCAATATCTTCGAAAGATTTAGCCAAACCTTCGCCTCGGATAAAATAACTTTGGTTTCCTTTTTCGATATATCCACCTCCAACAACAGCATTGTTTTTTTCGAGCGCATTAAAAACTTCGATAACTGTTGTATTCATGGCCCGCAAGCGCTCGGGATTAATGGCTACTTCGTATTCTTTCAAATAACCGCCCCAGGTATTTACTTCTACTACTCCCGGAATTCCGGACAATTGCCTTTTTACTATCCAATCCTGAATACTACGCAATTCCATTACCGAATAAACCGAATCATAGCCGGGTTTGGTGTCTAAAATATATTGATAGATTTCACCTAAACCTGTGGTTATTGGCCCCATAGTTGGTGTTCCAAAACCCTGTGGAATTTTTTCCTGAGCCGATTGAATTTTTTCTGCAATCAATTGACGGGGCAAATAGGTTCCTAAATTATCATCAAAGACAATGGTTACTACAGATAATCCGAATTTAGAAACCGATCGAATTTCTTTCACTCCAGGTAAATTAGCCATTTCTAATTCAACCGGATAGGTAATAAACTGCTCAATGTCTTGGGTAGATAAATTGCGTGATGTAGTGATGACTTGTACCTGATTGTTTGTTACATCAGGAACCGCTCCAATAGGAATCTGGCTTATCGAAAACAGACCAAAAATCACGACCGATAGCGTAAACAGAATAACGATAAGTTTATTCTTAATACTAAACTTTATAAGTGCTTCAAGCATTGTTCACGGATTAATTGCTAAATAGTGAATGATAACATTTGAAAATCAGGTTAATTGTGTTAGCGCAAAGTACGAAAATATTTTACATTATTCCAATACAAATACGTATAAA
This sequence comes from Bacteroidales bacterium, assembly GCA_016929955.1. Classification (GTDB taxonomy): domain Bacteria; phylum Bacteroidota; class Bacteroidia; order Bacteroidales; family UBA12170; genus UBA12170. The sequence goes on along the minus strand of JAFGHU010000144.1, from coordinate 5,134 downwards.
TTATATGTGTTTTATACATTTGTACATCAATCCGTTAGATTTACTAGCTATTTTTTTAACATTTTTTTTACATTTCTTTGTTTTTATGGCACGCATATTGGTATTTAATTACCTATTAAAAAACAAACAATAAAATGAAAATAGTTAAACTTTTTACGCCCTTCGTTGTGCTCTTTGCTTTAAGTCTTTCGTCTTGTACCAAAGAGGATAACCCTAATACAATTTCTACAAACAGCGAACTTAGCACAGCTGAACTCGAAATGCTTAGCCATATGATGGAAGAGGAAAAACTCGCTTACGATGTTTATGTTACGCTTTATACTATGTACGAAACGCCAATTTTCAATAACATATCGAAAAGTGAGCAAACGCATATGGATGCCGTTAAGGCTCTATTTGAAAAGTACGCTATCGAAAATACGGCCTCTACAACCTTTGGCGTATTTAATCATCCCGATTTTCAAGCATTATATGATGCATTGATTGCATCCGGAAGTCAATCATTAACAGAAGCACTAAAAGTTGGTGCTACAATTGAAGATGTTGATATTTATGATTTAGACGATTATATTAGCAAGACTGAGAACGCCGATATAATTTCCGTATTCGAATTTTTAAATTGTGGTTCATTTAATCATTTAAGAGGATTTATCAATCAGCTTGAATTGCAAAATGCCGAATATTCGCCTCAATATATTAGCACAGAAAGATTTGACGAAATTCTAAATGCCGGACATTCGCCATGTTCGTCTTATACGCTATAAGTTGGGTACGACCTAAATAAGAGCAGGAAGAGATTCTTGCTCTTTTTTTATTCGGTCAAAATTATCAGTTATCATAGGAAATAAAATTTAGGTTGAGTGTAACAATTTAAATCCAAAACGTTTTAAAAGTAAACGCTTATTCTAGTTGCTATTTTTAGTGGGCAACTATTATTTAAATTTAAAACGCAGCCCTATGTTAAAACCAACCATAATTATCGTCATACTTATTATTTCCATTGCTCCGCTGTTTGCAGATAATACGGAAAAGAAGATTTACAACACAAAAAAAACCGAAAAAGCACCTCTTATTGATGGACTTTTAGACGAAGAAATTTGGGAACAAGTGGAGTGGTCGGGAAATTTCAAACAAAGCTCACCTAACGAGGGGGAAGAACCTTCGCAGCAAACTAAATTTAAAGTGCTTTACGATGATAACAACCTCTATTTTTATATAAAAGCCTATGACAGCGAACCTGATAAGATTTCAAAACTATTGGCCAGAAGAGATCAATTTCCGGGCGATTTTGTAGAAATAAACATCGATAGTGATTTTGATCAGCAAACTGCCTTTTCTTTTTCGGCTTCGGCATCGGGAGTAATTGGCGATGAAGCCATCTCGCAAAATGGCAGAAATTGGGACTCCAGCTGGAATCCCATCTGGTATTTAAAAACATCTATTGATAAGGAAGGTTGGAATGCGGAGATCAGAATTCCTTTAAGTCAACTCAGATTTGGCGAAAAAGAAAATCATATCTGGGGATTAGAAGTCATGCGGAACTTATTTAGAAAAGAAGAGCGCTCTCGTTGGCAGGAAATTCCAAGAGATGCTCCGGGATTTGTACATTTGTTTGGCGAACTTCGTGGTATAGCGAATATCAAACCCAAAAAACAAGTCGATATTGTACCCTATATCTTAGCAAAAACAGAAAGTTTTGAAAAAGAAGAGGGAAACCCCTATGCGGATGGAAGCCGCTCCAACACATCTTTAGGCCTTGATGGAAAAATTGGAATTACGAACGATCTGACTTTGGATTTTACCATAAATCCCGATTTTGGCCAGGTTGAAGCAGACCCTTCAGAAGTTAATCTTTCCGCTTTTGAATCCTACTTTTCCGAACAAAGACCGTTTTTTGTTGAAGGCAAAAATATATTTGATTACAGACCATCAAGCGGTCCGGTTATTAGCGATTATAACAGAGACAATCTTTTTTATTCACGACGAATAGGTCGAAGCCCACATTTTTACCCTGAGCTAAACGATAATGAATATATAGATATGCCCGAATCAACTACAATTATTGGTGCATTTAAGCTTTCGGGAAAAACAACGAAAGGGCTATCGCTTGGAATTATGGAAAGCGTTGCGGCAGAAGAAAATGCAAAAATCAGCTCTATGAATGAAGAACGGAAACAAACAGTTGAGCCCTTAACCAATTATTTTGTAGCCAGAATACAGCAAGATTTTAATAAAGGCCAAACGATAATTGGGGGAATGATAACGGCCGTTAACCGAGCTATAAATTCTACAGCGCTGGAGTTTCTTCCTAAAGCCGCATATACCGGAGGAATTGACATTAAACACTACTGGAAAGAGAGAACTTATTATGCAGCATTAAACGCTGATTTTAGCAACATTAGAGGCGACGAAGAAGCAATTACTAAGCTTCAAAATTCTTCGGCTCGATATTTTCAGAGACCCGACGCCACCCATTTAAGGTTGGACGAAACACGAACAACGCTTACCGGTTCGGCGGCTTCAATAAGGCTTGGAAAAAGCGGGAACGGAAAAATTTTGTTCGAAACAGCCTTAACATACCGCTCTCCGGAATTTGAAATCAACGATATTGGTTATATGAGAACCTCCGATGCAATACATCATGGAACCTGGGTTGGCTATTATATCAGAAAGCCATTTAGTATCTTTGAAAGCTTCTTTTTAAATAACAATTATTGGGGAGCTGTTAATTTTGATGGTAATCTATTGTTTTTTGCCCAAAATATAAATTTCAATACAAAATTTAAAAACAAGTGGTATTTAAATGGCTCCTTTACACATGTAGGTGATAACTACTCGGTTAGTGCACTACGTGGTGGACCAGCCTTAATAGAGCCCGGTCGATGGAGTTACAATATAAACATTAGCTCCGATCAGCGAAAAAAACTACACGCCTATTTTGGATTCTATTACGATAGAGCTTTATTTAATTCGAAAAATACAGATAATTATTGGCTTGGAATAACGTATCAACCAATCGATGCCTTAAGCATTTCGATGCAAACAGATTTAAGTCAAAATAGAAAAGAATTGCAATATATTGATGTTTTTGAATTTGAAGAAAACGATCGTTTTGTTTTTGGATCCTTAAATCAGAAAACTTTGAGTATGAGTTTTAGGCTTAATTATAATATAACTCCAAATTTAACCATTCAGTACTATGGACAACCATTTACATCTGCCGGAGACTATTCAAACTACAAACAGATAACGAATCCACAGTCAGATACTTATAGCGATAGATTTCAAGTTTATTCAACCAATCAGTTAACATACAATAGCTCCGATGAAGTATATAACGTAGATGAAAATCGTGATGGTATAACGGATTATTCTTTTAGTAAACCAGATTTCAATTTCAGTCAATTCAGATCCAATATGGTAGTGCGATGGGAGTACGTACCTGGATCAACTCTTTATCTGGTATGGTCGCAAGGAAGAACCTTTTTCGATGCACAAGGGAGTTTTGACTTGAATCAAAATATGAACGATTTATTTGATGTTCATCCACACAATATATTCTTGGTAAAGTTTAGTTATAGAATCGCTATTTAGCTTTATCTTCTATATAATTAAAAAAGGCAGGTCTAAATTCAGACCTGCCTTTTTAAGTGTACAGAAAATTTGCTTTATCTTTTATCTGCAACTGCTTTCCCAGCTTTTAATGCCGCTATATTGGCTTCGATAACTTTGTCTCCTTTACGCAGAAAGATTTCCTTAATAGCAGCTTCTAAAGAATCGTAAGGCAAATCGATAAACGGACTGGCCGCACCAAGCATCACGATATTTGAAGAGCGAGGTGATCCCAATTCTTTAGCGATACTATCCGCATCGACAATAATGGTGTTTTTACGGCCCTTCAGCTTTTGAATAAGCGCTTCTTCATCCGGATAATTACTAATGTTAACATAGGGCGTTGCATTCGTAACAATCCAGCCATCGGGTTTTAAAAATTCGAGGTAGCGCAATGCTTCCATTGGTTCTACCGATAGTATTAAGTCGGCTTTTCCTTTCGAGATTAAATCGGAAGCTATTGGATGTGAAGACAACCTGAAATGCGATTGAACAGCACCTCCACGTTGACTCATTCCATGAACTTCGGCTTGTTTTATATGCAAATTATTGGCAATGGAAGCCATTCCGATAGTGGCAGCAATCGATAAAATTCCTTGTCCGCCAACACCTGCTAATATGATATCTGTTTTCATTTTTTTACGTTTTAGGGTTAGCGAAGATTTAATTCTGTAATACGCTTGTTTAAATTGACGTTGCGTGTAGTTTGAATACATTGACGACGAGGAATAATAACAGAAACACCGTCGAATGCCAATTCCTCACGAATAATCCGAACCATTTCGTCGTGATTTTTCTTCATAGGAACAAAAACACGAATATGTGCAGGATCAACACCAATGCCTTCGCAGATATCTTCAATCTTGCCTAAAGCCGCAGAATCTTGTCCTCCCGTCATTCCGGTTGTAAAATTATCGGAGATAAGAATGGTAATGGGCGAATTTTCATTTACGGCATCAATCAATCCGGTCATTCCGGAATGTGTAAACGTAGAATCGCCAATAACGGCAACTGAAGGCACTAATCCGGCATCAGCCGCTCCTTTTGCCATGGTAATACTTGCGCCCATATCCACACAAGAGTTTATGGCATTAAAAGGAGGAAGGGCACCTAAAGTATAACATCCAATATCCGAAAAAACGCGACCGGCTGTATATTCGCTCAAAGCCTCATTTAAAGCATTATAGGCATCAATATGGCCGCAGCCCGTACACATTGCAGGAGGTCGTGCTTTAATAATATCTTTTAAATCAGCCTCATCCAACAAATTTTCTTTTTTCTTTTCTTCAAATCCAAGTGCTTGCGCTACAATGTTTGGGTTTAATTCTCCATCGCGAGGAATTGTTCCATCTAAACGACCAATGATATTCTCTTTGGCGGTATATCCTTTCAATACTTCTTCAATCATAGGATAGCCATCTTCTAAAACCAAAACCGAATCGCATTCTGCCATTAATTTTTCCACTTTAGAACGTGGCATTGGATATTGGCCAATCTTTAATAGAGGATAATTCAAGGGTTT
>JAFGHU010000143.1 GCA_016929955.1 Bacteroidales bacterium | reverse complement strand
GATTTTTTAAGCTTATGTAACTTTAGCTTTTGATAGCATAGTTTGAAGCAGCATTTGAAAAACAAAGCGCTCTAACTCTATTTCTAAAGTTAAAGCGCAAGATAAAAAAATTAAATAACTATGTACTACAATGGGAAAAGATTCCGTTTTATTCTTTGTAAAAATATACACTGAATAATTCTTCGGTTTCTTTAACAACCCAATGACTAAAGCTCAGACTTGAGGCCTTATCGATTAGTGGAGCCGGAATAAACGTAGAAATTAATCTGTAAATCGTAGCTGATTTTAATTGTTGTAGATCGGCAATAACTTGATTTACAGGATGCTCTCCTGCGGCTAACATGTCGCGAACATCCAATTCTTGCGAAATATTATGCTCGTCGAACCACTTGGGTTTGTTCTTTGTTTCTGCATTGATCGAATCCATCGAAATTAATTCTTGACCCACCTCTTGGCGCAACAAGTTTACCAAATCGCCAACTTCAATTTCTCCTATTATGGCCGCTTGCTGAATAGAAGTGATTTTTGCAACCGTTTTTCTTAACAGTGGATTTTTTAACTTTTTAAACGTTGGAATTTTCTCGATCAAAACATCTTCTAATTGAGGATATGCTTCAATCAATTGCAATATTTTTGTTTTTGGACTGATTACCAGTTTTGTATTTTCCATAGCTTATTTATAAGATAAGATTCTTTGTTCGCCTTCTAATTCTCTGTACACATTTACATTATGAGATACTTCTAAAGTGCCCAGATATTCATTTTTTTCATTGCGCATAGCAAAGTATTCGATATGTATCATTTGCCCTTTCATGTTAATCCAAAACGGCGCTCTGGAAGCTGCTCCCGATCTAAAATCATTGATGATTTTATCGACAATATGAGCACTTGCCGGTGGGTGACAATTACGTACGTCGCGATTGAGAATGGCGCGGTTTCGTTGGAAAATTCGCTCCGCTCCCTGCGAAAAATACTTGACTTTATCGTCTTTATCGACAAAAGTAATATCAAGCGGTAAGGTATTTAGCAAAGCCAATAGTTCTTCTGGTGTGAAACTTCCGGATGGCAACTGAATATTTCCACCTACTTTCTGCGCATCATTAATCGATTCTTCTGCGGCCCATTCTGGTTTCCAATCAATTTCCGGATCGTAAAGGCAATAGCCTATTTCAAGCGATTGTTTACTTATTTCGTACCAATCTGCTTCGGTTAGTTTATCATTAGCCATTGGGAAAAGGATTTCTTCCTCTTTTACGGTCATCTCTTCTACATTTATAGCCGCAGGCATAAGAATAATTTCTGCAGAAGCCAATAATTCTTCTTGCGATATACCTTCCGTTTTCAGAATTTCAATCCCGCCCTTAATTTGTTCGCGGATTTCATCATGTTTACCCCACATCACTTTCGGAGGTCCTGTTATTCCCTGAGTTTCTAAATAGGGGAAGAGTAAATACTCTTTTCTTTGGTAATGCTTATCGGCGTCAAGTAAGGAATTGAAATGCGTGTGTAAAGCTAATACCGTACTTTTTATATCGATATCCGGGTTTTGTTCAACGGAGGCAATCAGCTCTTTTATATTTTGTACAACCTGATTAAGCGCTTTGTTTTCTTTCTCGAAAACATCGATTGGATGACCGGGAGGAATATATTTAAAGCCGGATAAATCCACATGGCCCGTTAAGACTTTCGAATGGGCATCGCAAAGTTTTAGCACTTCCTCTTCCGGAAGACCCTCACTAATAAGCTCTTGCTCTACTTCAACCACTTCGCCATAGGGCACCTGACTCAAGCTGTTAAGCAATTCTTCTCTCACATCTTCCTGAGTTCCGCCTTCGTGTAGCTTTAATATCAATGCTTTAAGTCGCTTCTTTCTCTCAATCGAATTATTTATTAATTCACTCATTTGTTCTGTTTTAAATGTATATTGTAGTACTTAATTAGGGAACAAAAATAGAGGAGCTGCATGAGATTGTCAATCCCCATTATTAGGTATATGCTACAATAAAGTAGTATATAATTTCGTATGCAAGTATTAACCATATGTAGGTATTGCGAATATGAGTCAATTCTGCTTTCTTTGCAAAAAATAAAATGAAAGATTAAATTATGGCAAAAGTTTTAGTTTTAGGAGGCGGTTTTGCAGGAGTAGAAGCTGCAATAAAATTAAAGCGATACGGACATCAGGTTCAATTGGTTTCTAATCGTGATTATCTTTTTGTTTATCCAATTTCCATTTGGATACCTGTTAAGAAGAAGCGTTTCGGCGATGTTCAAATTGATTTGGCAACATTGGCAGCTAAGCATCGTTTTGAGCTTATTTTGGATGATGTGATTTCGATATCTGCTAAACAAAATGTCGTAGAATTAAAAAAGCAGACGGTTTCTTTTGAGTATCTTATAGTGGCGATGGGAATGGGAAAAATGAAGATGCCCGGCTTAGAATATACGCATTCTATTTGCGGTAAACCCGATGAGGCCGAAACCATTCAAAAAGAATTGGAGAAATTGGTTCAGCAGGGTCATGGTAAAATTGCAATTGGTTTTGGAAGTAATCCGAAGGATCCTAGTGCAACAGCTGTTAGAGGAGGGCCGGCCTTTGAACTTTTGTTTAACTTCAGCCATTACCTCAAAAAACTAAAGCTTAGAGATCAGTTTGAACTTACTTTTTTTGCGCCGATGAAAGAACCAGGCAAAAAAATGGGCGATAAACCTTACAAAAAGATGGATCTGTTTTTTGAAAGGTATAAAATTAAGATACGAAAAGGACAGAAAATTACACGTTTTGAAGAAAAAGCCATTCATTTCGAAGATGGAACTTCACTAGTGAGTGATTTAACGATTTTTATTCCGGGAGGAAGTGGTCATCCGGTAATGTATAATTCCGACTTGCCCTTAACCGAGGCCGGATTTATAAAAATAGACGAATATTGTCAAGTCGATGGTTTTGAAAATATTTATGCCGTTGGAGATATTAGTGCATTAACAGGCCCAAAGTGGGCTGCAAAACAGGGTCATATTGCTGAGGTAATGGCCAATGCAAGTGCCTATAATATTCATAAACATAGTCAGTACAAAGAAAAACGAAAATCGTTTAAAAACCATCTTAATATTGTTTGTGTAATGGACTCGGGCG
>JAFGHU010000142.1 GCA_016929955.1 Bacteroidales bacterium | reverse complement strand
GGGAATCTTACATTGCCAATTGTTTTTCTATTATTTTTGCGCTAAATAATAGCAATTAACATGCAACACTACGCAAGATTATATACGCCAATTTTTCTGTTTTCTATTTTCCTTTTTAGCGGAGGATGCAAACAAATAGATAATATCAGCAAAAAATCAGAAAAGCGAAAACTAGTTAAAGAGCAGATCGCCGAAACCACAACATTCTCGGATGCTGATTTTAGTAACGAACGCTTACTTAATGATGATTTCGACACGCTTATTCAGCCAAGTGCTGATAGTTTAAGCGAAGTAAATCAGGTATTTGATACACTCGCCTTTTTGCATTTTTTTAATAATAAATTTGGTTCGCAAGACACCCTTGCCGAAGACCTCAGCTTAATGAGTGGTTCAGCCATTTTACAGCAATTGGATAGTTTGGCTGCCCTTAAAATATTCGACCGCTATTTTTTCCAAAAAGACACTTCTATTTTAAATGTTTATCGTTTTAAACCAGAAGATCGTCCGGTATATTCTGATTCTGTATATGCTTTAAGAATTGGCATACTCAATGCGCAAACACCTATCGACCTTGAATACAATCAGCATGTAAAAGGCTATATCAATATGTATGCAGGAAGAGGTCGCAGACAAACGGCACGTATGTTAGGCTTGGCCGAAATCTATTTTCCCTTGTTTGAGGCTGCCCTCGACAAATACAATATCCCTTTGGAAATAAAATACCTTTCCATTGTAGAAAGCGCTTTAAATCCAACTGCCGGAAGCCGAGTTGGGGCGAAAGGCCTTTGGCAATTTATGTATGCAACCGGTAAAATGTACGGATTAAATCAGAACTCTATGGTTGATGATCGTTTTGATCCATATAAAGCAACTGAAGCTGCCTGTCAGTATATGCTTGATTTGTATGCCATTTATCACGACTGGAATTTGGTATTAGCTGCCTATAATTCAGGTCCCGGAAATGTAAATCGGGCTATTCGCAGAGCCGGTGGTTTAAAGAATTACTGGGCTATTTGGCCTTTCCTTCCTCGCGAAACAAGAGGTTATGTGCCCGCATTTATTGCCGTTAATTATATATTCAATTATGCCGCTGAACACAATATTTATCCTGAAGATCCTGGAATATTAGCGAATGAAATTGATAGTATTACCGTACGCGATGTACTTTCCTTTGACCAAATAGCCGAATTTATGCATCTCCCGATTGAAGATGTCGAATTTCTTAATCCGGCCTATAAAGAAGGGATTATTCCTGCAGTAAACGGCAAGGAATATGTGCTTCGATTACCACGACAACACATCAATTATTTTATCGATCACGAAGATAGTTTGTATGCTTTTAAATCGAAGAAAGGAATAGAACACGACAAACTGATTGCCAAAATTAAAGAAGCCAAACAAAGAAGCATCCATATTGTTAGAAGTGGCGAAAATTTAGGTTTAATCGCTCAAAGATACCGAACTTCCGTTTCGCGTTTACAGTCTTGGAATGGATTAAGAAGTTCGCGTATTTACCCCGGACAAAAGCTCATTGTTTATAATCCGGGAAATAGTAGTTCCGAAAACAGCTCAGCAAGAAGTCGCAGCGCTAGTTCAAGTGAATTTCATAGCGTAAGATCGGGTGAAAATCTGGGGCTAATTGCAAAAAAATACGGCGTTTCTATCGCCCAAATTAAAAGCTGGAATACTATCAGCGGAAATTTAATAAAACCCGGACAAAAGCTCCGCATAAGAGCCCTGGAGCAAAAAGCACAATCTGTTTCAAAAAGTACAGATGAAAAAATAAAATACCACACGGTTAGAAGTGGCGATACGCTTTGGGAAATTGCCAAAGAATACAATTCAACGGTAGATAGTATTCGAGAATTAAATGAATTGGGCAATTCCAGTCAATTAAAACCCGGGCAAAAACTCAAAATACGAAGTCGCTCTTAAGCCCTTTTTTGGAATGGTTTTTGCTTTTCTACGGTCATTCTAATAGTGGATGCTATTTTTGTATTTTATTAAAACCCATTACAAATGAAAAAGCACATTTCTTATTTATCGGTACTCGTATTCAGTCTTTTCTTGTTTTCCTCTTGTAAGGACGAGGTAAAAAATAAAGGAAAGGTAGCGTCAACGGGTGGTCCTAACGAAATATTAATCGTTACACAAAACACCGGTGTATGGACTGGAGAAATAGGCGATAGTGTTCGGGTGGCTTTTGCAAGTGAGATGCCTGTATTGTCGATTCCGGAACCGGAGTTCAACCTCGTTAATATCAATGAAAAATCGCTCGATAAAAAGATGTTTAAGACGCATCATAATTTATTTATTATCGAACTAAACAAAAATCTGAAATCAGCTTTTATTGAAACTCGAAAAGATTTATGGGCATCACCTCAAATTGTTATCAAAATAAATGCGCCCTCTATAGAAACTTTTTTGCAGGTTTTTGAAGAAAATAGAAATACGGCATTGGAACTCTATCGCGAAAACGAACGCCAAAGGATTATCAATTCTTACGCTTCAAAATTTAAAAATGTAAATGTTTTCCGCGATTTGCGCAAAGATTTCAATATAGAAATGACCGTGCCAAAAGGATATAAAACGGCTGTTTTAGAAGATAATTTTGCATGGATAAGAAAAGAAACAACAAGTACTTCAATGAGTATTTTGGTTTATTCTTCACCCTATTCCGATACTACAGATTTTAATCCAAATAAAATCAAGCAAAGAAGGGATTTGCTGACCAAAACAAAAATACCGGGCCCCACTTATGGTTCATATCAGAAAATAGCAGATGAGTTTATTCCTGTTCAAAGCCGACAGCTAAATTTTAATGGCCATTATGCCATAGAAATGCGGGGTTTATGGGATCTGGAAAACGACTTTATGGGTGGCCCTTTTATATCATATACCTTTGTTGATCAGGCCCATGGCAATATAATTACCATTGATGGTTTTTTATATGCACCAAAACAGAAAAAAGCGGTAATGTTACGCGAATTAGAAGCAATTATCTGGTCGACAAAACTGGTTAAAGATTAAGCGTCCATCATACTTGCTGCCACTTTTGTAGTCATTTTGCGCGACGAAAAACGCTGCATAAAATTTAAAAAACGATTTTTAGAGCCATAAATGGCAATTGTTTTTTTCTTCAGCATGGCTTCAAAAGCAAAGTCAGCCACCAAAAAAGCCAAAGGAGCTCTGGAAAATAGCTTTGTATTATCTTCCATTCCGGCGGTATCCTGAAACTCACTACGGGTTGCGCCCGGACAAACGGCTGTAACATAAACACCAAAAGGTTTGAGTTCGTAAGCGATGGCTTCCGAAAATTGCAAAACATAGGCTTTTGATGCTGCGTAAACAGCAAAATTGGGAACCGGTTGAAAAGCAGCCGTTGAAGCAATATTTAAAATATGACCAAAGCCTTTTTCAATCATCAATGGAGCAAATAAGCGGCTCAATTTGGTAAGTGTTAGCATGTTTAATGTCATCATGCTTTCAATCTTACCAATTTCTTCTATACTAAATGGACCAAAATCACCAATTCCGGCATTATTCACCAAAATATCGATATGAACATTTTCTTTTTGGATTTTTTCAAAAAGCTTTTCGGCACTATCCTTTTTAGATAAACTCATAGGAATAACAATCGGATCCAGATTATAATTGGTTTTAATTTCATCGGCTATCATATCAAGCAAGGTTTCTCTTCTGGCAACCAATATCGGACGGTAATTATTTTCGGCTAAAACCAATGCCATTTCTCGCCCAATACCACTTGAAGCGCCTGTAATTAATGCTGTTTTCATCTTTTTATGCGTTAATTAGAACTATTCTTTATTGCTCATTAATCGGCACAAAAAATTGCCAAATTTGGTTTTATATAAAAAAGCCGAGGATAAATTTGCGTTAATCTATCTTTGAAAATTCTAGCTATTTATATGGGTCTTATGCTGTTAATAAGCATAACGAAGATAATAAAAAAATTCAATACACAAATTTATAGGCTAATATTCTATATTTGCTCAGTTCAAAAATTTCTAAATCAAACAAACATTAACCATGAAACAATTTTTAGTACTGCCTAGTATTTTGCTGTTTTTCCTAATTTCTTGCAAAACAGATGAAGAACGATTTGTTGAAAAAGCACTTAAAATTCACGAAAAAGCTACAACCATCGATTCGCATACCGACACACCCATGCTTTTTACCAGAGAAGATTTTGATGTTGCCGTTCGTCACGATCCTTATGAGACATCAACCAAAGTTGATTTTCCGAGAATGAAAGAAGGCGGGTTGGACGGTATTTTTATGGCTGTATTTATTGGACAAGGATCGAGAGATGCTAGTGGACATGCCCGAGCCAATGCTAAAGCCAAGCAAATATTTGATTCTATATATTCGGTAGTTGCAAGAAATAAGGATATTGCTTCGCTTGCTTTTAAGTCTGACGATATATATAGAACCGAAAAAGAGGGAAAAAGAGCAGTTTATATGGGCATAGAAAATGGCTATGCTTTAGGTGGAGATATAAGCAATATCGAATTTTTCTATACTAGAGGTGCGCGCTATATCACTTTATGTCATACAAAAAACAATGATATTTGCGATTCCAGCACAGATACAGTAGAACATAATGGCGTTAGTGCTTTCGGTAAAGAAGTTATTGCGGAAATGAACCGGTTGGGCATGCTCATCGACGTTTCGCATATTTCGGACAAGTCGTTTTACGATGTAATAGAGCAAAGCACCTTGCCTGTAATAGCTTCTCATTCAAGCGCCAGAGCTATTTGCAATTCGCCCAGAAACTTAACTGATGACATGCTAAAAAAACTAGCTGAAAACGGTGGCGTTGCGCAGGTATGTATTTTAAGTTCTTATGTTAAAACTACGCCAACAAACCCCCAAGCCGATAGCATGCGCAGGGCTATTCGAATAAAATACAAGAATTACGAAGACCTTAGCGATGATCAACAAAAAGAAGCCGGAAAAGCCTGGCGCTCAATAGATAAATTATTTCCACCTGTTTTGGCTACTGTTCAAGATGTGGTTGATCATATTGATCATATCGTTGAGGTGGCGGGAATTGATCATGTGGGAATTGGAACTGATTTTGATGGCGGCGGCGGAGTTGATGGGTGCTACGATGTTAGCGAATTGCCCAATATTACCATAGAGCTGCTAAGACGAGGTTATACCGAAGAAGAAATAATGAAAATCTGGGGAGGAAATTTCCTACGTGTATTAAAAGCAAATGAAACCTCATCCAAGAGCTAAACCCAAGTCTTAAAAAACAAAAAAGCCCGACAAAATCGGGCTTTTTTATTAATAGCAATTCTGATTAAATTTCTTCTGTTTCTACAATTTTTGCTAAAACATCAGCATAAGGAAGAAACAGGTATTTCTTACCTTCGAAATCGACTTCAGTTCCTGCAAATTTTTTGTAAAAAACCGTGTCGCCTTCACTAATTCCGGCATTTTCAACAGCTCCAATAGCAATAACTTTTGCATATTGGGGTTGTTCTTTTGCGGAGTCAGGAATAATAATTCCCGAAGCCGTTTTTTGTTCTTTTTTATCCTCTGAAATGTCCAATAGTACATTGTCATTTAATGGCTGTAACTCTTTCATATCTATTCTTTTTTTCAATTTACAAAGTTATGCTTTTAAGCGCCAATGCCTAAAAGCGAATTAATTTTATTTTTATCAAAACCAACAATTACCTGTCCACTGATATCGGTTTGCGGAACACCTTGCTGGCCACTCTTTTTCACCATTGCTTCAGCTGCTTTTTGATCTTTCGAAACATCAATATCAGTATATTTCACGCCATGTATATTCAAATGATTCTTGAGCGTTGTACACCAGGAACAACTAGGTGTTGAATAAACGGTTACTCTTTTTTGCTGTTTAGCACCCTCTTTATTTGATTTTGCAACATACAAATTACGTTCAAAAACAGAGGAATAATACTGGATTTCATTGCATCCTTTAAACGTATTCTTAAACATGCCGGCTTCAAATGAAAGTAAAACAGGTGCCGTAGTGATTTCATATTTTGGATGAATATCGCGGACTGATTTTACATCAACTGAAAAAACAGCAGTTTTCTCATCAAGTGCTTTTTCCAGATTATGCAAAGCACATTCACTTACTTTTGAACCGCTCTTATAAATAAAAAGAAAAGCATTGGGCTGCTCTTTTAATTTCTCTTGCCATTCAATATAAGATTTAATTTCGACTGTTTTCATTTATTTAGTTTAGGTTTTGTTCCGATTTTACAAGGATTGTGCCATTGCTTCTTTGCTGAAATTTTGGCAGAATAAAACGAAAAGCCAATGCAATTATGTGCTATTTTTGTAGAAACAATGAGTAAATCAAAAAAGAAATATTATACTGTTTGGAAAGGTCACAAAAGAGGCGTTTACGAAAGCTGGCCCGATTGTCAAAAACAAATTAAGGGCTACGAGGGCGCTGTTTATAAATCGTTTGCAAGCTTAGAAATGGCGCAAAATGCTTTAAACGGAAATCCTACTGATTTTTTAAAGCGATCTGCTAAAGAAGTATACGATAAATCGGCAGCCTATGCCATGCGAGCAAATAATACGGAAATAGAATGGAACAGCTTATCTGTAGATGCAGCTTGCAGCGGCAATCCGGGTATATTAGAATACCAGGGCGTAGATACCAAATCGGGCATTCGCTTGTTTCATTTGGGCCCATTTCCCGAAGGAACAGTAAATATAGGCGAATTTTTGGCCATCATTCATGCGCTTGCTTATCTAAAAAAGCAAAATTCAACACTCACCGTTTATACCGATTCCATCACTGCACTAAGCTGGCTGCGCAAAAAACAGGTGAATACCAAATTGGTGCGGAATGCAAAGAACGAGAAGCTATTTCAACTCGTAGATCGCGCCTTGTATTGGTTGCACAATAACACCTATCCTAATAAAGTGATAAAATGGGACACCAAACGCTGGGGCGAAATTCCTGCCGATTTCGGACGAAAATAATTGAGCTTTAAATAATCTGTACTTAACTAACGGAATCGGAATCGTTTGCGTAAATATAGTTCCTTTTTAACTTTGTAAAGTGTGGAATTATTCGGTACTTTGAAGCTCGAAATTAATTTAAAAATAAAAATATTATGTCTACAATTAAAGTTGGGATTAACGGATTCGGAAGAATCGG
>JAFGHU010000141.1 GCA_016929955.1 Bacteroidales bacterium | reverse complement strand
GATATTTCGAATACGCATATTTACGATATCACTCCGCTTAGGAATTTAGAAAAATTGCAATTCCTTGATATTTCGAATACACGTATAGAAAGTATTGATCCGCTTATGGGGATGAAATTGGTCGATTTAAAAATGCGCCGAACTTTAATCACCAATCTTAAACCTTTGGCTTCTTTGGGCTCACTAAAATACCTGAATATTGATGATAATGTACAGCTTTCTTCGCTTAATGATTTAAAATATCTGCACGAGCTTAGAGCCTTAAGTTGCAATAATACACGCGTTTACGATTTATCACCATTGACTAATTTACCCAATTTGGAAACATTGGCCTGCGAAAATACGGAGGTTACAAGTTTATCAGGGCTGGAAAAAATCCCATCTTTAGTTAAGGTATATTGCGATAATAGTCCGCTCGGAAAGCAAAAAGCCATCGATTTTATGAAAGAGAATCCTCGAATTCTGGTTGTTTACGAAAGCAAACAATTGCAATTATGGTGGAACGATTTGCCTCAATGGTGGAAAAATGTTTTTGCCGAAATTGTTGAGCTCGATACTTACTCCCCTTCTAAAGAACAGCTCCACGAGATAACAGCTATTAAAAATATCAATATTGCAGGACGAAAGTTAATTACAAGTTTAGCTCCATTAAACAAACTAAAAAATATTCAGCGATTAAATGCCTCTAACACTTCTATAAGCAAATTAGACGGTATTTCCGAATCGCGCGAAATGCGAAATCTCGATATCTCAAACACACAGGTTA
Source organism: Bacteroidales bacterium (assembly GCA_016929955.1). Classification (GTDB taxonomy): domain Bacteria; phylum Bacteroidota; class Bacteroidia; order Bacteroidales; family UBA12170; genus UBA12170. Next base: position 7,512 of record JAFGHU010000141.1, on the reverse strand, counting down.
GCGATTTAAATATGATAGAAGGCTTAAATCTAATGGAGGAATTGTCTATTTCCCATTGTCCGGTAAACGACTTAAGTGCCTTGCGCGAAATGGTAAATCTTAAAAATTTAAGCATCGATCAAACTTTGGTGGATAATTTATCGGCACTCGAAAAATTGCAAAATTTACGCTATTTAAATGCCGATAACACTAAACTTACGCAAAAACAATTTGAAGAATTCATTGAAAATCATCCGGATATTCAGGTTATTTATCAATCTGAAGAACTTCAAATTTGGTGGACAAAATTAGATGCTGCCTGGAAAAATATTTTTGCTCAAATAATGAACTGGACTCAAGAACCAACCTTGGAGGATCTTCATAAACTTGTTCAACTTAAATCGATAGAAATAAAAGAAAACCGATCAATAAGTAATATAGAGCCACTTGCAAAATTGAAGCATCTTAGAACGCTAAAAGTAAACGATACCAAAATTACGGATGTTTCGCCGCTCAATAATTTGTCGTATTTAAAAGAAGCCGATCTGTCTAGAAACCCTATTACAAATCTAAACCCACTAAAAAATCTAAGCAATCTGGAAGTGTTGTATTTGAATAATACGCTAATTCAAGATTTAGAGTGGTTGGTAGGACTACCTCAAATAAATAGTCTTGATATTTCCAGTACGGCTATTAAAAATTTAAAAGAATTGTATAATGTTTTTCATCTTAAAGAGTTGATTGCTTACAATACTAAAATCAATAATATTAAGCCTTTAGAAGATTTGCCTGATTTAATTTTGTTAAAAATATACAATACAAAAGTATCGCAAAAAAAGGTAGACGCATTTAAAGAAAGTCATCCCAACTGTGAAGTAGATTTCTACTAAAAGAAAATCGGCTTTTCATTTTATTCTTGCTTTTGATCAGGTTATGGAGCATTCTGGTTTAATATTCGCTTTTGTCTTTTAACAAGATATGCGAAATGCGCTGTACTTTTTACACTAAGCACAACCGCGAATACGCGCAGATTCGTAATATTCTTAGGCCCTAATTATATCAAAAAAAGACCCCGCCTCTCTACCTTCAATTCTAATCGACCTTCTCTCCTAAGATAAAACCGCATTCCATCTAGCTGTATTTTAGGTTATTGTGAATTGTGAATACATTTTTATGAAATTATTATGATTTTTTTAGTACTTTGTATTGCATAGTACTATAATTATCATGTATATTTGTAAAATCTTTAAACAAAAAAAATAATGCGTGAAGAAAAGACCATAACCCAAAGCATTAAAACACAAATGAGAAAAGGTGTACTGGAGCTATGTACTTTGGCAATCATTTCAGAAAGAGATGCCTATGCTTCGGATATCATAGACCAATTGAAAGTATCCGATCTTATTGTGGTAGAAGGCACATTATATCCCCTATTAAGCCGATTAAAAAATGAAGGCATGTTGAGCTATAGATGGGAAGAATCGACATCAGGTCCTCCCAGAAAGTATTACCAATTAACCGCTGAAGGCGAAGAAGCATTAAGCAGATTAAAACAAAATTGGAAAGAATTAACCAAAGCTGTTGATCAGATCATTAAATAATTTAAAGAAAAAACAGATGAAACATCCATTACAAAGTCAGTTTGTCACACAGGTGAATGAATATACCGGCGAGTTCTGCCAAAGGCATCCCTTTGAGACAAGTTGCCGAAACATAAAATTATAAACATATGAAAAAGACATTTTCAATAAACATAAACGGTCAGTTATTCAATATTGATGAGGACGCTTTCGAGAAATTAAACGATTATCTAAAGACCTTAAAAAAGCATTTTAAAGATACAGAAGGTGGCGAGGATATTGTAAATGATATTGAAGCCCGAATTGCAGAAATTCTAAAATCCCGATTAAATGATATTCAGCAAATTGTAGTTTTAAGCGATGTGGATTTCTGTATCGAAACCTTAGGCCAACCTTTTGAAATGGATGAAGAAAGCGACAACGAGACCTATGCAAATGGCAAACGCAGCTACAGCAAAAAAAGGATTTTCAGAGATCCTGACAATCAAATTATAGGAGGTGTGGCATCAGGTTTAGCCGCCTATTTTAATATGGATCCGGTGATTATACGCTTAATTTTTATCCTTACGATATTGATTGGAGGCGTAGGAATTGTGGTATACCTAACGCTTTGGATTTTAACTCCGCTGGCTACAACTACTGCAGAAAAAATAGAAATGAGCGGTGAAAACGTAGATATTCAAAGTATTGAGAAAAAAGTTCGCGAAGAATTGGAAAGACTAAAGATTAAGATTCAAGACTTTTCGAACGAAGCCGGCGATGTGATTAAGAAAACGCAAAAAGAATCCATTCCGGCAATCGAAAAGAAATTCAATAAAGAAATGGAAACATTCAAAGACAAAATGCACAATTTCACCAATGAAGCAGGCGATGTATTGAAAAAAAAAAAGAAAGACTCCGTAAATGGTTTCAATCAGATGGGACACGCAGTGTATAATATAACACGCGTTTTTTTTAGAGCCCTTGCCATTATAATCGGGTTTGTTTTTTTAATTGTAGGAATTGCCCTAAGCCTTGTTTTTGCAGCCACTTATTTAGGCATAATCCCCAATTTTCAGTTCGACGAATTGAGTTTTATTACCATATCGCTTCCTGAATTCCTAACCCAATATATAATTACTACGCCTTACCAAATGACTATGAATCTGGCTTTATTTTTAGTGATTGCCATTCCAATTATTGCATTAATTTTTAATGGTATTCGACTCATTTTCAATTTAGGGCGACAAAAAGAGCTGGGTATAGGTACAACTATTTTATGGACAATTGCGCTATTTGTAGTTATTACACTATCGCTCAAAACGGTAGAACAATTTAAGATAGAAAGCAAACAAATTAGAGTAGAATCATTGAATACGCTATCCAGCGACACCTTAAATATTGCCATCTTTAACCCCGAATACAATAAAGAAATAGTACGGCATTCATCCGGTTCTGTTTATTTCGAAGATAAAGGAACGATGATTAGTTCGCATAATATTTTTTATGGTAGCCCGGAAATCACGTTTAAAAAGGCAGAAAACACCGACTTTGAAATAAGTGTAAGAACAAGTGTAAGAGGAAAAAACAATCTTGAAGCGGATGCTCGATTAAGCAATACCAAATACCATTTTGAGCTTGATAAGAATACCTTATTGCTCGATCCTTTTTTTACATTAACTCGTAACGAAAAATGGAGAGATCAACAAGTTAGGTTCGAAATATTGATACCTGAAGGAAAAACCATTTATATAGATAAAGAAATGCGAAACTATTTTCAATGGGAATATTGGTCGCATAGTAAAAGAAGAATGGCCGGAAATTATTGGATAATGACCAGTGAAGGATTAAAAAACACAAGCAAAAATTAAAATTAAAATTGCCCTCCAATCAAAAGGAGCGATGTGAGATTGCAATTTAAAATTGCATCCCCTTCGCTCCTTTTACTTTAGAAAAAATGCTATGCTTTATTCAGGTTTAAGATAAAAAACTAAGTAAAATACCAGCAGCTACGGCACTTCCAATAACACCACTCACGTTAGGAGCCATGGCATGCATCAATAAATGATTGGAAGGATCATACCTAAGCCCCTCATTCTGAACAACACGGGCGCTATCAGGAACAGCAGAAACACCGGCTGCTCCAACTAGAGGATTTATTTTATTGTCGGATGACAGAAAGAGATTCATCACTTTGGCAAATAAAATTCCGCCTGCCGTAGCAATAACAAACGACAGCGCACCCAATCCAAAAATCATTAAAGAAGTATCTTTTAAAAATACCGTTGCCTGCGTGCTTGCACCAACGGTTACACCCAATAATATGGTAACAATATCAATTAATGAGTTGCGAGCCGTATCAGCCAATCGTTTAGTAAAACCACTCTCTTTTAATAAATTTCCAAAAAACAACATTCCCAATAGCGGAATTGAGCTTGGCGAGATAAATCCCGTGAGCAAAAATCCAATGATAGGAAACATTATTTTTTCTATTTTAGGAACCGTACGTGGCGGTTTCATTCGAATTAAACGCTCCCTTTTATTTGTCAATAATCGCATTACGGGAGGTTGAATAACAGGAACCAGAGCCATATAGGAATATGCCGCTATGGCAATAGGGCCAATCAGATTCAATACTTGTTTTCCTTCATACATATTCAGACCATTGGCCAGTTTAGAAGAAAGGAAAATTGCCGTTGGACCATCAGCACCGCCAATAATGCCAATAGCTCCCGCTTCGGGGGGTGCAAATCCAAGAACCAAAGCGCCTATAAAAGTTAAAAAAATACCGACTTGTGCAGCCGCGCCCAAAAGCATAAGTTTTGGATTTGAAATTAGCGATGAAAAGTCGGTCATAGCACCAATACCCAAAAATATTAAAGGTGGATAAATACCATATTTTACTCCGAAATACAAGTAATTCAATACGCTTCCCTCTTCGTAAATTCCTATTTTTAAACCGGCATCTTCGGCAAACGGAATATTTCCAATCAAAACACCAAAACCAATAGGAATTAGCAATAAAGGCTCATAATCGTAGCGGATAGCCAAAAAGATAAATCCCAGGCCTATTAAAATCATCACAATATGACCTGTAGTTGCATGTTCAAAACCGGAATAACCAAAAAACTTAGCCACACCATCGAAAGCGACATCAAATATATTTCCCGACTGATCTTCTAATTGATTTTCTATTTGTTGATTAATTGCTGTGCTTGTTTCGGTTTCATTTCCAAAGGTAAAAAAAGATGAAACCAGACTGATAATTGCTATAGCAGCAGCAATGGTTAATAAGCGTCGTAAATTCATATTAATGTATTTCTAGTAATAATTCGTCTTGCAAAATGCTGTCTCCGGCTTTTACACGTATATTTTTTACAACTCCTTGTTTTTCGGCAAGCACCTTATTTTCCATCTTCATTGCTTCGTAAATAATAAGCGCATCGCCTTTATTTACGGTAGCCCCTTCGGTAACCAGAACAGATATAATTGTACCGGGCAGAGGACAAGTTGTTTTAAATGCGCCCGAGTCTACTTTCGACAAGGCCTTATCCGTGCGTATAGAAGCACGCATTAATTTTGGCGTTTTAGAAACTTTTATTTCGTTTTCCAGCTCTACTTTATAGCAAGTACCATTCACTTCAACTTTTGCTGAATTCCCTTCTACTTTTTTTATTTCTACACTGTAGTTATTGCCGTGAATATTAAATTTGAATTTTTTCATCTTAAATTGTTGATTATTTTGCTAGGGGTTGTCTCATGCCATAAATTTTCGAACTCCATGGCGAGTATTTTCGTGAAACTTCTTTGATCGTAATTTTACCACTTTCGTCGTCGTGTTGCTCATTCAAATAAAGATATAAGGCCGCTGAAATGGCAGCACTTACTTCTCCTGTAACAGCGATATCCGTATATTCCTCTTGTTCAGCGCCATATTTTCTTTTTAAATATTGCTTTTTAAAGAAATGCAATATTTGTGGAATGAGCTTGTAAATCAGAAACAAAAACAATAGTGCAAGTAAAACGATTAAATATCCGATAACACTCAGACTAATTGCGAAATTCCAATTAATTTCAAGTACAACTATATTCATATCTGTTGGTTTTTAAAGTGGAATATTTCCATGTTTTTTAGGAGGATTGACTTGTTTCTTGGTTGCCAACGTACGAAATGCACGAATAACTCTAAAACGCGTATTTCTTGGTTCGATAACATCATCGATATAACCATAACGAGCAGCCTCGTAAGGATTAGCAAACAAATCGGTATACTCTTTTTCTTTTTCCTCCATAAATTTTGCGGCCTCTTCCTGAGTCATCGAAGCCATTTTTTTTCCTTCCAGTACTTCCACCGCTCCTTTAGCTCCCATAACTGCAATTTCAGCAGTAGGCCAAGCATAATTAAAGTCGCCGCGTAATTGTTTAGAACTCATCACATCGTGAGCTCCACCATAGGATTTACGTAGTGTAATTGTTACTTTTGGTACAGTTGCTTCGCCATAAGCAAACAACAATTTAGCGCCATGAGCTATTATGCCATTGTGCTCCTGGATACTTCCGGGTAAAAATCCGGGAACATCAACCAGAGTAAGAATCGGAATATTAAATGCGTCGCAAAAGCGAACAAAACGCGCGGCTTTCCTCGAGGCATTGATATCCAAAACACCCGCTAAATAATTGGGTTGATTAGCTACAATACCGGTTGGCATTCCGTTAAATTTGGCAAAGCCAGTAATGATATTTTTTGCCCAACGCCGCTGCGATTCCAAAAATTCCTGATTATCAACCAAAGAATAAATGACATCCATCATATCGTAAGGCTGATTTGGATTTTCAGGTATGATTTCGTTTAAGCTATCCTCAATCCGGTCAATCGGATCGTCGCAAACAGTCTGAATAGGATCTTCTAAATTATTTTGGGGCAAATATTCGATCATCTTTCGGATAATCATTATGCCTTCATCCTCATCATCGGCTCTAAAATGCGACACGCCTGATTTTGAGGAATGTACATTAGCTCCACCCAAATCTTCGGTGCTTATTTCTTCGCCGGTAACTGTTTTTGTTACTTTTGGCCCAGTTACAAACATATTACTGGTTTGATTGCTCATAATAACAAAGTCTGTTAAAGCCGGTGAATAAACTGCACCTCCGGCACAAGGACCAAAAATGGCAGATATCTGAGGGATAACACCACTCGCCATAATATTGCGCTGAAATATTTCGGCATAACCCGCCAAACTGTTAACGCCTTCCTGAATACGAGCTCCTCCACTATCGTTAATACCAATTAAAGGGGCGCCAACCAGCATAGCCTGATCCATGATCTTGCATATCTTTTTAGCATACGACTCTGATAATGAGCCTCCAAATACTGTAAAATCTTGAGAATAAAGATAAACCACACGGCCATCGATGGTTCCATGCCCCGTTATTACGCCATCACTGAGGTAATGCTTTTTATCCATCCCAAAATTCGTGTTGCGATGGGTTACAAACATATCAAATTCCTCAAAACTACCCTCATCGAGCAACATATCAATGCGCTCGCGAGCTGTATATTTACCTTGTTTATGTTGAGATGCAATCCGTGCTTCACCACCACCCTGGGCAGCTTCTTCGCGCATTGCTATCAATTTATTAATCTTTGTTTGAATTTGCATAATTAAATAGATTGAATCGATTGTATTTTATTTTGTACCACAGAATTCGGTTAAGACACCGCCAGTAGATTTGGGATGTAAAAATCCTATTTGTAATCCTTCGGCACCGGCTCTGGGCTTTTCATCAATTAACTGTACGCCTTTTTCTTTTACTTTGGATAAGGAAGATTGTACATCCTCCACCTTAAAGGCAAGATGATGAACGCCCGAACCTTTTTTCTCGATAAATTTACCAATAGGCCCTTGGGGATCAGTCGATTCGAGTAATTCTATCTTCACTTCCCCAATTTTAAAGAAAGCCGTTTTAACTT